>NZ_JBVILR010000027.1:0-114196 GCF_055580265.1 Streptomyces sp. NPDC032091 | reverse complement strand
GTTCCTTGGCGAGGAGGCCTTCCTGGAGGCCGACCAGCGCGGTGGCGTGGGTCAGGTTCGGGAAGTAGCCGATCCGGACCTCGGACGCGGAGAGCGCCTTGGCGCCCTCGGCGGTGGCGCCGGCGGGCTTGTCCTCCGTCTTCTTCGCCTCGGAGCCGTAGCCGCAGGAGGCGAGGACGCCGACCAGCAGGGGCAGGGCGGTGGCGGCGACGGCGCCGCGGCGGAACAGGGTCTTCTTACGGATGGCAGGCACGGGAGGACTTCCTCTCGGCGCGCCGTCTGTCGTTTACGGCGCGGTTCTTCGGTGGTGGAGCCGGGGCGGGTGCGGCTGGTGGGGGGTGAGGGCGCGCATGCGGTGCGCGTACGTCATCACGCACATCGCGCCACTCCTCCCTGGCCGCTGCCGAGGGAGCCGCTGCCGACGCGGCCGCCCTCCTTGGCGAAGGTGGTGTACATGTCGGTCCGCATGGCCTAGAAGTCCCAGCCTTCGTCGTCCGCCTGTACCTCTTCGGCCTTGGAGGCGAAGGACTCGCCCGCCATGCCCGCCGCCAGGGTGGTCCCGTCGGCGGGGTCGATCAGCAGGAAGGACCCGGTGCGGCGCGAGTCGGCGTACGCGTCGAGCGCGAGGGGCTCGGCGGTGCGGACGACGACGCGGCCGATGTCGTTGGCCACCAGCCGGCCCGGGTTCGGGTGCTGGGAGAGGTCGTCGAGGGTCAGCCGGGACGGGATCTCCTTGACGATCGCCTTGACCGTGCGCGTGGTGTGCTTCAGCAACACCCGCGCGCCGACGGCCAGCGGCTGGTCGGCCACGTGGCAGACCGTCGCGACGACGTCCTGCGTGGTGGCCGGGGCGCTCGCGGTCGGGGCGATCAGGTCACCGCGCGAGATGTCGATGTCGTCCTTCAGGCGCAGGGTCACCGACTGCGGGGACCAGGCGATGTCCACGGACTCGCCGAGCGCGTCGATGCCCTCGATGACCGAGGTCTTCCCCGACGGCAGGACCGTGACGGCCTCGCCGACGCGCAGCACGCCGGAGGCGATCTGGCCCGCGTAGCCGCGGTAGTCGGGGTGCTCGGCGGTCTGCGGGCGGATCACGTACTGCACCGGGAAACGCGCCGGGCAGGCGGTGAGGTCGTGGCTGACCGGCACCGTCTCCAGGTGCTCCAGCACCGTCGGGCCGCCGTACCAGTCCATGTTCGCCGACGGCTCGACCACGTTGTCCCCGGCGAGGGCCGAGATCGGGATCGCGGTGATCTCGGGGACGCCCAGCTCCGAGGCGTACGCCGTGAACTCCTCGGCGATCGTCGCGAAGACGCTCTCGCGGTAGTCGACGAGGTCCATCTTGTTGACGGCGAGGACGACGTGGGGGACGCGCAGGAGGGCGGCGACGGCGGCGTGGCGGCGGGTCTGTTCGATGACACCGTTGCGGGCGTCGACGAGGACCACGGCGAGGTCGGCCGTGGAGGCACCGGTGACCATGTTGCGGGTGTACTGCACGTGGCCGGGGGTGTCGGCGAGGATGAACCGGCGGCGGGTGGTGGCGAAGTAGCGGTAGGCCACGTCGATGGTGATGCCCTGTTCCCGCTCGGCCCGCAGGCCGTCGGTCAGCAGCGCCAGGTCCGGGGCGTCCTGGCCTCGGTCGGCGGAGACCCGCTCCACGGCCTCCAGCTGGTCCTCCAGGACCGACTTGGAGTCGTGCAGCAGGCGGCCCACCAGGGTGGACTTGCCGTCGTCGACGGAACCCGCGGTGGCGAAGCGCAGCAGCGTGGTGGCGCTGAGCTGCTCGGTGGTGGTGGTCATGGCTAGAAGTACCCTTCGCGCTTGCGGTCTTCCATCGCGGCCTCGGACAGCTTGTCGTCGGCGCGGGTCGCACCCCGCTCGGTGAGGCGGGAGACGGCGATCTCGGCGATCACGGCGTCCAGGTCGGCGGCGTCGGAGTCGACGGCGCCGGTGCAGGACATGTCGCCGACGGTGCGGTAGCGCACGAGGCGCCTCTCCACCGGCTCGGTGTCCTTCGGGCCGCCCCACTCGCCGGCCGTCAGCCACATGCCGCTGCGCTGGAAGACGTCCCGCTCGTGCGCGAAGTAGATCTCGGGGAGTTCGATGTCCTCGCGGGCGATGTACTGCCAGACGTCCAGCTCGGTCCAGTTGGAGAGCGGGAAGACGCGGACGTGCTCGCCGGGGGCGTGGCGGCCGTTGTAGAGCTGCCACAGCTCGGGGCGCTGGCGGCGGGGGTCCCACTGGGAGAACTCGTCGCGCAGGGAGAAGACGCGCTCCTTGGCGCGGGCCTTCTCCTCGTCGCGGCGGCCTCCGCCGAAGACGGCGTCGAACTTGAGCTGCTGGATGGCCTCGGTGAGGGGCACGGTCTGCAGCGGGTTGCGGACGCCGTCGGGGCGCTCGCGGAGCGTGCCGGCGTCGATGTACTCCTGGACGGAGGCCACGTGCAGGCGCAGGCCGTGCTTCGCGACGGCGCGGTCGCGGTAGGCCAGCACCTCGGGGAAGTTGTGGCCGGTGTCCACGTGCAGCAGCGAGAACGGCACCGGCGCGGGGGCGAAGGCCTTGAGCGCCAGGTGCAGCATGACGATGGAGTCCTTGCCGCCGGAGAACAGGATCACCGGCTTCTCGAACTCGCCCGCCACCTCGCGGAAGATGTGCACCGCCTCGGATTCGAGGGCGTCGAGGTGCGACAGCGCGTAGGGCGCGTCGGAACCGGACTCGGTGTGCGGGTGCGCGGCGGTGGTCATGCCAGACCCCTCTCGGTGAGCAGTGCGTGCAGGGCGGAGGCCGACTCCTGCACGGTCTGCGTGTGCGACTCGATGCGGAGGTCGGGGGCCTGCGGGGCCTCGTACGGGTCGTCGACGCCGGTCAGGCCGGAGATCTCGCCCGCCGCCTGCTTGGCGTACAGGCCCTTCACATCGCGCTCGGAGCACACCTCGACCGGGGTCGCGACGTGCACTTCGAGGTAGCGCGTACCGGCGGCGGCGTGCCGCTTGGCGACGGCCTCGCGGCTGTCGGCGTAGGGCGCGATCACGGGGACGAGGGCCTTGACGCCGTTGCTGGCGAGGAGTTCGGCGACGAACCCGATCCGCTGGACGTTGGTGTGCCGGTCCTCGCGGCCGAAGCCCAGTCCGGCGGAGAGGAACTCGCGGATCTCGTCGCCGTCGAGGACCTCCACCCGGTGGCCCTCGCCGCGCAGCCGCTCCGCCAGCGCGTGGGCGATGGTGGTCTTGCCCGCGCTGGGCAGACCGGTCAGCCACACGGTGGCTCCCTGGCCGGTCACGCTCATCCGCTTCTCCGTAAGTTCCGTGGTGTCCGTAGAGGTGGTGGTCATCAGCCGTGCAGTCCGCACTCGGTCTTGCCGCGTCCGGCCCAGCGCCCGGCCCGTACGTCCTCGCCCTCGGCGACCCGGCGGGTGCAGGGGGCGCAGCCGACGGAGGCGTAGCCGTCCATCAGCAGCGGGTTGGTCAGCACGCCGTGTTCGGCGACGTACGCGTCCACGTCGTCCTGCGTCCAGCGGGCGATCGGCGAGATCTTGACCTTGCGCCGCTTCTCGTCCCAGCCGACCACCGGGGTGTGGGCCCGGGTGGGGGACTCGTCGCGGCGCAGGCCGGTCGCCCAGGCCTCGTACGCGGTCAGGCCCTCTTCGAGGGGCTTGACCTTGCGCAGGGCGCAGCACAGGTCGGGGTCGCGGTCGTGCAGCTTCGGGCCGTACTCGGCGTCCTGTTCGGCGACCGTCCGGCGCGGGGTGAGGGTGATGACGTTGACGTCCATCACGGCCTCGACCGCGTCGCGGGTGCCGATGGTCTCCTCGAAGTGGTAGCCGGTGTCGAGGAAGACCACGTCCACGCCGGGGAAGGCGCGGGAGGCGAGGTGGGCGACCACCGCGTCCTCCATGGAGGAGGTGACGCAGAACTTCTTCCCGAAGGTGTCGGCCGCCCAGCGCAGGATGTCCAGCGCGGAGGCGTCCTCCAGCTCCCGGCCCGCCCGCTCGGCGAGTTCCTTCAGTTCCGTGAGACGCGTGTCTTGAACGGTGGTCATATCTCGTCCCCTCCAGCGGATTCGGTCCGAACACCCCGGGCCAGCAGCCCGAGGTACTTCAGCTGGAAGGCCCGGTTGCAGGCCCTGCATTCCCAGGCGCCGTGGCCCGTCTCGTGGGGAAACAGGTCCTCGTCGCCGCAGTACGGGCAGTAGAACGGTGCGGCGCGCTCGCTCACGAGAGGTCCCCGTCCTTCGCACGGGACACCCAGGCGGCGAAGCGCTCGCCGTCCTCGCGCTGCTCCTCGAAGCGCTTGACGACCCGCTCGACGTAGTCGGGCAGCCCGGCCGAGGTGACCTTGAGGCCGCGGACCTTGCGGCCGAAGCCGGCCTCCAGGCCCAGGGCGCCGCCCAGGTGGACCTGGTAGCCCTCGACCTGGTTGCCCTCGTCGTCCAGGACCAGCTGGCCCTTGAGACCGATGTCCGCCACCTGGATACGGGCGCAGGCGTTCGGGCAGCCGTTGATGTTGATGGTGATCGGCTCGGCGAAGTCCGGCAGGCGGCGCTCCAGTTCGTCGATGAGCGAGGCGCCGCGGGCCTTGGTCTCCACGATGGCCAGCTTGCAGAACTCGATGCCGGTGCAGGCCATCGTGCCGCGGCGGAACGGGGACGGCTTGACCCGCAGGTCCAGCGCCTCCAGCGCCTCGACGAGGGAGTCGACCCGGTCGGCCTCGACGTCGAGGACGATCATCTTCTGCTCGGCGGTGGTGCGCAGGCGGCCGGAGCCGTGCTGCTCGGCGATGTCCGCGATCTTGGTCAGGGTGGCGCCGTCGACACGGCCGACGCGGGGCGCGAAGCCGACGTAGAACTTGCCGTCCTGCTGCCGGTGCACGCCGACGTGGTCGCGCCACTGGCCGCTGGGCTGCTCGGGCGCGGGGCCGTCGGACAGCTTGCGCCCCAGGTACTCGTCCTCCAGGACCTGGCGGAACTTGGCCGCGCCCCAGTCGGCGACGAGGAACTTCAGGCGGGCGCGGGTGCGCAGGCGCCGGTAGCCGTAGTCGCGGAAGATCGAGATGACGCCCTCGTAGACGTCCGGGACCTCGTCGAGCGAGACCCAGGTGCCCAGGCGGACGCCCAGCTTGGGGTTGGTGGACAGGCCGCCGCCGACCCAGACGTCGAAGCCGGGGCCGTGCTCCGGGTGGTTCACGCCGACGAAGGCGACGTCGTTGATCTCGTGCGCCACGTCGAGCAGCGGCGAGCCGGAGACCGCGGACTTGAACTTGCGGGGCAGGTTGGAGAAGTCCTTGTTGCCGACGATGCGGCGGTAGATCTCCTCGATGGCGGGGGTGCCGTCGATGATCTCGTCCTGGGCGATGCCGGCCACCGGCGAGCCGAGGATGACGCGGGGCGTGTCACCGCAGGCCTCGGTGGTGGACAGGCCGACGGCCTCCAGGCGGCGCCAGATCTCGGGGACGTCCTCGATCCGGATCCAGTGGTACTGCACGTTCTGGCGGTCGGTGAGGTCGGCGGTGCCGCGCGCGAACTCCTCGGAGATCTCACCGATGACGCGGAGCTGCTCGGTGGTCAGCCGGCCGCCGTCGATGCGGACGCGCAGCATGAAGTACTTGTCGTCCAGCTCCTCCGGCTCCAGGATCGCGGTCTTGCCGCCGTCGATCCCGGGCTTGCGCTGGGTGTAGAGACCCCACCAGCGCATACGGCCGCGCAGGTCGTTGGGGTCGATCGAGTCGAAGCCCGTCTTGGAGTAGATCGTCTCAATGCGCGTCCGCACGTTGAGACCGTCGTCGTCCTTCTTGAACTGCTCGTTGCCGTTGAGGGGCGTGTGGTGTCCGACGGCCCACTGGCCCTCACCGCGGTGACGGCCGGTCTTGCGGCGCGCGGCGGCTGCAGGTGCGGCTGCGGGCGTTTCGGGGGTGGCGGCCATGGCGGGTACGTCCTTCGTCAACGGCTGGAGGCAGGTCAGGGGAGCGGCGGCGCGCCCCTGTCACGCTGGAGTCTCCGAGCAGGTGCGGCCGATTTACGCCCTTTTGCCGGGGTTTCCGGCGTGCGGGGGCGGTGTTCGGCCTTCAGGGGGCTTGCAGGTGGTCGACGCGTCCGCGGCGGCGGGGACGGCGGCGACGTGCGGCGGTGGCTGGTTCCGTCAGCTCGCCGGACACATGGCGCTGGACATGCGGCCGAGGTCGACGTGACGTCGACTCACCAAGGCGATTCCAGCTCCATTCATGGCCGAAGCGTGTCACGGGCCGATTGGAGGAGTCCACTACTGTCCACGATCCGGACGAACTCGTCCCGGATCGTGGGACGACGTGACAGGGGTCACGCCGCACGGGGCTTTCCGTTCCCGCCCCGGCCCGGAGCTCCCGGGGGCCGGGCCGACGCCGGCCGGGCCCCCGGTACGAAAGAAGGGGAGGGGCTACGCGCCGGGCCAGGGGCCCGGGGTGGGGGTCTCCTGCTTCTCTTCCGTTTCCGTCTTGAAGACCTTGAAGCCGCGGCGCCGGTAGTTGTCCATCGCCGTCGGCCCGTCCTGGCTGCACGTGTGGACCCACACGCGGCGGGTGGGCTCCAGCCCCGGCCACCGCTCCGCGAGGTCCCACGCCCGGGCCGTCCCCAGCGTCAGGAGGTGTCCGCCGATGCGGCGCCCCCGGAAGTCCGGCAGCAGCCCGAAGTACATGATCTCCACCACCCCGTCCGGCTGCGGGTCCAGCTCGATGTACCCCGCCGGGGTGCCCCGGTCGTACGCCACCCAGGTCTCCACGCCCGGCCGGTCCAGGTGCGCCACCCACTCCGCGCGGGTCAGCGACAGCCGGTCCGTCCAGTGGATGTCCTGGCCCACCGAGGCGTACAGGAAGCGGCTGAACTCGGGCGAGGGCACCTCGGCCCGGCCGATCGTGATCTCCGGGCCGGGCACGGCCGCCGGGACCAGGTCGGCGGGCGAGGTCATCTCTAGGGACCAGGTGGTCAGGGTGATGGTGCTCATGCGCCTCAGGGAACCACATGCCCCGGCTGCCGCCCGGGGGTCCCCCAGGGGCCCCCGTGCCCCAGCCGGGCCCGGACCACCCCCGGAGCCGTCGAGTGCGGCAGCAGCCCGGCCGGGTCCCGCGGGCGGATCAGCTCCACCTCCACGTCCTCCGCGAACCGGTACGGCCGGTGGCTCAGCACCCCCGCGAGGTGGCGCCGCACCCGGGAGAGCTCGGCGCGCACCGTCACCGTACGCGTCGGGTCCCCGAACAGCTCCTGCGCCAGCTCCGCCGCCGTCCGCCCGCGCGGGCTCTCGGCCAGCAGGAACAGCAGCTCCGCGTGGCGCGGGCTCAGCTCCTGCGACCAGCTGCCCGCGGCCCCGTACACGGTCGCCGACCAGGACCGGGGCCGGCTCAGGTCCAGCACCACCCGGCTCACGGCCGCGGCCGCCGTGGGCTCCGCCAGGCGCAGCAGCCAGCCGCCCGGCAGCGGCTCCGCGACGCAGTCTCCGAGCTGCGGGATCCACAGCCGCCCCGGGCCCGGCGCCTTCGGCAGCTGCACCCGGTCCGCCGGGGCCAGCCCCGTCACCGCCGCCGTCCAGCCGTGCGGGTCCACGGCCACGGCCCGCCCCGGCAGCCGGGCCAGCAGCGGGGCCGCCACCGTCCGCAGCCGCTCCAGGGACTCCAGGTGGCGCACCCGCAGCTCCCGCTCGGCGAGGCGGGCCACCGAACTGACCCAGGCCAGGGTCGCCGGGTGCATGGTCGCCAGCGGCCCGCTCACGTCGACCACGCCCAGCAGCTGCCCGTCCCGGGGGTCGTGCACGGGGGCTCCGGCGCAGGTCCAGTCGTGGTGGCTGGAGACGAAGTGCTCCGCCGAGAACACCTGCACCGGCCTCCGGGTCACCAGCGAGGTGCCCACCCCGTTCGTGCCGACCACGGACTCGTCCCAGTCGGCCCCCACCGCGAAACCCAGCCGGTCCGCCTTGCGCAGGATGCTGCTGTGCCCCTCCCGCCACAGCAGCCGGCCGTCGGAGTCGGCGACGACCATGATGTGCAGGGACTCGTCCAGCGCGGGCAGCAGCCCCTCCCGCAGCACCGGAAGGATCTCCCGCAGCGGTGAGACCTGCCGCCGCTCCTCGGTCTCGGCGGCCGACAGCATCCGCGACCGCGCGTCCCGGTCGGGGTGGACCCCGCCGGCCATCATCCGCCGCCAGGACTCGGCGATCTCCGGGCGCGGGGAGGCCGGCAGGCGGTCCCCGGCCAGCGCGGCCGCCCGTACTCCCTTGAGCAGACGCGCGGCCTCCCGCGCGTCCATGGCCGAGATGCGCGCCACGTCGACCGCGCTGCCTGCGGTGTTGGCCACCGGAACCTCCCCGTGCTGAACAGGACGTACTGCGGAAGCCGCCGGGGCCGGCGTACGCGCCCCTTCCCCGGGCACGTGCGGCGGGCACCTGCGACCACCTGTGGACCGAAGGGTTGCAACGGTATGCAACTCTCGCCAACCCCCGGTCGCCCGACCGAAACTATCGGCACGCCGCAGAGCGGCGTGACAGCTCCTTCCTCGGGGCTCTCGGGACCAGGGGTGGTGCCGAGTCGGCGCGGCGCCACCCCCGGTCCCACCTGGACGGGTTCGGATCCCGGTGCTGAACGGTTCAAGGCCGCGGTGGTTTGGGGACCGCCACGGCCCCGCGGTCCCGGGTGGTTTGGGGACCTCCGGGAACCGCGCGAACCGCAGCGGTCAGGGGACCGCGCTCAGCCCGCGATCCGCGCCCGTGCCACCACCACCCGCAGGTCCAGGGTGTGCGCCGGCGTTCCGAAGGCCGCCCCCGGCCCGGACTCCTCTACGTGGCTGTTTTTCCCTGAAGCCGCGTCCGCGAGGTGCCTCTCCACCCCTTCCGCGAGCGCCCGGTCTCCGAGGTGGACCTCGTAGCCGACGAGCGGCGGGGCCCGGTCGCCGACGGTGTGGGTGGTGGCTGCCATGCGGCTACGGTAAGGACGTGCAGCCAGCAGAAGAAACACCCGAGGGGACCCCGGCACGCCCTGGCCGGCTCCACCGGGCCCGCGTCCTCTACCGCAACGTCTCCAAGCGCAAGATGGGCTGGCTGCTCCTCAAGGACACCGTCAACTCGTGCATCGAGTACCGGATCCTCGGCCTCGCCGCCGAAGCCGCCTTCTTCACGCTCCTCTCCCTGCCCCCGCTCTTCCTCGGCCTGCTCGGCCTGCTCGGCTACGTGGACGGCTGGACCGACACCCAGTCCGTGGCCAGCATCGAGGAGAACATCCTGCGCGCGGTCGGCACCGTCCTGTCCGACCGGGGCGTCAACGACATCGCCCGCCCCATGCTCGACGACGTCACCCGCGAGGGCCGCCCCGACCTGATCTCCCTGGGCTTCGCCTTCGCCCTGTGGTCCGGCTCCCGCGCCGTCAACGTCTTCATCGACACCATCACCGTCATGTACGGGCTCGACGGCCGGCGCGGCATCGTCAAGACCCGGCTGCTGGCCTTCCTCCTCTACGTCATCGCCCTGGTGATCGGCGCGATCGTGCTGCCGCTGATGGTGGTCGGACCCGACGCCGTCGTCCGCCTGGTCCCCTGGAGCACGGAGGTGATCGCCGTCCTCTACTGGCCGGTGGTCACCCTGCTCTCCATCGCCTTCCTCACCACGCTCTACCACGTCTCCGTGCCCGTCCGCTCGCCGTGGATCGAGGACGCCCCCGGCGCGCTCGTCGCCCTCGCGATGTGGGTGCTCGGCTCGTTCCTGCTGCGGATCTACCTCACCAACACGATGGAGGGCCCGACCATCTACGGTTCGCTGGCCGCGCCCGTCGCGGTCCTGCTGTGGATCGGGATCTCGGCCTTCGCGGTGCTCGTCGGCGCCGCCGTCAACGCCGCCATCGACCGCGTCTGGCCCTCGGTGGCCACCGCCGCCGCCCGCGAGGCCAACGAACGCGTCCGGGAGGCCGAGGCGGCCCAGCTCGTCGCCCGCGCCGCCGCCTGGCGGGCCCTGGCCGAGGGGGAGTCCGAGGACGACGAGGACGGCGGGATGCCCTCGGAGTTCCCCGAGCGCTGGTCGAACTTCCTGCCCCCGGACGACTACACCTCCCGCCTGCGCAAACACTGACCGGCCCGTCCCCGGCGGCCTCTCTCCACCCGTGGGTGGAGACGGAACCTCCACCCGGGATCCACCCCGGCGCCGATCACACGGACGCGGCCCGTTCCTAGCGTGAAGGGCATGGATATCGCACGTGTGCTCGTCATCGCGCTGGTCGTCGTCTTCGTCCTCGTACGCAGGTTCGGCGGACGGCCCGTCAAGGACCAGGACCGCCTCTGGGTGCTGCCCGCGATCCTCGCCGCCGTCGGCGTTTCCGAGGGCGGACTGGTCACCCCCGGCCACCCGGTGCTCAGCGTGGTCCTGCTCGCCGCGGGGATCGCCGCGGCCCTATGCACCGGCTTGCTGATGGGCCGCGCCATGACCCTGTGGCGCGAGCCCGACGGCACCCTCTGGGCCAAGGGCAACCGCACCGTCCTCGCCCTGTTCGGGTTCTCCCTCGCCACCCGGGTCGGCCTCGCCCTCCTCGGGGCCGCGGCCGGCGTCCCCGTCCGCAACGGGCCCCTGCTGGTGACCCTCGCGACCTGGATCCTGGCCCAGGGCCTGGCCCTGGCCGTCCGCGCCCGCCGGATCCCCGCCGCGGTGTGAGGGCCGCTCGCGTGCTCTTCGTCCACGACGGGCGGGTCTGGATACAGTGGGCAGGGATGCCGATGCCACGCACCCTGCCCCTGCCCACCGACACCCACGTCAGGGTCGCCGTCCAGGCGGCGTTGCTCGTCTGGTTCGTGCACGGCCTGCTCACGCCCCCGCCCGGCGCCGCGGCCCTCGCCTGCGGGCTGGCCGGCCTCGGCCTGACCCTGCTCGGCGTCCCCCTCCTCGACGGCCGGCCCCGCACCGGGGCGGCCGTCCTCGCCGCCGCCCTGGCCGCCGCCTGCGCCACCGGCCTGCTGGCGCCCGCCACCCCCTGGGTGGTCCTCGTCTTCGCCGTGTGCGGCTTCGCCGCCGCCCGCCTCGGGGGCGTCGCCTCCGCCGTCCTCCTCGGCGCGGCCGCCGCCGCTGCCGCCGCCGTCACCCTGGTGCGCGGCCGCGACCCGGTCGAGCTGTGGAACGTCGTCGGCCTCTGCGGGATGTTCGCCTACGTCCGGGCCGGCCGCACCCGGCGCGCCGCCGCCGAGTCCGAACGCCAGCGCGCCCTGCTCGCCGAGCGGGCCCACGTCGCCCGCGAGGTCCACGACATCCTCGCGCACTCCCTCTCCGCCCAGCTCATCCACCTGGAGAGCGCCCGGCTGACCCTGGAGGCCGGCCGCTACGAGGAGGCCGGGGTCCTGGTGGAGCGGGCCCGCGCCCTCGCCAAGGGCGGACTGGAGGAGACCCGCCGGGCCGTCGCCGTGCTGCGCGGCGACACCCCCGCCCCCCGCGAGGCCCTCACCGCCCTCGCCGAGGAGTACCGCCGCACGACGGGGGCCGCCTGCGCCCTCACCGTCGGCCCCGGGCCCTGCCCCCTGCCGCCCGAGGCGGCGCTCGCCGTCGTCCGCACCGCCCAGGAGGCCCTGACCAACGCGCGCAAGCACGCCGCCGGGGCCGCCGTGGAGATCACCCTCGGCTGTGCCGACGGCCGCTACGAGCTGTGCGTCACCGACTCCGGCGGCACCGGACCCGCCCCGCACGCCGCCACCGGCGGCGGATACGGCCTCGTCGGGATGGCCGAACGGGCCCAGCTCATCGGAGCCTCACTCGACGCCGGACCGCACGGCACCGGCTTCCGCGTCCGCCTGGAAGGACCCCTCGCCCCATGACCCAGACCGACGCCCCGATCCGCGTGGTCGTGGCCGACGACCAGACCGTCGTACGGGAAGGGCTGGTCCTGCTGCTCGGCCTGCTGCCCGGCACCGAGGTGGTCGCCTCCGCCGCCGACGGCGCCGAAGCGGTCCGGCTCGTCGCCGAACACGCCCCCGACGTGGTCCTGATGGACCTGCGCATGCCCCGCATGGACGGCGTGGAGGCCACCCGGCTGATCACCGAGAACCACCCCGCGACCGGGGTCGTCGTCCTCACCACCTACAGCGACGACACCTCCGTCATGGACGCCCTCAGGGCCGGCGCCCGCGGCTACCTCACCAAGGACGCCGACGCGCAGGAGATCGCCCGCGCCCTGGCGGACGTGCGCGCCGGCGCCACCAGCCTCGGCCGGGCGGCCCAGGAACGCCTCGTCGCGGCCGCCGTCGCCGCCGACCCGCCCGTGCGGCCCCGGGAAACCGCCCTGCCCGACGGGCTGACGGCGCGCGAGGGGGAGGTGCTCGCCCTGATCGCCGACGGACGGTCGAACTCCGAGATCGCCCGCCGGCTCACCATCGGCGAGTCCACCGTCAAGACGCACATCAACAACCTCTTCGCCAAGACCGGGGTCCGCGACCGCGCCCAGGCCGTCCGCTACGCCTACCGGCACGGGCTGGTGGCCGCGCCCGGAGATTAATCCGGTGGTGCGGCCCCCCGGGGCCCGGCTATGGTTCCGGAGTGCGGAAGAGCGGGGCACAACCGCCTTCCGGGAGAGCCGCGTTGGCTCGCCGAGATCCCCACAGGAGGTGAGAACGTCGATGACTGTCACGGTGACGGGTGCTGCCCGCGTTCAGGAGTTCGTCTTCGTTTCCGCCCCCGTGGTCTCCGGCTGACCTCACACCTCTTCGTGCGCCGCCGGGCGCACCCTGCCGGGGCCACCCTGTGAAGGGTTCCCCTTGTCTCTCTCTTCCTCCCTTTCCGCCCAGCCGCACGCCCTCGCCTCCTACGGCTGGGACGAGGCCTGGGCCGCCGAGTTCGCCCCGTACGCCGCCGAAGGACTCCTTCCCGGCCGGGTCGTCCGCGTGGACCGCGGACAGTGCGACCTCATGACGGAGAACGGCGTCGTCCGCGCCGACACCGCCTTCGTCACCCCCCACGACCCGCTCCGGGTCATCTGCACGGGCGACTGGGCCGCCGTCGAGGCGACCGGCAACCCGCGCTACGTGAAGGCGTACCTGCCGCGCCGCACCGCCTTCGTGCGGTCCACCTCCTCGCAGCGCTCCGAGGGGCAGATCCTCGCCGCCAACGTCGACCACGCGATCATCGCGGTCTCGCTGGCCGTCGAGCTCGACCTCGGCCGGATCGAACGCTTCCTCGCCCTGGCGTGGGAGTCGGGCGCCCAGCCGCTGGTCGTCCTCACCAAGGCCGATCTGGTCCCGGACCCGGACGCCCTCGGCCACCTCGTCCAGGACGTGGAGACCACGGCGCCCGGCGTCCAGGTCCTCACCGTCTCCTCCCACACCGGGGAGGGCACGGACGTCCTCGCGGCGGTCGTGTCCGGCGGGACGAGCGTGCTCCTCGGGATCTCCGGCGCGGGCAAGTCCACGCTGGCCAACGCCCTCCTCGGCGAGGACGTCATGGACGTCCAAGCCACCCGCGAGGTCGACGGCAAGGGCCGCCACACCACCACCACCCGCAACCTGCTCGCCCTCCCGGGCGGGGGCGTCCTGATCGACACCCCGGGGCTGCGGGGCGTCGGGCTCTTCGACGCGGAGGCGGGAGTGGGGCAGGTGTTCTCGGAGATCGAGGACTACGCCGCCGACTGCCGCTTCCACGACTGCGCCCACGAGAGCGAGCCGGGCTGCGCGGTGCGGGCGGCGGTGGCCGACGGCGCGCTCCCCGAGCGGCGCCTGGAGAGCTACCGCAAGCTGCTGCGCGAGAACCGGCGCATCGTGGCCAAGACGGACGCCCGCCTGAGGGCGGAGATCCGCCGCGACTGGCGCGTCAAGTCCGCCGAGGGCCGCGCCAACCACGCCGCGAAGCGGGGCGGCCGCGTCTGACCCGGCAGGGGGTCCGGGGCTCCGCCCCGGGCCCCCGCGCCGGTCAGGCGGCCAGGACCGTCACCGCCCACGCCGCCACGACGACCAGGCAGGCCATCAGCTCGACCAGCACGCTCGTCCCCACCGCCCGCATCACCGCCCGCACCGAGGCGACGGCCTCCTCGTGCGACCCCAGCCGCCGCCGCTCGCACAGGTAGATCCCGCCCACGAAACCCGGGACCGCCCCCACCACCGGGAGCACCACGAAACCCACGAGCGCCCCTGCCCCGGCGTACCGCACCATCCGGCGGGTCACCCCCACCCCGCGCAGCCGGCGCGGCGGCAGGCGCCACTCGACCACCTGGACCACCAGCAGCAGGGCCGTCGCCGTGGCCAGCACGGCCCAGGCCGGCGCCGTCCGCTCGTGCAGCGTCCACCACATCAGCCCCGCCCACACCAGCCAGGTCCCGGGGACGCCGGGCACCAGCACGCCCAGCACCCCGAGCAGCATGACCAGCCCCACCAGGAACAGCTGAGGCAGATCCATGGGCTCAGGGTGCCCGAGGCGGTGCTACCGGGCCACCCAGCCCCGTTCGTAGGCGTGCCAGCCGAGCTGGAGCCGGGTGGTCACCCCGGCCAGTTCCATCAGCCCCTTCACCCGGCGCTGGACCGTGCGCAGGCCCAGCTCCAGGTGCTTGGCCACGCTGGAGTCCGTCATCCCGGCCAGCAGCAGGGTCAGGATCTCCAGGTCCGTGGCGTCCGGCACCCCGCCCGACTCCTCCGGCTGCCCGGTCGTCCCCAGCCGCAGGGGGACGGCCTCCCGCCAGACCGCCTCGAACAGCCCCAGCAGGGACTCCAGCAGGCCCGAGGCGTGCACGACGAGCGCCGCCGGCTCCGTGCCCCGCGCGCTGAGCGGAACCATGGCGAGGGTGCGGTCCGCGATGACCAGGCTGGTCGGGACCCGGCCCGTCACCCGCACCTGTTCGCCCCGCACCAGTGCCGTGGACGCCTCCCTGATCCCCGTGGGCAGCCCGAGGACGTCCCGCTCGATCACCACCCGGTACGCCACGCCCCGTACGGCGGCCTCCTCCTCCGTCGGCTCGTTCTCCATCCCCGACACGACCAGCGGGCGGGCGCTGGCCAGCGCGCACACCTCCTCCACCGCGCCCAGCTGGATCTGGTGGAAGCGGTGCGCGACGGCGCTCGCGCCCGTCACCACCTCCACCAGGTCGGGCACCCCCGCCTCCGCCGCCTCCGCCCGGTACTCCCGGGCCAGCAGCTCGGCGGCCAGCTCGGCCTGCTCCAGCTCCTGCCGCTGCCGGGTGAGGAGGGCGCCCAGGGCCGCCTCCGGCGGCGCCGCCACCCAGCGGCCGGGCCGGGCCGAGGAGCGCGCCGCCAGACCGTGCCGCTCCAGGTGCCGCAGGGTCCGCTCGGTCTGCGGGAGCGGCAGCGTCAGCCGGTGGGCCAGGTCGGCCGCCTCCGCCGCCCCCAGTGCGACCAGCGCGCGGTACGCCGACTCCTGGCCCTCGTCCAGGCCTATTGCCCCCAGCAACCCGTCCACCCCACTCTCACAGCCGTTCCGGGCCATCTTCCCCGCACCCCCGGTCCGTTTGCCAAGGTGGCGCCGCCGGACCGGGGGACCTTTTCGTGCATTCGGGGTTTTCCGCCGCCCGGTGGGGCCGACAATGAGGGCATGAGTCAGCAGGGCGCGGAGGACTGGTGGCAGAAGCTGTACGAGGACCCGGAAGCGGGGTCCGGGCCCGACCCGGGGGACACGCTGGACCAGCGCTTCCGCTCGGCGTCGGTGCTGGTGGGCGATGACGCCCCGGCGCCGCCCGGACCGCGGCCCCCGCTGCTGCCCGGGCCCCGCACCCCGGACCCCGCCCCGGCCGGGCCCGCCGCGCCGTCCGCGCCGCCGCCCGCGCGCGACCTGCGGGTGACCGGGGCCACCGGGTACGCGGAGGGCGACGTGGCCGTGCCGCCCGCACCACCGGAGACGCGCCGGGAGCCGCGGCCCGGGCCCGGGCCCGAGCCGGCCGGGCGGCCGGCGGTGACCCACCTCGGGGACCGGGCCCCGACCTACGCCGCCGAGCCGGGAGCGCTCCCCGCCGCCGACCCGGCCGCGCTGGACTTCCTCACCCCCGACACCGTCCTGGAGGGGGCCCGCTACGGCACCTACACCCTGCGCGCCGCCTCGCTGCGCGGGGACTCCGCTCGCTACCGGGGCGACGCCCGCCGGGACTTCCTGCTCACCGCCCGCTTCGGCAGCGGGGACGACGCCCTGGTGCTGGTGGTCCTGGCCGGCGGGGACCGGGCCGCCCCCGGGGCCCGGGAGGCCGCCGCCGAACTGGGGCACTCCGTCGCGGCCGCCGTGGGGCGCAGCCGGGAGCGGCTGGCCGAGGACATCCGGGCGGGCCGCCGCGAGGCCCTGCTCTCGGGGCTCCAGCGGCTCACCGACCGGGGCTACGGGCGGCTGCGCGCCCGGGCCGCCGAACTCGGCCTCGACCAGGAGGCCTACACGGCCGGGCTGCGCGGACTGCTGCTGCCGCTGGACCCCCGGTGCCCCCACCGGATCTGCTTCGGCGCCGGCGCGGGCGGGGTCTTCCGGCTCCGCGGCGGCCGCTGGCAGGACCTGGAGGAGGACGCCGGCGGGGCCGCCGGTTTCCGCTTCCGCGCCGCCGTGGCCCGCCCGGGCGACACCCTGCTGCTCTGCTCCGGCGGTCTCGCGGCCCCCCTGCGCGAGGAGGGCCTGCTCGGGGCCGAGCTCGCCGCCCGCTGGTCCCAGGGGGACCCGCCGGGACTGGCGGCCTTCCTCGCCGACACCCAGCTCCGCCTCAAGGGGTACGCCGACGACCGGACGGCCGCCGCGGTCTGGGAGGCGTGACCGGGCCGTCAAGGGGTGCCCGTGCCGGACGATGGCGGTTTCTCGATGGCGGTCGGAGATTGCCTCCCCTCCGTGCAGTACGTCCCGCCCGTCAATGTGGCCCTCTTCGGCGGCCCGCGGCCGCCGGGGGCGCACGGGGGCTGCCGGTTTCCGGCCGCCGAGGGCACGCGGCCGCGGGGGGCGCCCGGCCGCGCGGCAGGAGGGACCGCTCTGGTGGACGGGGTGCGGGAGGACGGTGTGCCGTCGCTTCCACCGAGAACCGGTGTCCGGGCGGTGACCGGATCCGCACCATCCGACAGCGCGACCGTGTCGGCCCGGGGTGCGGCCCGGCCGGCGCGGATGGCCGGATCCCGCCGGTGCCGTGCGCCCGGCGGAGGAGGGCCAAGGAGTGTGAACCCGCCCCGGGGGCATGCATTCCGTAGGCCTGTTCGAGAGCCAGGCCCCGGAATGCGGGGAGGTACATCGCCGTGCGCGTGGGGGCGAAGACCGGAAAGCCGTGGCGGAGGGGCCGGCCCGTGCCGCGCGAACCGTCCCAGGACCAGGCGGAGATGACGCGCAGCGTGCACCGGGCCGACCTGAAGGCGGTGGGCCAGGTCCGCAGGGACCTGCGGGAGCTGCTCCGGCACCGCTGCGGGGCCGGTACGGCCCACGTGGCCGAACTGCTGGTCACCGAGCTCGTCACGAACGCCCTCGTCCACACGGAAGGGGGTGCCGAGGTGTCCGCGAGCGTCAGGGACGCCCGCTTACGGGTCGAGGTCCGCGACGGGGCCGCCCGCCGGCCCCGGCCGTACGTACCGTCCGCCGACGACGGTACGCACGGCCGGGGGCTGGTCCTGGTGGAGGCGCTCGCCGACACCTGGGGCGTGGACCCGCCGGCGCTGGGGCCGGGCAAGGTGGTCTGGTTCGAGCTGGAGGACGCCGGGTAGCGGTGCGACGGCCCGGGACGTGCGGGGGCGGGGCAGCCCGAAGGCCGCCCCGCCGGGGGACGGGTGGCGGTCCGGCCGTCCGGCCGGTCAGCCGAACTGCTGCTCCAGGTCCTTCAGTTTGCGCTCCAGTGAGTCGAGCCGGGGGATCGTCTGGGTGTCGTCCTCGGCGGTGAGGTCCACCGTCCGGGATCCGGCCGGGTCAGCGGACTCGGCCGCGTTCACGGCCTGCAGGGAGGGCCTTCGTCGCAAGGGCAGCTGTCCCGGTTCCGATATGGCCGGCTCCGCGCCGACCGGCGCGGAGCCCGTCCCGGGGGCCAGCCCCGGCAGGTCGACCTGACGCGCCCGGGCCCGCCCGAACGCCCTGTTCTGCCGGCCCAGCGCCTTGATGCGGGCGCGGTCCAGACGGTGCTGCTCGCGCCTGCGGTGGCGGTCCTGCTCCCGCTCCTTCTTGTCCTCGCGCACCTCGTCGACGGCCTCGTCGAGCGTGCGCACGCCCTCCAGCAGCATCAGCGACCAGGCGCCGAAGGTCTCCCGGGGGGCCCGCAGCCAGCGGACCATGCGGATCTGCGGCAGCGGGCGCGGGATCAGGCCCTGCTCGCGCAGCGCCGCCCGGCGGGTCTGCTTGAGCGCGCGGTCGAAGAGCACGGCCGCCGAGAGCGACATCCCGGCGAAGAACTGCGGGGCGCCGTCGTGGCCCGAACCCCGGGGCGCGTGCACCCAGTTGAACCAGGCGGCCGCGCCGGCGAACAGCCAGACCAGCATCCGGGACCCCAGGGCCGCGTCACCGTGGCTGGCCTCGCGGACGGCGAGCACCGAGCAGAACATGGCGGCGCCGTCGAGGCCGAAGGGGACCAGGTACTCCCAGCCGCCGGAGAGGTTCAGGTTCTGCCGGCCGAAGCCGACCAGCCCGTGGAAGGAGAGCGCGGCGGCCACTGCCGCGCAGCAGAAGAGCAGGACGTAGGAGGCGGTGCCGTAGACGGCCTCCTTGCGCCGCCGCCGCTCCTCGCTGCGTTCCCAGCTGTCGTCGGCCGCGGCCTTCTCGCCCTCACGCTTGCCCCGGGCCAGCACCGCCACTGCCGCAAGCACGCCCAGGATCAACAGGCTGCCGGGCAGCAGCCAGTCCAGCGATATGTCGGTCAGTCTCATGCGGTTGTCCCTTGCCTCGCGTATGCGGCGTTCCGGGCGACATAGTGGCGCAGCCGGTCCGTGGTGCACGTGGGTTTCGGGTCAAGTGGACGCCATCGGGGGGCGCGTCCCGTCGGATAGGGTGTTGTATCTCGAACTCCTGCTCGTACATGCCGAGTCGAGTTCGAATCCGCTTCATCCGGCGGAGTGGGTTCATCCGGTGGCGGCCGTGAGCCGGGCGACCCTTTCGGTGTCCCGGGTGCGGGGGCAGGTCGTACAGGTGTCCTCGGGGCGGACCGTGTAGAAGAAGCAGCAGCCGGCCCGGTCCCGGGTGGTGAGCTCCGTCCCGCCGGGTCCGGCGAGCGTACGGAAACGCGCGCCGCCCGGGTACGGCGTGAGCGGGCCGGGCAGCAGCAGCTCCAGCTCGCGCACCGCCCGCGCCTCCTCCCCGAGCAGGTTCCCGAGGTACCAGAGGCCCTCGACGACCTCGTCCGTGGCGGTGGCCCACAGGGCGCGCGGGCCGCGCCGCATCCGCGGGCCGAACCCCTCCAGCAGCGGTCCGAGGTGCTGTGCCACCGCCGCCCGCACCTCCTCCCGCAGCTCCTCCTCGCCGGCCACGGTCCGCGCCCCGGGGAGGGCGGCCGCGGGGTCGCCGGGCAGGCAGGCGAACTCCTCGACGCCCACGGCCAACCGCCCCTCCGCCCCGTGGAAGGCCACCCGGTCCACCGGCAGCCGGGGCACCCGGCGCTCCAGGAACCACGGGACGGTGATCAGCAGGCAGGCCGGCCAGGCGTACCGGTGCAGGGCGAAGCCGGCCGCGACGTCGGGCCGCGCCGGGCGCCCGTAGTCCCGTACGACCTGGGCCGCGTCCCGGGCGAGGTGGGCGTCGAGGGCCCCGCCGCCCGCCGCGAGCTCGCGCGCGCCGACCCAGCCCCCGCCGCCGGGAAGGGGTTCGTGCGCGCCGAGCTCACGGATCCGCAGGCCGGGGTAGGCGGCCGTCAGGCGCCCGTAGGCGCGCGTCACGGGGGAGGGGGCCGGCGGGGGCGCGGGCGGGGCGGGGGGAGCCGAGCGGGACATGACGGACCGCCGAATCATGCGTGATGAGCAAGGTAAGCCTTACCTTAGCTGATCTCTGCGATCCGTCCGCGCCGGGGCCGTCGCCTATCCTCGGATGCGGTCGAGACCCGGAGGAGGACCGAGTGCGCGAAGCGGCCCATGCCCTGGTGTCGGAGCCGGTGATACCGGCGCAGAAGGTGTTGCGCCATTCGGTGCGCGGACAGGTCCTCGACGCGCTGCGCGCCGCGCTGGTCGACGGGGAGCTGGTGCCCGGGGAGATCTACTCGGGCCCGGCGCTCGGCGAACGGTTCGGCGTCTCCGCCACCCCGGTGCGCGAGGCGATGCAGCAGCTGGCGCTGGAGGGGGCGGTGGAATGCCTGCCCAACCGGGGCTTCCGGGTGCTGACCCGGACCGCCCGGAGCCTGGCGGAGCTGGCCGAGGTGCGGGCGCTGATCGAGGTGCCGGTGATGCTCCGGCTGGCCCGCTCGGTGCCGGCCGCCACCTGGGAGGGGCTGCGCCCGGCCGCCCTCGCCACCGCCGAGGCGGCCGCCGCCGGGGACCTGCCGGCGTACGCGGAGGCGGACCGGGCCTTCCACCGTGCGGTGCTCTCGCTGGCGGACAACGGCCAGCTGGTGCAGGTCGCCGAGGAGCTGCACCGGCGGGCGCAGTGGCCGCTGCCGGGGGCTCCGCGGGTGCGGTGCGCGGACCTCGTGGCCGATGCGGCCGAGCACTGGGCGCTCCTGGAGGCCCTGATCGCCCGGGACCTCCCGGTGGTCGAGTCCCTCGTCCGCGAACACTTCGCGGGCGCGTAGGCCCGCCCCGGGGCTCCGCCCGGGACCTCGCACCGGGCGCGAAGCGCACGGAATCGAGGTCCGCCCGCGGCGGCGCCCGGGCGGGGTGTCAGGGGGTCGCCGGGTGGAGCTGGTCCGCCAGCCAGGTCGGGATGCCGCCCAGGAGGTGGAACAGCCGCCGCGCCTCCGCCCGCAGCCGCGAGGCCTCCGGCTCGGGCTCGACCTCCGCCAGCGAGGCCAGCGCGGGGGCCGTGCCGACCAGGAAGCCCAGGTCCTCCCGGATCCGCAGGGACTCCGCGAACCCCTTGCGGGCCTCGGCGACCTCCCCGTCCCGCAGGGACAGCGCGGCCAGGTGCCGCCACGTGAAGGACAGCAGCAGCACGTCCCCGTGCGCCTCCGCCCCCGCGTGGGCACGGTGGTAGGCCGGCCGGGCCGCCTGTGGGGCGTCCGCCAGGTGTTCGGCGACCAGGCCCCGCCGGAAGTCCAGCAGCGGCCGGGTCCGCGACGCCGGGGACAGCAGCGCCGCCGCCCGGCCGAGCGCCGAGCGGGCCTCGTCCGCCCGGTCCCGTACGCCGAGCACCGTCGCGGCGTAGGCCAGCTGGCCCCGCTCGCAGGCGGCCGCCCCGCGCTCGTCGTCGTCCCGGGCCGTGGCCTCCGCCGCCCGGAGCGCGTCCTCCGCCTCGGCCCAGCCCTGCCCGGTGAACAGGCACCGTTCCACCAGGAGCGCGGTCCGCTGGACCGCCGCCCCGGCCTCGTGCGCGTACGGCGTCAGCAGGGCCGCCGCGTCCGTCCAACAGCCGCGCGAGCGCAGCCGCCATATCGCCCGCTGGAGGGGGTCGTCGCCCCCCGTTGATCCCGCACCGGACATGGCGGTATCCGCCACATTGCCCTCCCCGAAGCAACCAAGCAGCACGTCGTTGAGCCCTGGGGCGAAATGAGAGCACGGATCGGCCGCATCGGCCAAGGGGTCGGGTGAACTCTTTCACAAAGTCCGGACGGTTCGTCAGCGGCCCCCGTCCGGCCCCTTCGCACCCGTTTCGTCAGCTCATGCGCAGTGCCAGGAAGAAGTCCAGCTTGTCCTCCAGACGGGAGAGGTCGCGCGCCGTCAGCTGCTCGATTCGCCCGACCCGGTAGCGCAGCGTGTTGACGTGGAGGTGCAGCCGCGTCGCGCAGCGGGTCCAGGAACCGTCGCAGTCGAGGAACGCCTCCAGGGTCGGGATCAGCTCCGCGCGGTGGCGGCGGTCGTAGTCCCGCAGCGGGTCCAGCAGCCGGGCCGTGAAGGCGCGGCGCACGTCGTCCGGGACGAACGGCAGCAGCAGCACGTGCGAGGCGAGCTCGTGGTGGCCGGCGGCGCAGACCCGGCCGGGACGGGCGGCGGCCACCCGGCGGGCGTGCCGGGCCTCCTCCAGCGCCCCGCGCAGACCCTCGGCGGAGTGCACGGCCGCGCTGACGCCCAGCGTGAGCCGGCCGTCCTCGGCCAGGCCGGCCGCCAGCGGCTCGCGTACGGACGACAGCAGGGCGTCGGCGTGCAGGGCGGAGTCCGGGCCCTTGTCCTCGCCGGAGTCGCCGGAGAGCGCGGGCAGCGGCACGAGCGCGATGGCCTCGTCACCCGCGTGGGCCACCGCGATCCGGTCGGACGGTTCCGGGCCGGACAGCGACTGGTCGACGAGGATCTCCTCCAGCAGCGACTGGGCCACCGGGCCGCCGGGGATGTCCGCGCCCTCCCAGTCCACCCGCGCCACCACGACCTGCCAGTGCGGGGCGGAGCCGAGGCCGGGCAGCAGCACCGGCGCGGCCACCCGCAGGCGGGCGGCGATCTCGGCGGGCGGCGCACCCGTCTGGACCAGCTCCAGCACCTCCTGCGCCAGCCGGCGGCGCACCGTACGGGCCGCGTCACGGCGGTCCCGCTCGACGGCGATCAGCTGGGTGACGCCCTGGAGCAGGTCGAGCCGCTCGGCGGGCCAGTCGCCCGCGTCCGCCTCGACGGCCAGCAGCCAGTCGGACAGCACGCTCTCGCGCACGTCACGGGCCCCGGGGCCCTGGCCCCGGCCCGCTCCCCTGATCGGGAAGAGGGAGTAGGTAATACCCTGGATGGACATCCGGTGCGGGCCCCTGCGGCCGGTCCGGACCGCCGCGAGGTGTTCGCCGGCCAGCGTCGCGCAGACGCCCGGGGCCAGGGGCTCGCCGGCTCCGGCGATCTGCCGGCCGGTGGGCGAGAGCACCCAGGCCCGCAGATCGAGGTCGGTGGTGAGCAGATCCAGCACCACGTCGGGACCGCCGCCCGCCGGCCCCGAGGTCATCAGCCGCCGGTGCCGGTCCACGACCGCCGCCAGGTCCCCCGCGCGCTCGCCTGAGACCTGCCGCACCACGTACTCCGTGATGGTGGCGAATGCAACGTCCTCGTTCACCGCGAACAGCGGGAGCCGGTTGCGCCGACAGGCTGAAACGAGATCGTCGGGGATGTCGCCCAGTTCCGCCTCGCCGGCCGCGAGGCCGGCCACGCCCGCGCTCGCGAGGATTCGTACGAATGGCTCGGAGTCGGCTGAATTTCTTCGCCATGCCAGGCCGGTGAGGACGAGTTCTCCTCCGGAGAGGTATCGGCTGGGATCCCTCAGGTCGGTCGTCATGACCCCGCGGACCGTCCGGTCGAGTTCTTCCTCGCCGCCCAGCAGCCGCAGCCCCAGCGCCTCGGTTTCCAGCAGTGCGCGCAGCCGCATGATGTCGCCGCCGATCTGTCTCGAATGTTGCCGTTGGAAATCGGGCAGGTCGTCGCATCCTGCCTTTCATACGAATCTACAAGACGAGGGAGGCGCCCAGCCAACTGCTTCATGGTTTCGGTGACTGCACCCCGGGGCGCCGGGCTTGTGTACTGGCTCCACACCGCGTTAACAGCACGTGAACGACCAGTCGAGGGCCCTAGGCCTCCTGGCTTGAAGTGAACGGCCCGACTAAGAAGAAGAGAGCCGCACATGGACTTCCTTCGCCCCGCCAGCTGGGAGGAGGCACTCGCCGCCAAGGCCGAGTACCCCACAGCTGTGCCGATTGCGGGTGGCACCGACATCATGGTCGAGATCAACTTCGATCACCGCCGTCCGGAATACCTCCTGGACCTCAACCGCATCGAGCTGCTGCGGGAGTGGGAGGTAGGCGAGGAGGTCACCAAGCTGGGCGCCTCCGTCCCGTACACCCAGATCATGGAGAACCTGCGCGGTACGCTGCCGGGTCTCGCGCTCGCCTCGCACACGGTCGCGTCCCCGCAGATCCGCAACCGCGGCGGCGTCGGCGGCAACCTCGGTTGCGCCTCGCCCGCCGGTGACTCCCACCCCGCGCTGCTGGCCGCCGGCTGCGAGGTCGAGGTGGAGTCCGTACGCGGTTCCCGCCTGATCCCGATCGACGAGTTCTACACCGGAGTGAAGCGCAACGCGCTCGCCGCCGACGAGCTCATCAAGTCGGTGCACATCAAGAACGCCACGGGTCCCCAGCAGTACTCGAAGGTCGGCACCCGCAACGCGATGGTCATCGCGGTCTGCGGCTTCGGTCTCGCGCTGCACCCCGACACCCGCACGGTCCGTACGGGCATCGGCTCGGCCGCCCCGACCCCGGTCCGGGCGAAGGCCGCCGAGGAGTTCCTGAACGCCGCGCTCGAAGAGGGCGGTTTCTGGGACAACGGCAAGGTCATCACCCCGTCGATCGCCAAGCAGTTCGGTGAGCTCGCGTCCGCCGCGTGCAACCCGATCGACGACGTCCGCGGCACGGCGAAGTACCGCCGTCACGCGGTTGGCATCCTTGCTCGCCGCCAGCTCGTCTGGACCTGGGAGCAGTACCGCGGCAGCAACGGCCGCTCGCTTGAAGGGGCTGCGTAACCATGCGCGTCAATTTCACCGTCAACGGTCGTCCGCAGGAAGCCGACGACGTCTGGGAGGGCGAGTCCCTCCTCTACGTGCTGCGCGAGCGCCTGGGCCTGCCCGGCTCGAAGAACGCGTGTGAGCAGGGCGAGTGCGGTTCCTGCACGGTCCGCCTCGACGGCGTGCCGGTCTGTTCCTGCCTGGTCGCGGCCGGTCAGGTCGAGGGCCGCGACGTCGTGACCGTCGAGGGCCTGGCCGACTTCGCCAAGCAGCGCGAGGAGCACGGGCACGCCTGTGGCACCGGCGCCTGCGGCAGCGGCAAGGGCGTGTCCACGGACGAGGCCAGGCAGTGGTCCGCCAAGGGCACCGACTCCCAGACCGGTGAGGGCGTGGAGCTCTCCAACATCCAGCAGGCGTTCATCGACGCCGGCGCCGTCCAGTGCGGGTTCTGCACCCCGGGTCTGCTGGTGCAGGCCGACGCGCTGCTCGAGAGCAACTCGTCCCCGTCCGACCAGGACATCCGTGAGGCCCTGTCCGGCAACCTCTGCCGCTGCACGGGCTACGAGAAGATCCTCGACGCGGTCCGCCTCGCGGCCGCCCGTCAGGGAGAGGCTGTCTGATCATGGCCAACACCCGCACCACGCCTTCCGGGACCCCGACGAACGTCACCCAGAAGCACACCAAGGGCGGCATCGGCGAGTCGACGCTCCGCCCCGACGGCACCCTCAAGGTCACCGGCGAGTTCGCGTACTCCTCGGACATGTGGCACGAGGACATGCTGTGGGGCCAGACCCTGCGCTCCACCGTCGCCCACGCCGAGATCGTCTCCATCGACATCTCCGAGGCCCTGGCCATGCCGGGCGTCTACTCGGTGCTGACGTACGACGACCTGCCGGCCGAGATGAAGAACTACGGCCTGGAGATCCAGGACACCCCGGTTCTCGCCAACGGCCGGGTACGCCACCACGGTGAGCCGGTCGCCCTCGTGGCCGCCGACCACCCGGAGACCGCCCGCCGCGCGGCCGCCAAGATCAAGATCGACTACAAGGAGCTGCCGCTCGTCACGGACGAGGCCTCCGCCCTCGCCGCCGACGCGCCGCTGATCCACCCGGGCCGCGACGACCACCACTCCGGTCACGTCCCGCACCCGAACATCGTGCACCGCCAGCCGATCATCCGCGGCAACGTGGAGGAGGCCCGCAAGCGGGCCGACGTGATCGTCGAGGGCGAGTACACCTTCGGCATGCAGGACCAGGCCTTCCTCGGCCCGGAGTCCGGCCTCGCCGTGCCCTCCGAGGACGGCGGCGTCGACCTCTACGTCGCCACCCAGTGGCTGCACTCGGACCTCAAGCAGATCGCCCCCGTCCTCGGCCTGCCCGAGGAGAAGGTGCGCATGACGCTCTCCGGCGTCGGCGGTGCCTTCGGCGGCCGCGAGGACATCTCGATGCAGATCCACGCCTGCCTCCTGGCCCTGGCCACCGGCAAGCCGGTCAAGATCGTCTACAACCGGTTCGAGTCCTTCTTCGGCCACGTGCACCGCCACCCGGCGAAGCTCTGGTACGAGCACGGCGCCACCAAGGACGGCAAGATCACGCACATGAAGTGCAAGATCGTGCTCGACGGCGGTGCCTACGCCTCGGCCTCCCCGGCCGTCGTCGGCAACGCGTCCTCCCTCTCGGTGGGCCCGTACGTCATCGACGACGTGGACATCGAGGCGATCGCGCTCTACACGAACAACCCGCCCTGCGGCGCGATGCGCGGCTTCGGCGCCGTCCAGGCCTGCTTCGCGTACGAGGCCCAGATGGACAAGCTCGCGGCGAAGCTGGGCATGGACCCGGTCGAGTTCCGCCAGCTGAACGCCATGGAGATGGGCACGATCATGCCCACCGGCCAGGTCGTGGACTCCCCGGCCCCGGTCGCCGAGCTGCTGCGCCGGGTCAAGGCCCGCCCGCTGCCGCCGGAGCGCCAGTGGGAGACCGCCGGCGAGGCCGCGGACCTGCGCGCCCTGCCGGGTGGCCTGTCGAACACCACGCACGGCGAGGGCGTCGTCCGCGGCGTGGGCTACGCGGTCGGCATCAAGAACGTCGGCTTCTCCGAGGGCTTCGACGACTACTCCACCGCCCGCGTGCGCCTGGAGGTCATCAACGGCGAGCCCGTCGCGATGGTCCACACGGCCATGGCGGAGGTCGGCCAGGGCGGTGTCACCGTCCACGCGCAGATCGCCCGTACCGAGCTGGGTGTCACGCAGGTGACCATCCACCCGGCCGACACGCAGGTCGGCTCCGCCGGTTCCACGTCCGCCTCGCGGCAGACGTACATGACCGGTGGCGCCGTGAAGAACACCTGTGAGGCCGTGCGCGAGGCGCTGCTGGAGATGGGCCGCCGCAAGAACGGCTCGTACCACCCGGCGTGGGCCCACGCGGAGCTCCTCCTGGAGGGCGGCAAGGTCGTCACGGACGGCGGGGAGGTCCTCGCGGACATCGCCGACATCCTGGAGAACGAGGCCATCGACCTCGAACTCGAATTCCGTCACCGTCCGACCGTCGCGTTCGACCTGGTCACCGGCCAGGGCGACGGCCACGTCCAGTACACCTTCGCCGCGCACCGCGCGGTCGTCGAGGTGGACACCGAGCTCGGTCTGGTCAAGGTCGTCGAGCTGGCGACCGCCCAGGACGTCGGCAAGGCGCTCAACATGCTCTCCGTCGTCGGCCAGATCCAGGGTGGCACCACCCAGGGCCTCGGCGTGGCGGTCATGGAAGAGATCATCGTGGACCCGAAGACCGCGAAGGTGCGCAACCCCTCCTTCACGGACTACCTGATCCCGACCATCCTCGACACCCCGACCATCCCGGTCGACGTCCTGGAGCTCGCCGACCCGAACGCGCCCTACGGCCTCCGCGGTCTGGGCGAGGCCCCGACCCTGTCGTCCACCCCGGCCGTGCTCGCGGCCATCCGGGCGGCGACGGGTCTGGAGCTCAACAAGACGCCGATCCGTCCGGAAGCCCTCACCGGGACCCTCTAGGACGGCGCGGTCCGGGGGCCGCCAGGCCCCGGATCCCCTCGGACTCTCCGGGCGGTGTGACACGGGAACGTCACACTTGCCGCCACACCGCCCGGAGCCACGAAGTCACCGCACCGCTCGCGGTCAGCTTCACCCGCAGTACCCCTGCGAGAACCCCCACGTAGTACCAGCGGTCACCCCCGCACTACCCGCAGTACACGCAGTGCACATTCCGCGTCGCCTCGGGCCGTCACCCCGGGTCGTGCAGCCAACGCAATTTCCCAAATCCCGCGTCTCCAATCTCCATGCGGGTGCCCCTTTGAACCTTGGGAGTCAGGCACCATGACCCAGTCGTCTGTGGAGCCCAAGACCACCGCGGAAGAGGCCGGCGACGGCACTCTCAACCCCGCTGGGCGTTCTTGGCTCGACCGTTACTTTCACATCACCCATAGAGGGTCGTCCGTCGGCACCGAGATTCGTGGCGGCGTCACGACCTTCATGGCCATGGCGTACATCCTCCTGCTCAACCCGCTGATCCTCTCCGGCAAGGACGTCGCCGGCGACACGATGAGCCAGAAGGCCCTGATCACGGCCACGGCCTTCGCGGCCGCCGCGACCACCCTGCTGATGGGCTTCATCGGCAAGGTCCCGCTGGTCCTCGCCGCCGGCCTGTCCGTCTCCGGTGTCCTGTCCTCGCAGGTCGCCCCGCAGATGACCTGGCCGCAGGCCATGGGCATGTGCGTCATGTACGGCGTCGTGATCTGTCTCCTGGTCGTCACCGGCCTCCGCGAGATGATCATGAACGCGATCCCGCTCGCGCTCAAGCACGCGATCACCATGGGCATCGGCATGTTCGTCGCCCTGATCGGTCTCGTGAAGGCCGGCTTCGTCGGCAAGGGTCCCGAGTTCGGTCCCCCCGTCCAGCTCGGTTCGGTCGGCGAGCTCGCCGGCTGGCCCGTCCTGATCTTCTGCATCACCCTGCTGGCGATCTTCATGCTCCAGGCCCGCAAGGTCCCGGGCGCGATCCTGATCGGCATCGTCGGCGGCACCGTCATCGCGGCCATCGTCAACGCCGTCGTCGACATCGACCCGAAGGCGTGGAAGAACGGTCCGCCGGTCCTCGACGGCTCCGCGATCTCGATGCCGGACTTCTCGCTCTTCGGCAAGGTCGAGTTCGGCGGCTGGGGCGACGTCGGCGTCATGACGGTCGGCATGATCGTCTTCACCCTCGTGCTCGCCGGGTTCTTCGACGCCATGGCCACCATCATCGGCGTCGGCACCGAGGCCAAGCTGGCCGACTCCCAGGGCCGCATGCCGGGCCTGTCCAAGGCGCTGTTCATCGACGGTGCCGGTGGCGCCATCGGCGGCATCGCCGGCGGCTCCGGCCAGACCGTCTTCGTCGAGTCCGCCACCGGCGTCGGTGAGGGTGCCCGCACAGGTCTCGCCTCCGTCGTCAGCGGTCTGCTCTTCGCCGCCTGCCTCTTCTTCACCCCGATCACCCAGATCGTCCCCGGTGAGGTCGCCTCCGCCGCGCTGGTCGTCATCGGCGCGATGATGATGCAGAACGCCCGCCACGTGGACTGGGCCGACAGCGCGACCGCGATCCCGGTCTTCCTGACCGTCGTGATCATGCCGTTCACCTACTCGATCACCCCCGGTGTCGCCGCCGGTGTCCTCTCCTACGTGGCCATCAAGGTCGCGCAGGGCAAGGCCCGCGAAATCGGTGCCTTCATGTGGGTGCTCACCGGCGTCTTCCTGGTCTTCTTCGCCCTCCACCCCATCGAGGCGTGGCTCGGCGTCAAGTAGTCCGGCGAAGATCGGTACCGACCCGATCGGCACCCGGCCCCCGCGGCCCGGTGCCGGTCGGGTCACCACCCTTCCCGCATCCCATACTGGAAACCGAACCTCCGAGGAGGCCGCACATGCTGGACATCGCCGAAGAACTGAACCGGTGGGTCGGGCAGGGACGTGACTTCGCCGTCGCCACCGTGGTGGCGGTGGGCGGCAGCGCGCCCCGGCAGCCCGGAGCCGCCCTCGCCGTCGACGCGGAGGGCACGGCCATCGGCTCGGTTTCCGGCGGTTGCGTGGAGGGCGCGGTGTACGAGCTGTGCCGGCAGGCCCTGGAGGACGGCGAGACCGTCCAGGAGCGCTTCGGCTACAGCGACGACGACGCCTTCGCCGTGGGCCTGACCTGCGGCGGGATCATCGACATCCTGGTCACCCCGGTGCCCGTGGGCTCCCCGCAGCGCGAGGCCCTGGCCATCGCCCTGCGCGCCGCGGCGAACGGCGAGGCGGCCGCCCTGGCCCGGGTGGCCGAGGGCCCGGCCGAGCTCAGGGGCCGCGCGGTGGTCGTCCTGGGCGACGGCACCTTCGAGGGCGGCTTCGGCGGCCACCCCGAGCTGGACCGCACCATCGCCGAGGAGGCCCGCGCCATGCTGGACGCCGGCAGGACCGGCGTACTGGAGATCGGCGCCGACGGCCGGCTCTGCGGCGAGCCCCTCAAGGTCCTCGTCGAGTCCAGCGTCCCGCCCCCGCGGATGATCGTCTTCGGTGCCATCGACTTCGCCTCCGCCCTGGTGCGCATCGGCAAGTTCCTCGGGTACCACGTGACCCTGTGCGACGCCCGGCCCGTGTTCGCCACGAAGAAGCGTTTCCCCGAGGCGGACGAGATCGTCGTCGACTGGCCGCACCGCTACCTCCAGGCCCAGGCCGAGTCCGGCGGCACCGACGCGCGCACCGTCCTGTGCGTCCTGACCCACGACGCCAAGTTCGACGTCCCGCTCCTCGAACTGGCCCTCCGACTGCCCGTCGCCTACGTCGGCGCCATGGGATCGCGCCGCACCCACGAGGACCGCAACAAGCGGCTGCGCGAGGTCGGCGTCACCGAGCTCGAACTGGCCCGGCTGCGCTCCCCGGTCGGCCTGGACCTGGGCGCCCGCTCCCCGGAGGAGACCGCGCTGTCCATCGCCGCCGAGATCGTGGCGAACCGCCGCGGCGGCAGCGGCGCGGCCCTGACCGGCGCGCACATCCCGATCCACCGCGACTCCTCGAACACCGTGATCGGCCGCATCGGCTCCGTCGCCTGAGCCGGCGGAGCCCGGCGACGACCGGCCATGACCGGCCACGACCGAAGGCGCACCCTCCCGAGGGTTGCGCCTTCTTCGCGTGCCGCATATTTTACCGGCCGGTAACGGAGCTTCTTCGCAACGGAGTTGAGCGGATGTCCCGGTACGGTCGCACCCCTTCACGCACCCTCCGCCTGGCCTGCGCCCTGGCGCTGGCGGGCCTCGCGGCCGCCCTGGGCCCGGCCGCCGCCGCATCCCCCCGGGCGGAGCCCGCCGCCGCACCCGGGCTGCGGGAGGTGCTCTTCGTCGGCAACAACTGGGAGGGCACCGCCGACGTCCTCGCCTCCACCGGCGACCTCGCCCGCGTCGGCCGGATCAACGTGGTCCCCGACAAGGAGGAACGGCTCCGGGAGATCTACCTCGACCCCGTCAAGCTGGGCTTCTTCCTCGGCATCCGCGCCACGGCCGGCGAGGGCCACGACCAGTTCGTCGACGACATGTACACCACCCCCGACGGCACGGCGGTGGTCGTCTCCCGCCCCAGCTTCGCCGACGTCGTCTCCCTCGACCTGCGCACGGGCCGCGTCAACTGGCGCTTCCCGGTCGCCGGTCACCGCTCCGACCACATGGCCGTCTCGCCCGACGGCACCCGGGTGGCCGTCTCCGCCTCCACGGCGAACACCGTGCACGTCCTCGACATCGCCACCGGCCGTCAGGTCGGGTCCTTCGCCACCGGCGACAAGCCGCACGAGAACACCTTCACCCAGGGCGGCAGCCTCCTGTGGAACAGCTCCATCGGCGACGTCACCTCCGCCCTCGACGCGCCCTGGCTGGACTGGACGAAGGGCGACCGCAGGCTCACCGTCGTCGACGCGCGGACCTTCCGCACCGTCCGCACCGTCGACATGCGCGAACGCCTCGACGCCTTCGGACGGAGGGACCTCTCCGACGCCGTCCGCCCCAGGGTCTTCACCCCCGACGAGTCGAAGCTCTACTTCCAGGTCTCCTTCTTCAACGGCCTCGTCGAGTACGACGTCGCCACGGACCGGATCACCCGGATCAAGACCCTCCCCGAGAACCCCGCCACCAGCACCGACCGCACCACCTGGGTCAACGACTCCCGTCACCACGGCCTGTCCGTGAGCCCCGACGGCAACAAGCTCTGCGTCGCCGGCACCATGGACGACTACGCCACCGTCGTCGACCGCGCCACCCTCGCCGAAGGCCCGCTGGTCCCCGCCGACAAGCCCTACTGGGCCACCGTCGACGGCGACGGCAAGGGCTGCGTCATCTCCGAGAGCGGCGCCGACCGCGTCACGGCCATCGACTTCGCCACCGGCGCCAAGCGGGTGTCCGTCCCCGTCGGCGACCACCCCCAGCGGGTCCGCCTCGGCCGGGTCCCGGCCGACTGGACCGGCCCCGGCTCCCGCCGGGCCCCGGAGCCGGTCCGGGAGTAGCGTGGGAAGCGCAGCGGCCGCCGCGTCTCGTGCCCCAGTGCAAGGAGAGCCGCGCCCATGTCCAGACCGCCCCGATCGCCCCGATCGCCCCGATCGCCCCGATCGCCCCGATCACCGCGCACCCGCGCCGCCCACGGCGCGGCCCTCGCGCTCACGCTGTTCCTCGGGATCTCCGGGGCCGGCCGGGCGTACGCGGCCGTGCCCTTCGGCGACCCGGGCGACCTCAAGGTGGGGGACTGCTTCGACGCCAGCACCGCCCCCAAGGACTACAAGACCGACAAGGTGACCCAAGGGCCCGTGTCCGTGGACATCGTCCCGTGCGGCCAACCGCACCAGTCGGAGGCGTACGCCGTCCTCACCCTGCCCGACGGGCCGTACCCGGGAGAGGCCGGACTCCTCCCCCTCGCACGCGAGAAGTGCGGCGGCACCACGGTCACCGACTACGTGGGCCCCCACGCGAAACTCTCGGCCACGTTGACGGAGTACTTCTACGCTCCGGGCGCCGACAGCTGGAAGGCCGGCGACCGCCACCTCATCTGCTACCTCAGCGAACCCGGCGGCAAGACCACCGGATCCCTCCGGGCCTCCTCCACCTGAGTTCGTACAGATCAAGCCACTATGGTGCGAGCCGTCCGCGATGACCGATTAGTCTCCTGATCATGGTGGACATCCGCGAGGTACCCGAGGACGACATCGCCCGCGCCCAGGAGCACGCCTACCTGGTCTTCCACGACCGGCCCGGACCCGAACGGCGCGCACGCCACCACGCCTTGCTGAGCCGCTGCGACCGCCTCGGCGCCTACGACGGGGACACCCTCGTCGGCTTCATGGCGGCCCACCCCTTCCGGCTCTCCGTCCCCGGAACCGAACTCGGCTGCCCCGGACTGACCTTCGTCTCCGTCGCCCCCACCCACCGCCGGCGCGGCGTGCTCACCGCCCTGATGGACGAACGGCTGCGCCGCGCACGGGCCGCCGGGGACCCGCTCGTCTGCCTGTGGGCCTCCGAAGCCGCCATCTACGGCCGCTTCGGCTACGGCCCCGCCACCCAGGGCCTCACCGTCGAGATCGACTCCACCCGCCCCCTCGCCCTGCGCATCGCCCCCGACCCGCGCCCCCTGCGACTGGTCGACCCGGCCGACGCCCTCGCCGTCGTCGGCCCCTGTCACGAGGCCGCCCGCCGCCGCCGGGCCGGCCGCCCGAACCGCAGCCCCGCGCGGTGGACCGAGGAGTGGCTCGGCGAACAGGACGAAGACGACGAGGAGTTGGGCCCGCCGCGGATCGCCGCCCTGGGCGCTCCCGGCGAGCCGGTGGCCGGCTACGTCCTCTACCGCACGAAGCACGAGGACGAGGACGGCGAGGGGCGCGGCCGCGGCCCCGGCCTGGTCCGCGTCGACGAACTGGAGGCCGACACCCCGGCCGTCGCCGCCGCCCTGTGGTCGTACGCGGCCTCCCTCGACCTCACCGGCACCGTCCGCGCCTGGGGCCGTCCCGCGGACGACCCCCTGCTGCACTTCGCCGCCGACCGCGACCAGGTCAGGGTCACCGCCCAGTTCCCGGCGCTCTGGCTGCGCCTGGCCGACGTCAAGGAGGCCCTGACCGCCCGCGCGTGGGCGGCGCCGGTGGAACTCGTCCTCGAACTGCGCGACGCCCGGCTCCCGTCGAACGCCGGACGGTACCGGCTCAAGGCCGGGCCGGGCGGGGCGACGTACGAGACCGCCCGCGCCTCCCCGGACCTGAGCCTGGACGTACGGGAGCTGGCCGCCTGCTATCTGGGCGGAACCCGGGTCGCCGAACTCGTGGCCGCCGGGCTGGTCGCCGAGCACACGCCGGGCGCGGCGGCGGCACTGGACGCGGCCCTGCGCACGGATCTGCTGCCGCACACCGCCGACGAGTTCTGAGCGGCGGGGGCGGGCGAGCGGACCGCCCCCGCCGCTGCCCGGCTCAGGCGGGCAGCCCGATCCGCGCCGCCGCCATGCCGAAGCCGCCGCTCAGGACGGCGCCGGACAGCCCGCCGCCCTGCCGGCGCAGATCGTCCTCACCATAGCGCCGCACACTCCGGTGCCAGTTGAGGACTCCTGCCAGCCAGTCCCGGAGTTCGTCCGCGTAGGCGTCGAGACCGGCCCGGCCCGCCGCGTCCAGCCCGCGGTCCTCGCAGAGCCGTGGCAGGAGGTTCGCGACGATGTGCTGGAACTCCTCCACCCGCTGGTTCATGAGGGAGTGGCAGATGCGCAGGGCCTCGGGGTAGCCGATGTCGAAGAAGGTGCGGGTGACGACCAGGTGGTTGTGCATGTCGCCCTCGAACTCCACCTCCTTCTGGTAGGAGAAGATGTCGTTGATGAGGCAGCCGATGTCCGCGGCCGCGTTCTCCAACGACCGGACGGTCCCCGAACGGTAGATCTCCTCCGGGACGCCCCGGCCCTCGTGGCCGAGCCGGCACATGTACATGGTCAGTCGTGAGCCGAAGGTGCGGCGGCGCATCTCCGCGTAGTCCACCGGGTCCGGGACGCGGTGGTGGGCCAGGTTCTCCACCTCCCACACCCAGCTCTCCAGCATCTCCGCCATGGTCGCCCGGAACTCGGCGCGGGCGGTCCCGGTCATGCCCGCGACGGTCCGTTCCCACAGGTCGGCGAGGGAGCGTTCCAGCACGGTGACCGGCTCCGGCCCGGTGGCGGCGCTGTCCGTAGGCATCATCGAGAGGAGCCGTGCCGTGGCGGCCTTGGCCGCCGCGATGTTCCCGGACCGCCCGAACACCAGCGGGTAGTAGTCGTCCGCGTACGTCCCCCAGGTCAGCCAGCACGCGCTGAGCAGCAGTTCCGCGGCCGTCGCGTCGGGGTCGATACCGGCCGCGCAGAGGGCGAAGTCGAAGCCGCGCACCTTCTCTTCGGTCCAGATCACCGAGCCCGGGTCACCTGGATGCGGCTCCAGCAGCCCCATCCTCCGGGCCCACTCCACCGAACCCTCGCGCGCGTGCGCGAGGTGCGGGCTGAGGGACACCTCGAAGGGCAGGCTCATCTCGGGGATCACGGACGGGCCGGTGCGCTCGAAGGGGGTGAAGGAGAAGGACCGGCGGCGCAGCTCCACCGACCGCCGGGTGAACACGGACCCCAGGTCGAAGGCGCTGGTCCCGAGCCCGCTCGGCAGGAAGGGCAGGGACAGCCGGGCGGTGGGTCTGGCCCCCTCGTTCATGTAGCGGCTGGAGACCATGTGCCACTCGTGCCCGCCGGACTGCCAGTCCTGGAGTCCCTTGACGTAGGCGAGGACGGCCGCGATCTCGTCCGGGGCGAGGGCGTGGTCGGCGAAGAGCCGGGGGAGTTCGGCGAGCGCGGTCTGCTCGAACTGCAGGAGGCGGGAGGTGATCAGGTCGTTGGAGATCTCGGCGGCCTCCTGGGTGGAGCAGCCGAGGAAGGTCTCCAGCACCAGGACGGCGTTCGACAGCTCGCCCTCGTCGGTGACCTCCCGCTGGTAGGAGAAGATGTCGTTGCGGACGTGCACGGCGTCGGAGAAGGCGTCGCGCAGGACGCCCAGCGGCCGCGAGTGCGCCACGCGCGCCGGCACCTCGGCGGCGGCGTACTCCACCAGCCCGGCGGACCACGGCGCTCCGCCGACCTTCCGCCGCATCTCGATGTACTCGAGGGGGTTGGCCACGCGGCCGATGCCGATGTTGGCGAGCTCCCACATGGACTCGTCGAGGAGGTTCTTCGTGGACAGCGAGAACCGCTCCCGCCAGTCGGCCGACATGGCGGGCACGGTCCGCGCCCACAGGTCGGCGAGGCCGGCCTCGACCGGGTTGGTCGCCACGGGGAAACCTTCCGCCAGGTCCATCGGCATGAAGGCCGCGAGCCGGTCGAGGTAGGCCCGGGCCCCGTCGTGGTCCTGGGAGCGCTTGAACATCTCCAGGAAGTGGTCGTCGAAGAAGAAGACCCACACGTACCAGTCGGTGACCAGCGACAGGGCCTCGCCGTCGCAGTCGGTGTGCGTGTACGAGCAGAGCAGGGCGTAGTCGTGCGCGTCGAGGTCCCGCTCCTCCCAGACCCCGGACCCCTCCAGCATCCCGAACCCGCGCGCCCATCGCCTGCTGTGCGCGCGGGCCTCCTCCAGGTGGGGGTTCAGCCGCGCCGGATACGGCACGTAGAACTCCGGCAGTTGAAACGGCTGCTGCGTCACGACGGGGCGGGCCTTTCCTCGGCTACACGGAGAACCGGCCGACCCGGCCCCCCGCACGAGATCAGCACTGCCCTACCCCGCCGACCCCCCGCCCAAGGCGCATTTCACCGCTTCAGGTGATCCGGCTGGCGTTTCGGGGCGCGAGGGGACGGCGGGGGGCTAATGCGGGTCTCACGAGACCGGCCCGGCCCCTCGGAGCGAGGAGCCGGGCCGGCCGGTGGCGCGGTGGCGCGGTCAGGGTGTCGGGATCGGCAGGGGTGCGGTGTTGAGGGTGGGCACGTTCCAGCGCTGAGGGCCGGTGCGGTTGCAGTCCCAGAGGTACGGCTGAGTGCCGATGATCATGCTGCTCGCATCGAGGCAGCGCCCGGAGACGGGGTTGTAGAGGCTGCCGTCGCCGCGGGGCAGGAACTGCTGCGCGGGATGGTCGTGGCAGGTGTACAGCTGGATGGGCGTCCCGTTGGCGGTACCGGCGTTCGTGGCGTCCAGGCACTTTCCGGCGACGCGGACGGTGCCGTCGCCGCGCACCTCGAACTTCTGGGCGTAGCCGCCCTCGTTCTCGTTGCAGTCCCAGACCTGGATCTTGTTGCCGTCGGTGGCGTCGGCGTGCTCGTCGTCGAGGCACTTGCCGACGGCGCTGAGCGTGATCTTGCCCGTGGTGGCGGGTGCGGTGGGCGAAGCGGCGTACGGGTAGACGGCCAGGTTGCTGATGCCGCCGGTGAAGCCGCCGTAGAACCAGTCGGGCTTCGCCCCCGACTGGTAGCGGCCGAGGACGAACGGTCCGGCCGGCGCGGGGCTCGTGGCGGCCTGGTGGTTGCCGCTGGCGGCGAGGGTGCCGTTGACATACAGGCTCATCAGGCCGGTGTCGGCGTTGTACACGGCCGTGATGAGAGCCCACGTGTCCGGGGCGTAACGGGCGGCCTCGTTGACGGCGTCGGACCAGTCGTACGGCCAGCCTCCGTCGTCGCCCTTGGCCAGGGCGAAGCGCCAGTTGCTGTTCGCGGGGTCGGCGTACAGGGCGAAGGCGCTGTTCCTGAGCCCGTCCTGGCTGGCGATGAGCCCGCCCTGGGCACCGGGCTTGGCCCAGGTGCTGATGGTGAAGCTCTTGCGGGTGTCGACGACCGGACCGGTGGTGGTGATCGCCGCGGGGCTGCTGGTGAATGCCGCGGAGGCGGTGTCGCGGCCGCCGATCCGCTCGGTCGGGAAGGTGACGCCCGTCGTGGTGGCCGGGTAGTTGCCGACGGCGCTGGGGGTGCTGGTCCCCGTCTGCCCGGTCAGCTTCCACTGTGCCTTCGGGGTGTTGAGGTTGCCCAGGGAGACGGGGGCCTGGTCGACACCGGTGACGGACGGGTGCGGCGTGGCGCTGCCGACGCCGTTGAACGCGACCAGCTGCTGGTTGGCGTCGACGGCCCAGAGGTCGGGGACGCCGTCACCGCTGATGTCGCCGTCGGATCCGACCCGGGGGTAGAGCTTGGGGTCCGCCTTGCCGGCGATCAGGCCGCCGGCGGGGTCCGTGAACCCGGTGAGGTCGGGGGACTGGGCGGTGCCCTTGACGGAGAAGGCGTGCAGACTGCCGTCCGCCCGGGAGCGGGCCCACAGGGTCGGGAAGGCGGTGCCCTGGGCACGGCCGGGGGTGATGAGGTCGTATCCCGACCAGCGGGTGTCGTTGGCCGACAGGAGGACGGCCGGTGACGTCAGCTGGTTGGTCGACCCCGGCGACGCCAGCCACAGGCGGCCGTTCTCCACGAACAGCAGGGAGGAGCGGGGCAGAGCGCCGTTCGCGTTCACCACGTCACCGTTCGGGGAGCCGAACGAGGCGATCTGGGTGACGTTGGCCCAGTTGGTGCCGTAGCCGTACGTGGCGCAGTCGATGGCAGTGCCGGAGGGCAGGGCGCAGGAGGCGGGCTTGACGACCCGGCTGGGGGCCTGGCCGTCGAACTGTCCGCCGTTTCCGTCGTTGAGGTACTGGTGCAGGTCCGGATTGCCGGGCTGGTGCGCGAGCAGGTCGTCGACGGTCTTGAGGCCGAGGCTGCCCCGGTGGCTGATCTGGATGCCGTTCCAGCCGTTGCCCCCGGGGGCCGGCCGGATGCGGGCGTTGGGCGCGGCCGCGGGGTCCGAGCCGCCGCCGAACTGGCGCAGGTTGCCCGCCGAGTCGGGCAGCCACCAACGGCACCACGTCCCTGCTACGCCAGTACAAGAGCAACACCCCGACGGGCGCATACGACGAGACGACGTACGAGTCCAACGCGCAGGGCAAGGAGCTGCGCCGCAGGGACTCCGCGGGCAATGAGTGGACCTTCACCTACGACCTCCTCGGCCGCACGGTGCAGACCACGGACCCGGACGCCGGCACGGCGACCACGTCCTTCGACGACAGCCGCAACCTCGTCACCGCCACCGACGCCCGCGGCAAGAGCGCGACGACGATCACGGATCTCCTCGGCCGGACCACGGCCACCTATGAGGGCACGGCCGTCGACCCCGCCAAGCAGGTCGGCGCCTTCACCTACGACTCCCTCGTCCTCGGCAAGCCCACCGCCAGCACCCGCTACGTCGGTGGCGCGGCCGGCAGCGCCTACACCACGCAGGTGACCGGCTACGACGGCGGTTACCGTCCGCTCGGCACGAAGACGACCATCCCCGCCAAGGAGGGCAAGCTTCAGGGCGTCTACGAGACGGCCAACACGTACAGCGAGTTCGGCGAACTGCAGAAGACCACGCTCCCGGCCATCCCGGAGGCGGGCCTTAAGGCCGAGACCCTCACCTACAACGTCGACATCGTCGGCAACCTTCTCGCCCTCGACAGCACCATCGACACGACCTGGACCCCGTACCTGGTCGACGTCCGCTACGACGCCTTCGGCCGGCCCATCCGCAACACGGTCGGCAACTCCGGCAAGCAGATCGTCTCGACGGTCGACTACGACGCGGCGACGGGCCGCCCGGTCCGTTCGACCCTGGACAAGCAGACGGCGGCGCGCTCCAGCGTCGACGTCTTCGACTACACCTACAACCAGGTCGGCCAGCTCACGTCGATCAGCGACACCCAGGACGGCGCGGCCCGCGACCTGCAGTGCTTCACCACCGACTACCTGGGCCGGCTGACGCAGGCCTGGACGGACACCGGCACGCAGAACACGGCACCGCAGCCCAGCGTCCGCGGCATCGGCGGCTGCGCCAACGGCGGCGGCCCGGCGGTCGACGGCACCGGCAAGCCCAGCGTGGGCGGGCCGGCGCCGTACTGGCAGCAGTACGAGTACGACAACCTCGGCAACCGCAAGAAGCTGGTCAAGAAGGACGTCACGGGCAACCAGGCCAAGGACACGACGGTCACCCAGACCTTCGGCTCCGGCCCCAACACCCCCTCCACCGACCCGAAGACGGGCGGCGGCACGGGCGGCCCGCACGCGCTGATGAGCTCCACGGAGACCGGCCCGTCCGGCACCAAGGTCACGTCCTACACCTACGACGCCACCGGCAACACGGCGTCCATCACCAGCACGCCCGGCACCAAGACCCTCACCTGGAACGACCAGGGCAAGCTGGACAAGCTCACCGGCACCGGCGAGAGCGCGGGCACGAGCTACCTGTACGACACGGGCGGCAACCAGCTGATCCGCCGCGACCCTGGCAAGACCACCCTCAACCTGGGCACCGACCAGCTCACCGTGGAAGCCGGTTCCAACAAGGTCACCAACGTCCGCACCTACCCGGCGGGCGGCGGCCTTTCCGTCACCCGTACGACCACGGGCGGCACGTCGACCCTGGCGTACCAGTCCTCGGACCACCACGGCACGAACGGCATCCAGTTCAACGCCACCGACCTGGCCCAGGTCCGCCGCCCCTCCGACCCCTTCGGCAACGAGCGCGGCACCCAGCCGACGCAGGGCGCCTGGGCCGGGGACAAGGGCTTCGTAGGCGGCATCAAGGAGGCGGCCACCGGCCTCACCCTCCTGGGAGCCCGCGAGTACGACCCGACGACGGCCCGCTTCATCAGCCCGGACCCGCTGATCGACGCGGGTGATCCGCAGCAGTGGAACGCGTACGCGTACTCCAACAACAACCCCGTCAACGCGTCGGACCCCAGCGGCAAGATGTTCACCTGCGAGGGGAGCGCGTGCGACGAAAGCCACCCGGGCTGGGACTACAGCGAGTCACACGTCAGCCACTGGTACGACGATGACGACGGCGGCGAGGCGGAAGCGGGCCGTGCACTCTCGCGGGCGAACAACACCCTGTCGGCGGCGAAGAAGAAGCGGGACCAGCTGGTCGACCAGGTCGTCGACCTGATCGGCGACCTGATCGGCTTCAACGACGCCCGCGACTGCTTCACCAAGGGCGACGTGATGGCCTGCATCAACACGGCCCTCAACGCGGTCCCGTGGGGGAAGCTCTTCAAGGCCATCAAGATCGGCATCAAGGCCTTGAAGATCTACAAGGAGGTCAACAAGACCTACGACGCCATCCACGCGGCTGAGCGCGGTGCCCTCGAAGCATCGAGTGCGTTCAGCAAGGTCAAGAGGGCCACAGCCGAAGCCCGCGCAGCTGAAGCCAAAACGGTCAAAGCAGCAGAAGAGAAAGCAGCGAAGGAGACAGCCGGCGACGCTGCGGGAACCGAGAGTAAGGCAGCCAAGGGCGAAGCCGACGCGGCCAAGAGCGAGTCCAGCTCGGGCAGAGGCGGCGAGTCCGACGGCCCTGAGTACCCGACCTGCAAAAACAGCTTCCCCACCGGCGTCCGGGTCCTGATGGCCGACGGCACCACCAAGGCCATCGAGGACGTCCATGACGGCGACACCGTCATGGCGACCGACCCCCAGACAGGCCAAACCACCCCCAAGCCCGTCACGGCGACGATCACCACCCCCGACGACAAGGACTTCACCGACCTCACCCTCACCGACGACGCCAACCCCCGCGGCCCGCCCGCGAGGATCACCTCCACCTACCACCACCCCTACTGGAGCGAATCCCGCCAGCAGTGGGTCGACGCCGGCGAACTCACCCCCGCCGAACACCTCCGCCAGCCGGACGGCACCACCCTGACGGTGGCATCGGTCCGCAACTACCCGTACGCCGTCACGACCCACAACCTCACGGTCGAAGACCTCCACACGTACTATGTGCTGGCGGGGGCCACGCCGGTCCTGGTTCACAATTGCGGTCCCGTATATTCGGAAATTTCCGATGGGCGCCGGGGGTGGCTTACGCGGAGGTTTCCCCTCAAACTCTGGATGATGCGAGCGCCGGACACATTGGCAGTGAGCCTGGAAAGAGGAAGCCTGATGGTTTCCGGAGTGGCGTAGGCGATTCTCGCGGCCACTTGATCGGCAGACAGTTCGGCGGCGATGGGCGCGATATGCGGAATATTATCGTGCAGGGGGGAGTGCAAAATAATGGAGCCATCTCGACTGCCGAGAACGCCATCGCAGCGCACGTCCGAAGCAGTGGAAATACGATCATCATGAGCGTGACGCCCATCTACGGCGAAGCGAAGTATCGTGCAACACACGTTCGAATCGAGGCCGTAGATGACTTCGGTTGGTCATTCGATTCTGGGGAGATTCCAAATTTCTAGGACCTTGCCATGAGCGCGCTAAGTTCACTGACCCACTTGTGTCCACCGCCGTTGACGCAGGCGGGATCACCTAGAAGGTTGACCAGCGAGGAAGGTCTGCTCATCCCGCCAAGTCACACAGCCATGGTTGGGCTCTATGGTCCTGGCTGCTTCAATGATTTTCTCTGGATCTACGAGAATTCGCGCCCTGACATTTGGCCGAACATCGGAGCACGCAGTCGAGAGTCATCGGAGATCCTTTCAGGGAAGGGCATCCCCAAGATTCGATCCGCAATTGGGCGACTTGGTGCGGCTCCAGGCGATTTGATCCAGTGGGGGAGTACCGATAACGCGGATTCCCTCTTCTGGATCCCTGTAGGCCCGGAAGATGTCTGGCCAACCCTAATTATCGAGGCTGGGCAACTGGACTTCATTATGATCGAAGAGCAGTCGCCAGCAGTCGTCCTCGGCCTCCTTGAAGGGACAGTCGACTGTCCCTTCTTCCCTGCCGAATGGAGGGACTCCGATCCTCTCTTCGAGAGATGGTCGGGCGGTCAGGCGGGTGACGATGAGGCGCCTTAGCGCAACACCATCCCTAGCGAAGGTATGCGAGCACGGCTAAGGCGATCTGATTCATCCCTACGATGAGCGGAAAACCGCGAAGCCCCCCGCAGGAGGAGTTCCTGCGGGGGCCTTAGCAGCTATTTGACGGAAACGTCAGCGGACGGTAGGTGCGGGTCGTGGGGGCCCTGGTCGGCCGGGTTAAGGGCGTTGGCAAGGGTGTCAATGGCCTGGCGTTGGAGGCGCAGCCTTACGTGGGCATAGACGCCGGCGGTGCTCTTTGATGACGACGAGGTCGACGCCTTGCTCCAGAAGCAGGGTGGCGGTCGAGTGGCGTAGGTCGTGGAAGCGGGTGCGGCGCAGCTCTGCGCGGTCGAGGAGGCCTCGGAAGTGGCGTGTGAGGTGGCGGGATCGAGGGGGCTACCCGCCGTTGTCGTGAAGACGAGACCAGAGCCCTTCCAACCAGCGCCTGCTGCTTGTTGCTCTTCCTCCTGCTGCTCCCGGTGGTTGAGCAGGGACCGGACGCACTCGATCGGTAGAGCGATGCGACGTTCAGATGCTCGGGTCTTGGTGGGCAGCGAGGTGAGACCGGCAGCGGACCATGGCGCGGGGCGCGTCGGTTCGGCACTGTCACCGTCGGCCTTGGTGATTGCCGGGCTACCGAGCGGGGTGCTGAGCCGTCGGAGAGCTGCCCGTTGAAGATCCGCGCCCAAGGGGTGCGCAGCAGGACGGGCACCGTCTGAGGCGAGCGTCCCATTCGTTGTTCTCACGGCACTCTTTGCGGCGATCGGGCTCCTGCTGGCACTCGATTCCAGGGGGATCGCAGACCGGTTGAATGGTGTGATAGCGACCGTGACGTTCGGCGCTCTTGATGCCGATCAGACCGGTGTGGACAGGGTGGTCGGAGCGGGCCTGGCGCTGCTTGGGGGATCGGCGTCGCTGAGGTAGCGGTCGGGCTGAGCTGACGCGGCGGGGGCGCAGGTCCCGGGCACGGCAAGGGCCGTCCTCCCGACGGTGGAGGGTGGGGAAGACGGCCTTCGCTGCGCTGACGGTGGGGCTACTCCGATTCGCCCTCCAGGTTGCCCTCCGTGTCCAGGTAGACCTGGCGGAGGGATTCGAGGATCTGGGGGTCCGGCTTTTCCCACATGCCGCGGGATTCCGCCTCCAGGAGGCGTTCCGCGATGCCGTGGAGGGCCCAGGGGTTGGCTTCCTCCAGGAAGGCGCGGTTCGTGGGGTCCAGGACGTAGGTTTCCGTGAGCTTGTCGTACATCCAGTCCGCCACCACGCCGGTGGTCGCGTCGTAGCCGAAGAGGTAGTCGACCGTTGCCGCGAGTTCGAAGGCGCCCTTGTAGCCGTGGCGGCGCATCGCCTCGATCCACTTGGGGTTGACCACGCGGGCGCGGAAGACCCGGCTGGTCTCCTCGACGAGGGTGCGGGTCTTGACCGTTTCCGGGCGGGTGGAGTCGCCGATGTAGGCCTCGGGGGCCGTGCCGCGCAGGGCGCGGACCGTGGCCACCATGCCGCCGTGGTACTGGAAGTAGTCGTCCGAGTCGGCGATGTCGTGTTCGCGGGTGTCCGTGTTCTTCGCCGCGACGGTGATGCGCTTGTACGCCGTCTCCATTTCCGTGCGGGCCGGGCGGCCTTCGAGGCCGCGGCCGTACGCGTAGCCGCCCCAGACCGTGTAGACCTCCGCGAGGTCGGCGTCGGTGCGCCAGTCGCGGGAGTCGATCAGCTGGAGGATGCCCGCGCCGTACGTGCCGGGGCGGGAGCCGAAGATGCGGGTGGTGGCCTTGCGTTCGTCGCCGTGGGCGGCGAGGTCGGCCTGGGCGTGGGCCCGGATGAAGTTGGAGTCGGCGGGCTCGTCCAGGGAGGCCGCCAGGCGGACCGCGTCGTCGAGGAGGCCGATGACGTGCGGGAACGCGTCGCGGAAGAAGCCCGAGATGCGGAGGGTGACGTCGATGCGGGGGCGGTTCAGTTCCGCGAGGGGGATCGCCTCGACGCCCGTGACGCGGCGCGAGGCCTCGTCCCAGACCGGGCGGACGCCGAGGAGGGCCAGGGCCTCGGCGACGTCGTCGCCCGCCGTGCGCATCGCGCTCGTGCCCCACAGGGACAGGCCGACCGAGGCCGGCCACGCGTCCTCGTGGTCCGCGCGGTAGCGGGCCAGGAGGGAGTCGGCCAGGGCCTGCCCCGTCTCCCACGCGAGGCGGGACGGGACGGCCTTGGGGTCGACCGAGTAGAAGTTGCGGCCCGTCGGGAGGACGTTGACCAGGCCGCGCAGCGGGGAGCCCGACGGGCCCGCCGGGACGAAGCCGCCGTCCAGGGCGCGGACCACGTGGGCGATCTCGTCGGTGGTGCCGGCCAGGCGGGGGACGACCTCGTGCGCCGCGAAGGTCAGGATGTCCGCGACGGCCTCAGGGTGGCCCGCCGCGACCGAAGCGACCGCCGACGGGGCCCAGTTCGCGTCCTCCATCGCCTGCACCAGGGCGCGGGCCGTCTCCTCGACGGCGTCCGCCGTCGTACGGGTGGCCGCCGACTCGTCGAGGCCGAGGGCCTCGCGCAGACCGGGCAGGGCCGAGGCGCCGCCCCAGATCTGGCGGGCGCGGAGGATGGACAGGACCAGGTTGACCCGCGCCTCACCGGTCGGGGCGCCGCCCAGCACGTGCAGGCCGTCGCGGATCTGGGCGTCCTTGACCTCGCACAGCCAGCCGTCGACGTGGAGGAGGAAGTCGTCGAAGCCGTCGTCGTCCGGGCGTTCGTCCAGGCCGAGGTCGTGGTCGAGCTTCGCCGCCTGGATGAGGGTCCAGATCTGGGCGCGGATCGCCGGGAGCTTGGAGGGGTCCATGGAGCTGATCTGGGCGTACTCGTCCAGGTGCTGCTCCAGGCGGGCGATGTCGCCGTACGACTCCGCGCGCGCCATCGGCGGGACCAGGTGGTCGACCAGGGTGGCGTGCACCCGGCGCTTGGCCTGGGTGCCCTCACCCGGGTCGTTGACCAGGAAGGGGTAGATGAGGGGGAGGTCACCGAGGGCGGCGTCGGGCGCGCAGGAGGCGGAGAGGCCCGCGTTCTTGCCGGGGAGCCATTCGAGGTTGCCGTGCTTGCCCAGGTGGATCATCGCGTCGGCGCCGAAGCCGCCGTCCGCCGCGGCCGCCTGGATCCAGCGGTACGCGGCCAGGTAGTGGTGCGACGGCGGCAGGTCCGGGTCGTGGTAGATCGCGATCGGGTTCTCGCCGAAGCCGCGCGGCGGCTGGATGAGGATGAGGAGGTTCCCGCGGCGCAGCGCGGCGAGGACGATGTCGCCCTCGGGGTTCGAGGAGCGGTCGACGAACATGTTGCCGGGGGCCTCGCCCCAGTGCTCCTCGACGCTTTCGCGGAGGTCGGCGGGGAGTTCGGCGAACCAGCGCTTGTAGTCGGCCGCGGGGATGCGGACCGGGTTGCGGGCCAGCTGCTCCTCGGTGAGCCAGTCCTGGTCGTGGCCGCCGGCCTCGATGAGGGCACGGATCAGCTCGTCGCCGTCACCGGAGACCAGGCCCGGGATGTCGGCCTCCGGGCCGAAGTCGTAGCCGGCCGAGATGAGGGTGCGCAGGAGTTCCACGGCGCTGGCCGGGGTGTCGAGGCCGACCGCGTTGCCGATGCGGGAGTGCTTGGTGGGGTACGCGGAGAGGACGAGGGCGATGCGCTTGTCGGCACGCTCGATGTGGCGCAGCCGGGCGTGGCGCACCGCGATGCCGGCCACGCGCGAGGCACGCTCGGCGTCGGCGACGTAGGCGGGCAGGCCGTCCTCGTCGATCTCCTTGAAGGAGAACGGGACGGTGATCAGCCGGCCGTCGAACTCGGGCACGGCGACCTGGGTGGCGGCGTCGAGGGGAGACAGGCCCTCGTCGTTCTCCTCCCAGTTGCCGCGCGAGCCGGTCAGGCACAGGGCCTGGAGGATCGGCACGCCGAGCCCGGCCAGGGCGCCCGCGTCCCACGACTCGTCGTCCCCGCCCGCGGAGGCGGTGGCGGGCCGGGTGCCGCCGGCGGCGAGGACGGTCGTGACGATGGCGTCCGCCGTCTCCAGGGCCTGGAGCAGCTCCGGCTCCGGGCTGCGCAGGGAGGAGACGTACAGGGGCAGGGGGCGGCCGCCCTTGCCCTCGATGGCGTCGCAGAGGGCGTGCACGAAGGCCGTGTTGCCGCTCATCTGGTGGGCGCGGTAGTAGAGCACCGCCACCTGGGGGCCGGTGGCCTCGGACGCGGGGCGTTCCAGGGGGCCCCAGGTGGGGGAGGCGGCCGGGGGTTCGAAGCCGTGGCCGGTGAGCAGGACCGTGTCGGAGAGGAAGCGGGCCAGCTGGCCGAGGTTGGCCGGGCCGCCGTGCGCGAGGTAGCGGTGGGCCTCCGCGGCGATGCCGATCGGGACCGTGGAGGCCTCCATCAGCTGGGCGTCCGGGGCCTGTTCGCCGGTCAGGACCACCACGGGGCGGGTCTGGTCGGCGGCCAGGAGCACGTCGAGGCCCTCCTGCCAGGCGCGCAGACCGCCGAGGAGGCGGACGACGACCAGCTCGGCGCCGTCGAGCAGACCGGGGAGGTCGTCGAGGGGGAGGCGGGAGGGGTTCGCGAACCGGTACGGCACGGGGCCGTCGGCGGTGTTCGCGGCGCGGGCGCTGAGCAGATCGGTGTCGGACGTCGACAGCAGCAGGATCATGCGGCGGCAGGCCTTCCTCGGGGTTTCCGCGCCCCGGGCAGTGAGGACAGCGGGAGTTCCTGACTCACCCCGCGGATCGTTCCGCGGGGCTCACAGTGGCGGGACCGCGCCGGAATCGCACCGGGCTTCCTCCCATGTCGCCGTCCTCGGCGGTGACGGGCCGAGTGGTCCGCCGGAAGGTCATCTTAGGTGGCCTTTCCCCTGGCCGGGAGGTGGGGTGGGGGCGAGGTCGGTCCGGTGCGGCGCCGCTGCCGGGGCTCTGCCCTGTGGGCCGCGCCGCAAACGCCGGGTACGGGTGGGGGCCGCTGCGCGGAGCCGTCTCCCCGCCCCGCCCATTCACCTTCACCGTTTCTCCCCCAGCTACCGCTGGGAGGTGCCCCCAGGGGCTCCGCCCCGGACCCCGCGCCCCAAACGCCGGCGAGGCCGGAGTTTGCCCGGCGGGGCTCAATCAGGCTGGTCGGGGTGGCGACGGACACAGGTCGGGGGTGCGGAATCGTGGGTATGCTCGCGGCCATGCCGCCCCAGCCCCCTTCCGCCGCGTCGCGGGACGAACCCGTCATACGCGACCGCGGCGACGCCTGCCCCGGCGCGCTGCGGCTGCACGCCGCCGACGACGGGTACCTGGCGCGCGTCCGCGTCCCCGGCGGGCTGCTCACCACCCGGCAGGCCCTCGCCCTCGGGCTCGCCGCCGACCGGTTCGGCGACGGCCACCTGGAACTCACCTCGCGCGGCAACGTCCAGCTGCGCGGCCTCGCCGACGGGTGCGGCGAGGGGCTGGCGCGACTGCTGGACGGCGCCGGGCTGCTGCCCGCGCCGAGCCACGAGCGGGTGCGCAACATCGTGGCCACCCCGATGGGCGGGCCCCAGGTCGTGCACTGGGTCCGGGAACTGGACCGGCTGCTGTGCGCCAGTACCCGGGCGGCCGCCCTGTCCGGACGGTTCCTGTTCGCCCTCGACGACGGGCGCGGGGACGTGGCCGCCCTCGACCCGGACGTGACCGTACTGGGTCGCGGCGCCGGTGGCGCGGAGGGACCCGACAGCGGTGGCGGCGGCCGTGCCGGTCGGGCCGTGGTGCGGCTGGGGGCGGGGGCGGACGGTGTCGAGGTCGATGCCGCCGACGCGCCCCGGGCGGCGCTGCTGGCCGCCGCGTACTTCCTCGACGCCGCCGAAGCCGCCGGCACCCGGGCCTGGCGGGTGGCCGAACTGCCCCCCGAACACTCTCTGGACACGGGCGAGTTCGCCCGCCGGCTGGCCGCGGAGGGGATCACCGCCGGGCACGCCCCCGAGGTGGCCTGGCCGTACGCCGAGCCGCCCCAGCCCTGGGGGCCCGGCGGCGACGGCGAGCTGACCGCCCTGTGCGTACTGCCCCCGCTCGGCCGGCTGAGCACCGCCCAGTGGGAGGTCCTCCGCGAGGTCGCCGGCCACGGGAACGGCGAACTGCGCGTCACCCCCTGGCGGAACGTCATCCTCCCCCGGGCGGCCACCCGCGGGTCCGTCGACGGCTACGCCCGCATCGAGGCCGCCGGCCTGGTCGTCGCCCCCGACAGCCCCTGGCGGTCCGTCACCGCCTGTACGGGCAAGCCCGGTTGCGCCAAATCCCTCGCGGACGTCCGCGCCGACGCGCGCGCCGTCGTGGAACGGGCGGCGACCGGCGGCCTGCCCGTGCACTGGTCCGGCTGCGCCCGCCGCTGCGGGCATCCGCGCGGCACCGCCTGGGTGGACCTCGTCGCCACTCCCGACGGCTACGCGCTCGACGCGCGGCCCGTCCCGCACGCAGACCTCGCGGCCACCCTCACGGCCGCACGTACCACCCCCACCACAACCGATGCCGCAGTGAAGAAATGAGCGAGTACACCGTGTTCGAGTACGAGAAGGACGGCGCCGCGATCTACCGCCAGTCCTTTGCCACGATCCGCGCCGAGGCGGACCTCTCCGGGCTGCCCGCCTCGGTCGCCCAGGTCGCGGTGCGCATGATTCACGCCTGTGGCATGACCGACCTCCCCCAGGACCTCGGCTACACCCCCGACGTCGTCCTGCGGGCCCGTGCCGCCCTGCACGCCGGCGCGCCGATCCTGTGCGACGTCCAGATGGTCGCCAGCGGCGTCACCCGCAAGCGGCTGCCCGCCGGCAACGAGGTGGTCTGCACCCTCTCCGACCCGGCCGTGCCCGCCCTCGCCGCGAAGATGGGCACCACCCGCAGCGCCGCCGCCCTCGAAGTCTGGCGCGACCGGGGCCTGCTGGAGAACTCCGTCATCGCCGTCGGCAACGCCCCCACGGCGCTGTTCCGGCTGCTGGAGATGATCGAGGAGGGCGCCCCGCGCCCCGCCGCCGTCATCGGCGTGCCCGTCGGCTTCATCGGCGCCGCCGAGTCCAAGGACGCCCTCGCCGCCCACCCCTCGGGCCTCGACCACCTGATCGTGCGGGGCCGGCGCGGCGGCAGCGCCATCGCGGCCGCCGCGGTCAACGCGATCGCGAGCGAGGAAGAATGAGCGACGCGCAGCAGCAGAACCCGGCCAAGGGCAGGCTGTACGGGGTCGGGCTCGGGCCCGGCGACCCGTCGCTGATGACCCTGCGGGCCGTCGAGGTGATCGCGCAGGCGGACGTCGTCGCGTACCACAGCGCCCGCCACGGCCGCTCCATCGCCCGCTCGATCGCCGCGAAGCACCTGCGCGCCGACCACGTCGAGGAGCCGCTGGTCTACCCGGTCACCACCGAGACCACCGACCACCCCGGCGGCTACCAGGGCGCGATGGAGGAGTTCTACGAGGCCTCCGCCGCCCGGCTGGCCGCGCACCTGGACGCCGGCCGCACCGTCGCCGTGCTCGCGGAGGGCGACCCGCTCTTCTACGGCTCGTACATGCACATGCACAAGCGGCTCGCCGACCGCTACGAGGCCGAGGTCATCCCCGGCGTCACCTCGGTCAGCGCCGCCGCAGCCCGGCTCGGCACCCCGCTCGTGGAGGGCGAGGAGGTGCTGACGATCCTGCCCGGCACCCTGCCCGAGGAGGAGCTCACCGCCCGCCTCGCCGCCACCGACTCCGCGGTCGTCATGAAGCTCGGCCGCACCTTCCCGGCCGTCCGGCGGGCCATGGAGGGCAGCGGCCGCCTCGCGGAGGCCCGGTACGTCGAGCGCGCCACCATGGAGGGCGAGCGGACCGGCGTCCTGGCCGACACCGACCCCGACAGCGTCCCGTACTTCGCCGTCGCCGTCGTGCCCAGCCGGATCGGCAACCCGGGCAGCGTGCCGTCCGGGCCCGGCGAGGTCGCCGTCGTCGGCACCGGCCCGGCCGGGCCGCTGTGGCTGACCCCGGAGACGCGGCGGGCGCTGGCCGACGCCGAGGTGCTGGTCGGGTACACCACGTACCTGGACCGGGTGCCGGTCAAGCCGGGCCAGGTGCGGCACGGCTCCGACAACAAGGTGGAGTCCGAGCGCGCCGAGTTCGCCCTCGACCTCGCCCGGCGCGGCAAGCGGGTGGCCGTGGTGTCCGGCGGCGACCCCGGGGTCTTCGCCATGGCCACCGCCGTCCTGGAGGTGGCCGGGCAGGCCCCCTACGCGGACGTGCCCGTACGGGTGCTGCCCGGGGTGACGGCGGCCAACGCCGCTGCCGCCGCGGCCGGCGCCCCGCTGGGCCACGACTACGCCACCGTCTCCCTCTCCGACCGGCTCAAGCCCTGGGAGGTCATCGCGGAGCGGCTGCGCGCGGCCGCCGCCGCCGACCTGGTGCTCGCCCTGTACAACCCGGGCTCGCGCAGCCGGACCTGGCAGGTGGCGCAGGCCCGGGAGCTGCTGCTGGAGCTGCGCCCGCCGCAGACCCCGGTGGTCGTGGCCCGGGACGTGGGCGGGCCGGAGCAGTCGGTGCGGATCGTCACGCTGGCCGAACTGGAGCCGTCCGAGGTGGACATGCGGACGATCCTGCTGATCGGCTCCTCGCAGACCCGGGTGACCGAGCGGCCCGACGGGTCCCGGGTGACGTGGACCCCGCGCCGCTACCCGTGACCGTGCGGCCGAGGCGCTGAGCGCGGCCGCCCGCCCCGGGGCACACCACCCCGGGGCGGGCCGCCGCGGCGTCCGGCCGGCGCCGGCTCAGCCCGGGCAGCCCGCGTAGGCGTCCGGACAGCCCTGGACCGTCGACGGGTCGACCATGAGCAGCTGCCACGACAGCACCCCGGCCGGGGGCGAGTCGTCCTGCGGGGCGGGGTCGATGTGCGCGGTCGGCGCCGAACCCGCCGGAAGGTTCAGCCGGGTGACCTCCCCGGCCGTGCACGACACGTCGAACGACCGGTCCCCGGGGCCGCCTTCACGGGACAGCAGCAGGGTGACCCGGGAACTCTCCTCGCTGTCGCAGGCGATGTCGAAGCGGTACGGGCGCTCCCCGCCGGTCTCCAGGACCTTCTCCATCCCGGCCTTGAGGAAGCCCGTCCCCCGCATCGTCACCCGGGCGCCGTCCGGGACGCCCTTGCCCAGGCTCTCGTCGGCCCGCTGGAGCGCGTCGCTGGGCTCCCAGCCCTTGGCCTCCGGCGCCGGACCCCCGCCGCACCCCGCGACGAGCGGCGACACGGCGGCGAGGACCAGGGCGAGGACGAGGGAGTGACGTATCCGCATTCCTTCAGCCTAGGGGGTGTCCGCAAAGTAGCGTCGTCCGCCCGCAGGGCGTCGCGGGGCAGGCGGGACTTTGCGGACACCCCCTAGGGGGTGAGCCAGTGCAGGGCCGCCTCCACCGACTCCGCCCGCGCCACGCCCCGCGGTACCGGCGGGCGGCGGACGATCAGGACCGGGATCCCCGCCTCGCGGGCCGCGGTGAGCTTGGGGGCCGTCGCCTCGCCCCCGCTGTCCTTGGTGACGAGTACGTCGACGCGGTGGCGGTCCATCAGCTCCCGCTCCTGCGCGAGTCCGAACGGCCCGCGCGCCAGCAGCGTCTCCATGCGCGGCGGCACCGGCCCCAGCGGCGGGTCCACCGAACGCACCAGGAACCAGGTATCGGTGAGGTGCGCGAACGCGTGCAGGCCCGTCCGGCCGGTGGTCAGGAAGGCCCGCCGGCCCAGCGAGGGCAGCACGGCGGCCGCCCCCGTGAGGTCGTCCGCGAAGGTCCAGGCGTCACCCGGGCCCGGACTCCAGCCGGGCCGGCGCAGCGCCAGCGTCGGCACGCCCGTCAGCGCCTCCGCCTCGGCCGCGTGGAAGCTCATCCGCTCCGCGAAGGGGTGCGTGGCGTCGACCACGTGCGTGACGCCGTGGGCGGTGATCCAGCCCGCCAGCCCCTCGACCCCGCCGAAGCCGCCGATCCGGGTCCCGCCCGGCGGCAGCACGGGCGAGCCGACCCGGCCCGCGAGGGAGTTCGTCACCCGGTACGAGGACGCGTACGCGGGCTCCCGCGCCAGCGCCTCCGCCAGCCGGCGCGCCTCGGTGGTGCCGCCCAGGATCAGGACGTGCCGCGCCGGGCCCGCCGGGACGGCCGGCTCAGCAGACATGCCGGTCGCGCTCGGGGGAGTAGAGGTGGCTGTCGCGGAACTGCTCCGCGTTCAGCGTCCGGCCCACCACGATCACCGCGGTGCGCACCAGCCCCGCCTCCTTCACCTGCCCCGCGATGTCGGAGAGGGTCCCGCGCAGGATCAGCTCGTCGGGGCGGCTGGCCATCGCCACCACCGCCACCGGGCACTCGGCCCCGTAGTGCGGCAGGAGTTCGTCCACGACCCGGTCCACGTAGCGGGTGGCCAGGTGCAGCACCAGCAGGGCGCCGCTGCGGCCGAGCGTGGCCAGGTCCTCGCCGGGCGGCATCGGCGTGGCCTGCTGGGCGATCCGGGTCAGGATCACGGTCTGGCCGACGGTCGGGACGGTCAGCTCCCGCTTGAGCGAGGCGGCCGCCGCCGCGAACGCCGGCACGCCCGGGACGACCTCGTACGGGATGCCGGCCGCGTCCAGGCGCCGCATCTGCTCGGCGACGGCGCTGAAGATGGAGGGGTCGCCGGAGTGCAGCCGCGCCACGTCCAGGCCCGCCGCGTGGGCCCGTACGCACTCGGCGATGATCGCGTCGAGGTCCAGCTGCGAGGTGTCGACCAGCCGGGCCCCCTCGGGGCACTCGTCGAGCAGCTCGCGCGGGACCAGGCTGCCGGCGTAGAGGCAGACGGGGGCGGCGGCGAGGGTACGGGCACCGCGTACGGTGATCAGGTCGGCGGCGCCGGGGCCCGCGCCGATGAAGTACACGGTCATGTCAGTCTCCTTGCGTCTGCGTCTGCGTCTGCTGCGGGGGGTGCGGCCGCTCCCGCGCCCGCTCCCGGTCCTTCGTCACGGTGTCTCCCGCGCCGGCTTCGTCACGGACCACTGCGTGACCGGCATCGCCTGGCGCCACCCCGTGAAACCGCCGACCGGCACGGCGTGCGCGACGGCCAGCTTCACCAGTTCGCCGCCGTGGCGCCGGTGCTGCCCGGCGAGGACCGCCTCCGACTCCAGCGTCACGGTGTTGACGACCAGCCGGCCGCCGGGCGCCAGCGCCGCCCAGACGGCGTCCAGCAGCCCCGGCGCGGTGAGCCCGCCGCCGATGAACACCGCGTCGGGCGTGGCCAGTCCCTCCAGCGCGGCGGGGGCCGCGCCGACGACCACGCGCAGGCCGGGGACGCCGAGGGCCGCCGCGTTGCGGGTGATGCGCGCCGCCCGTTCGGGGACGCGCTCGACGGCCACGGCGCGGCAGGAGGGGTGCGTACGCATCCACTCGATGCCGATCGACCCGGAGCCGCCGCCGATGTCCCACAGCAGCTCGCCGGGGGCGGGGGCCAGCGCGCAGAGGGTCGCGGCGCGGACGTGGCGCTTGGTCAGCTGGCCGTCGTGCTCGTACGCGGCGTCGGGCAGCCCGGGGGTGGCGCCGAGCCGGGGGACCGCCGTGGCCGGATCCCGCCGGCACTCCACGGCCACCACGTTGAGGGGGTCGCCGGGCGGGCGGCGCCAGTCGTCCGCGGTGCCCTCGTACGCGTCCTCGCGCTCGGAGCCCAGCTGTTCGAGGACCCGCATCCGGCTCGGCCCGAAGCCCCGCTCCCGCAGCAGGGCGGCGATCGCCTCGGGGGTCGCCGCGCCGGCGCTCAGCACCAGCACCCGCCGCCCCTCGTGCAGCGCGGCCGCCACCCGGGCCACCGGCCGCCCGACCACGGTCACCACCTCGGTGTCCTCCACCGGCCAGCCGAGGCGGGCGCAGGCGTACGAGACGGAGGAGGGGTGCGGATGGACGTGCAGCGCGTCCGGGCCCAGCTCCTCGGCGAGCGCGCGGCCGATCCCGTAGAACATCGGGTCCCCGCTGGCCAGTACCGCGATCCGGCGCCCGGCGTGCTCGGCCGTCAGCTTCGGCACGGCGGGGCGCAGCGGACTGGGCCACGCGACCCGCAGCCCGGCGCAGACGGCGGCCGGGAGCAGGTCCAGCTGCCGGGGCCCGCCGATCAGCACCTCGGCGCCGGCCAGCGCGTCCCGGGCGGCGGCGGTGAGCCCGGTCCAGCCGTCGGCCCCGAGGCCGACGACCGCCACGGCTATGGGGGGTGCTGCGGAGCTCACTGCGGTACCTCGGGAACGGGAGAGGGCGGACGCGCGGGACGGACCCGCAGCTTACTGGGGTGCGGCCCCGCCACCCGTGCCAGGGTGACCGGCGACGACACCGCCCCCGACCCGGCGGGCGCACCCCGCCGGAAGCGACCCCGTGCCGCCCCTCCGCGTCGCCGCCCCGCCCCCCGCCGCCCCGCCGGGCCCCGGGCGGTGGCGTGCCCCCGTCCGCCCCCGTCCGCCCCCGCCGCGCCCCCGTCCGCCCCGGAGGGATCCTGCCCGGCCCGCGCCCCTCGCCCCACACTCGGACGATGGACGACACTCCGGACAACCACCCAGCCGGCTCGGACGACGCCCGCGCACGCCCCGGCGCCGGCCCCCGCCCCCCGGACGGCGGCGGCCGGGGCCCCGATGACGACGACGGCCGGGACCACGCCGTGGTCCTCGGCGCCGGACTGGCCGGGCTGCTCACGGCGCGCGTCCTCGCCGGGCACTTCCCCCGCGTGACGGTGCTGGAGCGGGACGAACTCCCCGACGACGGCCCCGTGTTCCGGCCCGGCGTCCCGCAGTCCCGGCACGCGCACGTCCTGTGGTCGCGTGGCATCGAGGTCATGGAGCGGCTGCTCCCCGGGATCACGGCCGAGCTGACCGGCGCCGGCGCCGCCCTCCTGGAGTCCCCGCGCGACTTCCTCTGGCTCAGCCCGGCCGACTGGTTCCAGCCCGTTCCCGGAGCCAGGATGCTGGTCGGCAGCCGCGAACTGCTCGACTGGACCCTGCGCCGGGCCGTGCGCCGCGACCGCCGCGTCGAGGTGCTGGGCGGCCGGGCCGTGACCGGCCTCGTCGCCGGCCCGGACGGCCGCGCGGTCACCGGGGTCACCCTGCGCGACCGCGCCCCGCTGGCCGCCCGTCTCGTGGTCGACGCCACCGGCCGCACCTCCAAGGCGCCCGCCTGGCTCGCCGCCCTCGGCTACCCCGCCCCCGAGGTCACCCGGTACGACTCCCACCTCGGCTACGCCAGCCGCGCCTACGCCCTGCCGGAATCCCCGCAGGCCGGGCCGGCGGCGCGCCGCTGGCGGGGCATGTACGTCCAGGGCCGTCCCGACAGCCCGCGCGGCGGGGTGCTGGTGCCGCAGGAGGACGGCAGCTGGCTGGTCACCCTCCTCGGCAACGGGGAGCACGTCCCGCCCACCAAGGACCCCGGGTTCCTGGAGTTCGCCCGCAGCCTGCGCAGCCCCGCCCTCTACGAGGCCATCCGCGACGCCGAGCCGCTGTCCGAACCGACCGGGTTCCGGGCCACCGCCAACGAGTGGCGCCACTACGAGCGGATGGACCGCTGGCCCGAGGGGCTCCTCGTCGTCGGTGACGCCGCCTGCCGCTTCAACCCCGTGTACGGGCACGGCATGACCGTCGCCGCCGCCGCGGCGCACGCCCTGGGCTCGGCCCTGGCCGGCCTCCCGGCGCACCGCGTCCCGGCCGAGGCCCGCGCCCTCCAGCGGCGCACGGCGGAGGCCGCCGGCGTCGCCTGGCAGATCGCCACCAGCGAGGACCTCCGCTACCCCTGGACCGAGGGGCCGCCGCCCGACCGGGCGACACGCGTCCTCCAGCGGTACATGTCCCGCGTGATGGTCGGGGCCAACACCGATCCGGCCATCTCGGCCCCGTTCTTCGGGGTCCTGTCCCTGTCCGCCCCGCCGAACACCCTCCTCGCCCCCGGCACGGTGCTCCGCGTCCTGTCGAAGTGGCGCCTGCCCACCGCCCCCGACACCCCGCCCTACCCGCCCCACCACCGGGGGTAGGGGCCGGCCGTACGCGGGCCGCCCGCCGCCCGCACCGGGCTACCCGCCGCCCGCACCGGGCTACCCGCCGCCCGCACCGGGCTACCCGCGTACGGCCCGCTCGTACAGCGCCCGTATGTCGTCCCCGAACCGGCTGCTGTACGAGGTGGTCTCGTCCCCGCCGCCGTCCCGGCCGCCGATGACCCCGATCAGGGTGTTCCCGGTGCTCAGCACGGGACCGCCGCTGGTCCCGTCGGGGACGTCGGCGCAGTCGAACCGCAGTTGGGACGGCCCGTCGGCCACGGCCGTGCCGGAGCAGCCCAGCGGCCGTTCGGTGTCGTTCGGGTACCCCACCAGCCGGGCCGGCACCGGCAGCCGCCGGCCGAAGCCCACGGGGTTCGCCCCCGTGACGTCCTCCAGCCGCTGCCCGGGGTGCCCGGCGCGGCGCACGCGGATGAAGGCCACGTCGACATCGGGATCGGCGTCCCGCACCCAGCGCGGGTCCACGTCGATCCGGGTGGGCACCCACACCCCGTAGGGCGCCTTCCCCTCCTCGTACGCCGGCACGAAGGCCAGGTTGTTGCGGAACCCGCCGGCGTACACGCAGTGGGCGGCGGTGACGACGAGGTCCCCGTCGGCGGAGTGCACCACGCTCCCCGAACAGTGGTGGTCGTCGTCCCAGTCCGGCCCGGGGGAGAACAGCGCCCCGATCGCGGGCTCCGCGGGCACGTCCCGCGCCTCCAGAGGGTCGGACGGCTTCCCGTCGCCCCCGGCGAAGCCGCGTACGGGCGGCGGCGCCTCCGGGCCGCCCTCGACGAGCTTCCCCAGGGCCGCGACGGCGGCCTCGTCGGCGAGCGAGGTGTCCTGTACGTACCGCCCCTGCTCGGCGTCCCCCCGGTCGAGGGTCCCCATCCGGCCCAGGCCGAAGGCGACCCCGGCGGCCACCAGGGCGCAGCACATCCCGGCCAGCACGCAGACCCGTACGGCCCTGCCCGTCATCGCGCCACTCCCGCCACCGCCGAGGATCACCCGTCAACCTCCCGGAACGGACGGCGGCCTCCCTGGGTTCCCGGCCGGAATGTGCCCCTCCTCACACGGCGCCCCCGGACGGCCATCCCCGGTCCTTCCCCTCTTCATCCAACTCGCCTACGCTCCAGGCGCCTTACCACTCGGTAACCAGGGGAGTCGCCCACCCATGCCCATCCGCACCCGCCTCCGCACGGCAGCCGCCCTGCTGACCGCCGCCGTCGCGGCCCTCGCCGTGGCCGCCGGCCCCGCCCCGGCCGCCACCGGAGATCCGCGCTACTCCGCCTCCACCGGCGTGGGCGTGCACAACGCCTACGAGAAGACCAAATACCCCTACCTCGCTGACGCCCTGGACTCGGGCGCCGCCATGCTGGAGCTGGACGTCTGGACCAACTTCTTCGGCAGCGGCTGGCGCGTCTCCCACGACAACCCCTTCGGCAACAACAGCAACTGCGAGAACGCCACCACCCCCGCCCAGCTGCGCACGAAGTCCCGCGACCAGAACCTGGCGGGCTGCCTCTCCGACATCCGCAGCTGGCACGACGCCCACCCCGGCCACCGCCCGATCGTCCTGAAGCTGGAGCTGAAGGACGGCTTCGCCGCGAACCTGGGCCGGGGTCCCGCCGCTCTCGACTCCCTCCTCACCGCGAAACTGGGCGACGCCCTCTACACCCCGGGCCGGCTGGCCGCCGGGCACCCGGACCTGGACACGGCGGCCCGCGCCGACGCCTGGCCGACCCGGGCGCAGATGGCGGGCACGTTCCTGGTCGAGCTGATCCCGGGCACCGTGGAGGAGGGCAACAGCGCCGACAAGCTCTGGACGGACCGCGAGTACGCCGAGCACCTGCGCGGCCACCTCGCCACGGCCGCCGCCTTCCCGGCGGTCCACCGCGCCGAGGCGGGCGATCCCCGCAACCGCTACGCCGACCCGGCCCTGCGCCCCTGGTTCGTGGTCTTCGACGGCGACGCGTCCGCCTACGCCTCGGGCTCGGTCGACGCGTCCTGGTACGACCGCAACCACTACCTCCTGATCGCCACGGACGCCCAGAACGTCGCCCCGGCGATCGACGCGGTCCACCCCACGGAGGCCCAGGCCCGCGAACGGGTGGCCCTGATGGCGGCCCACCACGCCTCGATCACCTCCGCGGACTGGTACCCCCTCCCCTCGGTCCTCGCCACGGTCCTGCCCCGCGGCTGAGCCGCGGACCGGAACCGAAAGCGCCCCGCCGGGACCTCCCGGCGGGGCGCTCGCGCGTGCGGGCCCGGGGTCAGGGGGCGGACGGGGACAGCTGGAGGGTGGCGGTCGTGGCGGATTCGCGGAGCACCTGGAGGCGGGTGCCGGTGTCCGGGACCTTGACGCCCACCTGGGGCAGGTCCGGGTTCCAGTAGGACGTGCGGTGGTCGTCGAAGACGGCGACGCCCGGGCGGGAGGGGACCGTCAGGGTGCTGCCGGGCCTGTGGAGGGTGACGCGGTCGGTGGGGCGGGTGGAGAAGGGCGCGTCGAAGGTCTGGGCGCGGGCGTTCGCCAGGGTGCCGTCCGGGAAGCGGAGGGCGTCCGGACGGGCGTCGACGGGCAGGATCAGGCCCGAACCCGGGTGCGCCTTGGTGGTGTTGTCGCTGTAGGCGGTGTCCCAGAGCCAGAGCAGCACGCCCTGCTGGTAGGGGTAGAACTCGACCCGGTTGTCGGTCGAGGTGAAGTTGTACGGGCCCGTGCGGAGGAAGGAGCCGTAGCCGGTGTAGCGGCGGTTCTCCGCGAAGTAGGCGCGCGGGTGGGACTCCGTGCCCGTACGGCCCTCGGTGCGGGACCACTTGAGGGCGGTCCAGCCGTTCGCGCCGGCTTCCGCGCCGTCCGTGAAGAGGGTGCGGCCGTCGTCGTCCGCGGTGATGCGGAGGTCGTCGAAGGTGACGCCGCGGCCGTGCGTGTTGCCGTCCGAGGTGACGCGGAAGCGCAGCCGGTCGGTGTCGGCGGGCAGGGGGACCGCGAGGTCGGTCCAGCCGCCGGAGGTGCCGGAGACGCCCTTCGGGGGGAGGGGCGTGCCGTTCACGGTGCCGGGGAGCGGGGTCCAGGTGGCGCCGCCGTCGGTGGAGCCTTCGACCGTGAGGAAGTCGAAGTCCTTCTCCGTGTCGTACCACAGGCGGGCGTTGAGGGTCGCCGGGCGGTGCGAGAGGTCCAGCGGGCGGGTGAGGGTGTTGTCCATGAGGTCACCGGTGCCGCTCCACCACTGGCTCGCACCCTCGGTGGGGTCCGTGAGGTCCGTGCGGGTGGTGGAGGGCGGCAGGTGCACCAGCAGGGCCTGGGGGTCCTGGGTGTGGTAGCCCGAGACGCCCAGGGTGGCGCGGGTCCTGCGGCCCGCGTCGGCCTCCGTGTAGTCCAGCCAGCCCAGCTGGAGCTTGCTCCACGGGTCCAGGTCGCCGGGCCACTGGCCCGTGGTGTTGGGGCCCTTGCCCAGGTAGGAGGCCGAGGACATCAGGGACCAGAAGTTGACGCCGTTGTCCCCGTCCGAGCTGTACAGGTCGGGGAGGCCCAGGTCGTGGCCGAACTCGTGGGAGAAGAGGCCCGCCCCGCTGTTCTCGCCGCCGGTGAGGTAGTCGCCGGCCCAGATGCCGGTGTCCCCGACCGGGGTGCCGCCGGCCTTGTTGCCCTCCGGGCCCGCGGTGCCCGCCTGGTCCCAGTAGGCGAACCAGCGGTGCGCCCAGATGGCGTCCTTGCCCTGGTCGCCGCCGCCCCAGGTCTGGTCCTTGCCGGCGTGGACGACGACCAGGTGGTCGAGGTAGCCGTCGGGCTCGTTGAAGTTGCCGTCGTGGTCGGCGTCGTAGCGGTCCCACACGTCGTACTGGGCGAGCTCGGCCTTGACGTCCTGCGGGGTGCGGCCCTTGGCGAGCTGGGCGTCGTACCAGGCCTTCGTGGCGTCGCGGACCAGGTCCCAGTTGGTGCGGCACTGGCCGGTCTCGGTGCACTTGTCGGTGCCGTAACGGGCCTCGTTGTAGGGCAGCTTGACCCAGTCGGTGACCGTGCCGTCCATGTCGTAGCGGCCGGAGGACTGGAGGTCGTAGTACGCGCGCATGGACGCCGCGCCGGGGTCGGCGGAGAAGAACTGCCGCTGGTAGAAGTCGCGGTCGAAGTCCTTGCGCCAGAGGGTGTGGTTGTCGTCCTTCGGCGGCTTGGCGATCGTGTTGTGCAGGGGGCCGGGGGTGCCGCCGAAGCGCGGGTCCGTCTGGTCGCCGAACTCGGCGAGGATGACGAAGACCTTGTCCTTGCGTTCCTGGGAGAGCTCGACGTACTGGTCGCCGATCCTGGCGGTACGGGGGCCCGGCCCGGCCCGCCGCGATCCGGCGCCGCCCGCCGCGACGCCCTCCAGGGCCTGGCGGCGCAGGGCTTGGCGGCGGAGTTCGAGCGGGGCGGGCGGCGGGGCCGCCTCCTGCCCGGCCTGTGGGGCGGCGGGGGCCGCCGGCGGCGGGGCGGCCGCCTGGGCGGGAGTGGCGAGGAAGGCGAGAGCGGTGAGCGATATCGCCGCTCCGGCCGCGAGGAGTCTGCGCAACGGGGGTGACCTTTCCGGGAGTTCGGAGAGCGCAGGTAATATTTCACATGTCACAGGTCACGGCTAGAGGCCGTGCGGGGCCATCAGCCGGTGGGGCGCCGGCCCGTGCGGCGGCGCCGCACCCGTTTCCCCCGGGCCGCCCGGTCGTTAGGCCTTCAAGGCCCGTCACGCCCCGACGCGGCCGCACCGTACGAGGGGACCCCGCGCATGTGCCTCGACCCCGCCGGCCCGGCGATCCCCGCGCAGGGCTACGCGACCCTCCCCTTCGACACCCTGCCGGAGCACCTCGGCGTCGGCGCCCCGCCCGCGCCCGCCGCAGGCGGCTGGCACCTGCCCTGGGACCGGCTCGCCCCGGCCGACGCCGAGCGCGTCCGCGGCCGGCTCCGGGCCGGGGCGTACCCGTTCGACACCTCCGGCGTCACCGGCGAGCCCGTCCGGCGCGTCCTCTCCGGCGAGCAGCTCCTGGCCGACGCCGCGCACGCCGCCCGCCTGCTGGCCCCGTACGCCCCCGAGGCGGTCGTCAGCTTCGTCCCGCCCCGGCACGCCTACGGGGCCTCGGCCACGGTGATGCTGCCCGCCCTGACCGGGCTGCCGGTGTGGTTCTGGCCCGGACCCGACTGCCCGCCGCCGCCCGTCACGGCCCGGCGGATCGCCGTCGTCGCCATCCCCGGGACCTTCCGGACCCTCGCCGGTCACCCCCGCTGGACCGCCTCCTTCGAGCGGCTCGTCCTCCTGCACGGCTCCGCCGAACTCCCGCCCGAGGCCCGCAAGTTCCGTGAGCACCCCGGGGCCGCCCTGATCGAGCTGCTGGGTTCCACCGAGACCGGCGCCGTCGCGCACCGCACCGGCTGGGACCCGCACGCCCCCTGGACCCTGCTCGACGACGTCGCCTTCACCGCCCCGCGCGCCGGCACGGAGGGCCCGCTCACCGTCACCGGCCCGCGCCTCGCCTCCCTCCCCGACGGCGGCCGCCCCGACCGGCACGAGATGGACGACCTGGTCCGCCGGCTCGGCGACCGGCTGTTCCTGCGCCTGGGCCGCCGCGCCCACCTGATCAAGGCCAACGGCCGTCGCCGCGACCTCGGCGCCATCGCCGCCCGCCTGCGCGCCGCGCTCCCCGGGGCGGACGTCGCCTGCGTGCGCGCCGCCGGGCCGCCCGGCGGGGAGGCGTACGACGTCCTCGTCGCCGGGGGCGGCCCGCTGACGGCGGAGGGCGTACGGGCGGCGGCGCGCGGCCTCGGGGCCGAGCCGCGGCAGGTGCGCCTGGTCGACCGGATCCCCCGCGGCCCGCTCGGCAAACCCCTGGCCGCACCCGAGGAGCCGCCCGCATGACCACCCGCCCCACGACCCCGACCCCGACCCCCACCGCACCCCCGCCCCCGCCGGCCGCCCCCCGGCCGCTGCCCGACAGCGGCTGGGACGTCGCCGCGGCGGGAGCCACCCGGTGAGCCGGTTCCCGGACGAGGTCAAGACCGTCCCCCTCACCCCCGACGTGTACGCCTACCTGGTCGCCCAGGCCGAACCCCGGACCGCCGTCCAGCAGCGGCTGGCCGAGCGGACCCGCGGGCTCGGCGGCGCCGCCGTCATGCAGGTCCCGCACGAGCAGGGCGTGTTCCTCACCCTGCTGGCCCGGCTCACCGCCGCCCGCCGCGTCATCGAGGTCGGCACCTTCACCGGCTACTCCACCCTCGCGCTCGCCACCGGACTCGCCCCCGGCGGACAGGTCCTGACCTGCGACGTCTCCGAGGAGTGGACCGACATCGCCCAGGAGGCCTGGCGGGAGGCCGGGGTCGCGGAGCGGATCGAACTGCGGCTCGCCCCCGCCCTGGACACCCTCCGCTCCCTGCCGCCCGACCCCGTGACCGACCTCGTCTTCCTCGACGCCGACAAAGCCGGATACCGCGCCTACTGGGAGGAACTGGTGCCCCGCGTCCGCCCGGGCGGGCTGCTCCTCGCCGACAACACCCTCTACGGGGGCGCGGCGGCCGACCCCCGGGCCGAGGGGAACGCGCTGGCCGTCCGCGAGTTCAACGCCCACGTCCGCGCCGACGGACGGGTGGAATCCGTGCTGCTGCCGGTCGCCGACGGCCTCACCCTCGCCCGCAAACGCTGAACCCGGCCCTCCCGCCACCGGCCGAACTCCGCGTTCCCCCTGCCCTCCCGCCCGCGCGGCGCTATCGTGCGGGCGGGGCGAGGTCGCGAGGGGGAGGGCCGACGATGCGGTTTCTGTTCGTACACGGCACGGGGGTGCGGCGCGACCGGCACGACACCCTCTTCGCGCTGGTCCGCGAGCGGCTCACCGCCCGCTTCCCCGGCGCCGCCGTCGACTCCTGCTTCTGGGGCGAGCGGTTCGGGGCCGGACTCGGCTCGGGCGGCCGCTCCGTCCCCGGCCTGCGCTCCGCCGCGAACGCGGACGCGGCGGACACCGAGACCGCCGAGTGGGGGCTGCTGCTCGCCGACCCGCTGTGCGAGCTGCGCGTGCTGGCGGAGGCCGGCTGGGACACGGACGGGTCCGAGGAGGAGGCCGGCGACGACCCCTTCGCCCCGCCCGGGGTACAGGCCGCCGGCACACGCGTCCTGGAGCTCCTGCACCGCCTCGCCGAAGCCCCGTACGACCCCCGCGGCGCGCCCGGCGAGCTCCGCGCCCTGCTGGACGGCACCGGCCTGGCCCCCGGCTTCCGCCCGGCCCTGGAGGCCGCCGCCGACTCCGCCGAGGCCGCCCGCGCCGGGGCCCGTGCCACCGCCGAACCGCAGGCCCGCGAACTGGCCGCCGCCCTCGCCCGCGCCGTCACCGCCGGAGCCCTCGCCACCGCCGGGGCCGACGCCGACTGCACCGCCGCCGAACGCGACCGGCTCGTCGACCTGCTCACCACCCGCCTGGGCGGCGGCGCCCGCGTCCCCGGCGCCCGCGCGGCCGCCTTCCTCGGCCGGCTCGCCCTGCGGGTCTCGACGCAGCCGCTGCTCAACGCCTGGCGGGGCTCCCTCACCGTCGGCGCCACCCCCGCCCTCGGCGACATCCTGCGCTACCAGGCACGGGGCACCGAACTGCGGGCGTTCCTGCACCAGCGGATCACCGTCGAGCCCGGCCCCACCGTCCTCATCGGCCACAGCCTCGGCGGGATCGCCCTGGTGGACCTCCTCGCCCTGGAGGCCGCCACCGGCGGGCCCGTACCCGGCGCCGAACTGCTCGTCACCGTCGGCTCGCAGGCCCCGTACCTGTACGAACTCGGCGCCCTCACGTCCCTCCCGCCCGGCAGCGCCCTCCCGTACGGCTTCCCGCGCTGGCTCAACGTCTACGACCGGCAGGACGTGCTCTCCTACCTCGCCGGGCCCGTCTTCCCCGGCGACCCGCGCGTCACCGACCACGAGATCCGCAGCCGCCAGCCCTTCCCCGCCTCCCACAGCGCCTACTGGAAACAGCAGTCCCTCTACGAGCGCATCGAACGGGCGGTGGCCGAGGCGGGCATCGGGTGACCCATCCCGGAACCCGGGCCGACCCCGGACTCCCGCCCGGCACCCTGGACCTGCCCGAAGCGCTGACACCCCGGCGGACCTTCGCGCTCGTCGCCGGGGTCGAACGGTACGAGATCAGCCACCGCTGGAACCTGCGCGGCCCCGCCCGCGACGCCCTGCGCTTCGCCCACTGGCTGACCGGCCCCGGCGAGGTCCCGGCGGCGAACGTACGGCTGCTGCTCTCCCCGCTCGACGACCCCGACCGGCTCGACTGGACGGCCTCGCCCGCCCTGGCCGAGCTGAGACCGGCCTACCGGCCCGCCACCGAGGCGAACGCCAAGTCGGTCCTGCTCGAAGAACTCCCGCAGTGCGACGGCGACCTGCTCTGGATCTTCTGGGCCGGCCACGGCTACCTCGGCGGCGCCGGGGAGCTGATGCTGCCCTGCGCCGACGCCCGGCCCGGCCAGATCCGCCACCTCAACCTAGACTCGGCCCTGCGCTGGTGGAAGACGGACCTGGTCAAGAACCGCCGCTTCCCGCTCCAGGCCGCCCTGGTGGACGCCTGCCGGGTCGACGCCCCCCGCGACACCCGGTGGAACTTCGGCAGCACCGACTACGGCGGCGGCGCCACCGTCCCCGGACGGCGCCAGTTCCGGCTCTACGCCTCCCGCGAGGGCGAAGCCGCCCAGAACGACGCCGAGCGGGGCGCCGGCCGCTTCACCGACGCGCTGCTCGGCGAACTCCGCGGCCGCTCCGTCCGCGAGGGCGCCACCGGCCTCCCGCAGGCCGCCCGCCGGATCCACCGGACCTTCCAGGACCTGCGCGCCCGCGGCGAGGGCTGGCAGCTGCCCCAGTTCCTCGTCGACCGGGACTGGGACGCGTGCTCCTTCCTCGACGACGGACCGTACGGGCCGGCCCTGCCCCGGGCCGCCCGCCTCGACCAGACCGGCTGGGACGGCCTCGGCGACCTGTTCGAGGACCGCGGACTGCCGCGCTGCGCCTACGAGGCCTACGCCTGGGCGTTCAAGGAGGCCGGCTGTGCCACCCCCGTCCACCACGGACTGCCCGCCGACAGCCTCCTCGACGTGGTCGCGGACCTCGACGAGCGGCAGGGCGGCCGCACCGGCATGCCCCTGGCCGTGCCCTTCGTCCACTACCTCGCCGACCGGGCCGCCCGCCCCCGCGGCGCCGCCGGCGGCCTGGGAGAGCCGGACTGGGCGGCCCGGCTCGCCGCGTGGGTCCGCGCCACCCGCGGACGCCTCGCCCTGCCCGTGCTGCGCCCCCCGCCCGCCCCCGCCCGCCGGACCGCGCTGCACGTCCGCCTGGAGTCCCCGCCCGGCGGCGAGGACGGCCTGCTCGCCCGGATGTGGCTGCGCGGCGAACACACCCGCCACGTCTGGGAGTCGGAGGGCAGCCCGGTCGCCCCGGCCGCCGTACGGGCCGAACTCGTGCGCCGGCTCGCGCAGCTCGCGGCCGGCCCGGAGGCCGACGGAGGGGCCGGACAGCCCTACGAGAGCGTCGAGCGGATCGAGTTCCACGTGCCGTACGAACTGCTGGAGACGGACTTCGACCAATGGCCCGTGCCCCGCGGACCGGCGGGGCGGACCCGCCCCCTCGGCATGCTCTACGAGGTGGTGGTGCGCTGCCCGCAGGAGCGCGAGGACACCCGCACCGCCTGGCACGCCAAGTGGCGCTGGATGCACGCCCACGGCGGCCGCCACCCGGACACCGTACGGGTCGTCGAGGACGCGGAGGTCACCGATGCCCTCGGGGTGCAGCTGGGTGCCCGCACCGGCCCCGCCTGCGTCCTCGGCCACGCCTCGGCGGGCCGGACGGAGGCCCTGCTGGAGGCGGTCCTCGAAGGCGGGGTGCCGGCCGCCGTCTGGCAGCGCGGCGGCGGAGCGCCCGCCGGCGGCTTGCCCGCGTGCCTCTCCCCGGAGGCGCTCCCCGGCGCACCGGCGGTGCTCGGCCTGCCCGCCCGCGTGACCGAAGCGCGCCGGGCGGCCGCCGGGGGCGCGGCGGAAGGGGCAGACCGGCTGGTGCTGTTGTGGGACGATCCCGACGACACGATCGACCTCCGCTCCCTGGCCTGACCCCCCACCCCACCGCCCGTTCGACCCCGACGACCGGACCGACCGCACGACCTGACGCGACGATGGAGGCAGAGGCAGTGGCGAAGGACTGGTGGCTGTACCAGGGCGCGGGCCCGGGAGAGGAGCGCCGCGCCCGGCTGGAAGCCGGATCGCCGCCGCCCTGGCGGGACTTCACCGGCGACCCCGACCCGGACTACGGGCCGCCCGGCTGCGCGGGCGAGGCCTGGGAGCGCACCCGCCGGCGCGGCGAGGGCTACGTCCCCGACGACCCCGAGAAGGACGTCGTCAACACCGCCCTCCACCTGCGCCGGCCCCTGCTCATCACCGGCAAGCCCGGCGTCGGCAAGTCCACCCTGGCCTACAGCATCGCCGCCGACCTCGCCCTGGGGCCCGTACTGCACTGGCCCATCACCAGCCGCACCGTCCTGCGCGACGGCCTCTACCTCTACGACGCCATCGGCCGCCTCCAGGAGGCCGGACTCGAACAGGTCCGCCTCCCCGGCGTCCCGGCCGCCGCCGCCGTCCCCGGCGTCCCGGCCGCCGTCCCCGGCGCCGCTGCCCCCGCCCCCGGCGCCCCCACCGCGCCCTCCATCGCCCGCTACCTGCGCCTCGGCCCGCTCGGCACCGCCCTGCTGCCGCAGCCCAGGCCCCGCGTCCTGCTCATCGACGAGATCGACAAGAGCGACATCGACCTGCCCGGCGACCTCCTCACCGTCTTCGAGGACGGCGGGTTCGTCATCCCCGAACTCGCCCGCCTCGCCAAGGAGGAGCCGACCGTCGCCATCGGCACGGACGACGACCCCGACGCCGGTGTCGCCGTCACCCAGGGCCGGGTGCAGTGCCGCTACTTCCCCGTGGTCGTCCTCACCAGCAACGGCGAACGCGACTTCCCGCCCGCCTTCCTGCGCCGCTGCGTCCGCCTCCACCTGGACGCGCCCGGCCCCGAGAAGCTCGCCCGCATCGTGCGCGGACGGCTCGGCGTCGACATCACCGGCGCCGACGGGGCCGAGTACCGGGACCTCGTCCGGAGCTTCCTCGAACGCGCCGAGGACGGCGACCTGGCCACCGACCAGCTCCTCAACGCCATCCAACTGCGCCTGGCCGGAGCCTGGTCGGCGCCCGCCGACCGCGACCGCTTCCTCGCCACCGTCATGCAGCACCTGACCGGGCCCACCGCGTGATCGAGAGGCTCCTCGCCGCCTTCGCCGAAGGCGCCGAGGACGGCGCCGCCCCGCGCACCGCCGTCGGCGCCGAGGAGATCGCCGACATCCTGTGGCTCGCCGCACGCGTCGACCCCGCCGCCCGCACCCGTACGCCCGCCCCCGCGTCCGACGACGCCTCGGCCGCCCCGCCCACGCCCGCCCCGCCCGGCCCCGTACCCGTACCGGCCCCCGCGTCCGGCGCCGACGCCGCCCAGCTCTTCCCCGCCACCGCCCGGCCCGGCCCCGCCGCCGGGCCTCCCGGCGCCGGGCGCGGCAGGCGCGGCGTGCCCCTGCGCCTACCGCGCACCGCCTCCCTCGACGACCCGCTCGGCCTGATGCGCTCCCTGCGGCCCGTCGGCCGCCGCTCCATCGGCGGCCCCGGGGAGGAACTCGACGAGCAGCTCACCGTGGAACGCAGCATCGAGGCCATGGTCCCCACCCCGGTGCTGCGCCCCGCCGAGAGCCGCTGGCTGGACCTGGCCCTCGTCGTCGACAGCCATCCCTCGATGCTGCTGTGGGCCGACCTGGTCGCCGAACTGCGCGGGGTCCTCACCCGCAGCGGCGTCTTCCGCGACGTACGCGCCTGGCAGCTCACCGGCACCGGCCGCGGCGGCACCCCGCAGCTCGCCCGGGGCCCCGGCACCGCGCCCCGCAACCCCCTCGAACTCGCCGACCCGGCCGGCCGGCGGCTGATCCTCGTCGTCTCCGACACCGTCGCCGGAGGCTGGCAGGAGGGCCCGCTGCGCGCCGTCCTGCGCCACTGGAGCAGCCACAACGCCGTGGCCGTGCTGAACGTCCTGCCCGAACGGCTGTGGACCCGCGGCGCCGTACGGCCCGTGCCCTTCGCCGTCCGCTCCGACCGGCCCGCCGCCGCCACCCGCTCCTGGCAGCGGGTGGCGGCCGCCCGGCGGGCGCGGGGCGGCGGACCGGTCGTCCCCGTCGTCGGCCTCGCCTCCGGCAGCCTGGCCCGCCTGGTCCGGGTGGTGTCCGGCGACGGGCGCTGGCGCCGCCTGGCCTGCCTGCGCCTGGACGCGGCCGCGCCCCCACCCCCGCGCCCGGCCGCCCCGCCGCGCCGGGCCGCCGACCCGCTGGAACTGGTGGAGCGCTTCCGGGCCGGCGCCTCCCCGACCGCCCAGCAGCTGGCCGCGCACCTGGCCGCCGTACCGCTGACCCTGCCGGTGATGACCCTCGTGCGCCGCTCCCTGCTGCGCGGCTCCGAACACGGTCACCTCGCGGAGGTGGCCCTCGGCGGGCTCTTCGCGCCCTGGGACGCGGAGCAGCGCCCGGAGGAGGCCGAGTTCGAGTTCCTGCCGGGCGTACGGGACGTGCTGCTGGGCTCCCAGCTGCGCGGGGACGTGGCGGCGGTACGGGAACTGGTGCGCCGCCGGGTGTGGGAGTTCATGTCCCTCCACCGGGGCACCGGCCCCGACTTCTCGGCGACCCGGGTCACCACGGGGCGGGAGGGCCGGCGGCTGGTCCCGGCGGAGGCCCTGCCGTTCGCCGAGCGGAGGCCGGACGGGCCCGCCGCCGACGGGGAACACGGTCCGGACGGGGCGGCCGCCGGCGGGAAGCCGGACCAGGCGCAGGAGCCGGCCGGGGGCGAGCGGGGGCCCGCCGGGCGGGGCGCGGCCTCCGACGGGGGGCTGGCCGACCGGGTGGTCCGGGTCCGCTTCGAGCCGCTGGCGGAGCCCGCCGCGGTGGGGACCCTGCTCGCGCCGCGGCTGGTGCTCACGGTCGGGGACGGGCCGCGGCCGGGGGAGGCGGTCGCCTGGATCCGGTCGGGCGGCCGGGAGGTCCCCTGCAGACCGGTGTGGTGGGACGACGCGAGCCCGCCGGTGCTGCTGCTGGAGAGCGAGGAGGACCTGGCCGGTGACGCGGACTTCGCCCCGCAGCTGTGGGGGACGCGTCCGGCGGGCGCCGAGGCGCGCCTGCGCGTCGACGGGGTCACGGACGGGGGGCGGCCGGCCCCGCTGACCGGATCCCTGGTCCGGGACGGCGGAGCGGCCAACGGGGAACTCGTCCGGCTCTCCGCCGAACCGGAGGGCTGGACCCACTTCGCCGGCGCCCCCGTCTCCTACGAGGGCTGGCTGCTGGGGGTGGTGCACACCGTCCGGCCCGACCGTCTGGTGTTCCTGTCGGGCGCGGCCCTGCTGGACCAGGTCGCCTTCCGCTCGGTCCTGGACGCCCATCCGAGGGCCTCCGGGTACCGGACGGGTTTCCAGGGCCCCTGGGTGACCGTCGGCGTACGGGCGGGCGGGGTGGCGCCGCGCGGCGGCCGGGGCGAACCGGCCCTGCGGCGGCTGCTGTCGCGGCTGACGGCGGACGCCTCCGTCGACGCGGAGCTGGGGGAGGGGGTGCCGGGGCCGGATCCGAGGACGGCGTACCTGCTGCTGGACCCGCCCGGCAGCCTCGGCCAGGGCGGGCGGCTGCTCGCCGCGCTGCCCGATGTCCTGGCCGCCGACGCCGAGACGCGGCCGGAGGGCACGCGGCCCGCGTTCGCCGTGGTCCTCGGGACGCGGAACGCCGGCACCCTCCCGGGGGACACGGAGGGGCTGCTCCTGCACGACCTGGTCACGGCCCGGCTGGTGGCCGGCCCCGGACACGGCGCCCGCCTCCTGCTCGCCCTGACCCACCCGCTGTACGAGGAGCTCGGCCGGCTCCTCGGCCCGGCCGCCCTGCGCGACCTCGTCCCGCTCGGCGGCGACGGCGACGCCGGGGGATGGGCCTACCGGGGCACGCCCGGGCAGCTGGCGGAGCTCCTGACCGAGGCCGAGGAGTCCACGCGCGGCGCGGCGGTCGCCTGGCTGCGCTGCCGCGCCGGCTCCTCGGACGCCGAACCGCGCGGCTGCCCGGGCATCCGCCTGGCGGGCCGCCACGCCTGCCTGGCCCATCTGCCGCGCGGGGAGCAGGAGGAGGTGCTGGCCGCGCTGGGCCCCGGCGCGCCGCTCGACTTCCGGGGCGTCCCCTTCGGCCCGGGCCTGCTGCGGCGGGTCCTCGACGCGGTGCGCGAGCCGGGGACTTCGCGGCTCGCACTGGGCGCGGTGACCTTCGAGGACGCGCGCTTCGAGGAGGGCTGGGCGGAGGCGGAGACCGTCTTCACGGGGGAGGCCGACTTCTCCCGGGCCGTGTTCGACGGCCCGGCGGACTTCACCCGGGCCGCGTTCAGGGGCAGGACGTCCTTCGAGGGCTCGGTCTTCCAGGAAGGGGCACGGTTCACGATCGCCGAGTTCGGCGGGCCGGCCGACTTCCGGCGCGCGGTCTTCACCGGGCGGGCGGACTTCGAAGGGGCGACCTGGGCGGCCGATGTCTCCTTCCGGCGCGCCCTCCTGCAACGGGGAGCCTCGATGACCGGGATGACGGTGGACGGATCGTTCGACTTCCGCGACGCCGCCTGCCAGGGGCGAATGGAGCTCGACCGGTCCTTCTTCGCCGAGCGGGTGTCCTGTGAACGCGCGCTGTGGGACGGCCCGTTGTGGGTGTCCGGCGTGCGCTTCCTGGCCCCGGCGGTCTTCGACCTCGCCGTGTGCCGGGGGCGGGCGCTGTTGCGGGAGACCTCCTTCGAGGCGCGGACCTCCTTCGCGGCCGCCCGGTTCGACGGCGGAGCGGAGTTCGACGCCGCCGACTTCGCGTCGCCGGTGGACTTCGGCCGGGCCGTGTTCACCGGCGAGGCCCGGTTCAAGGAGGTCGGCTGCCTCGCCGGGGCCTCCTTCGACCGCGCGGTCTTCTCGGGCCCCCTGCACTGCACGGACCTGACGGTGGGCGACGCGGGGGCCGACTTCACGGGCGCGCGGTTCCAGGGGTCCGTGCACTTCCTGCGCGCCACGTTCGCGACCGACTCGGGATTCGACGCGGCCTCCTTCGACGGCGCCGTCTCCATCGAGGACTCGGTCTTCCGGGCCGGACTGGCCTTCCACGGCGCGGCGTTCCACGCCCGGGCCGAGTTCACCGGCGTCGAGGTCACCGGGCCGCTCTCCCTGCCCGACGACTGGTCGGCGACCCGCTCGGACGCGGGCCTGTGGCACATCACCTCCCCGCCCCCCGCCGACCGCCCGCCCGGCTCCGCCCCGGGCGGCGCATGACGGGAGCCGCGCGAAAATGCGGTGCCCCGCCCGCCGCGCACTGCCTACACTCGCCGTGCGCGCCGCCGATACGGCCCGCGCCTCATGCCGTCGCACGAAGAGAAGGGGAACAGGGCCATGCGTACGCACACCGCCGCCGCCCTCGTTCCCCCGGCCCGGTACGACGTGATCCCGGTGTCTCGCAGCGCGCGGTAACAGCTGCGCGGCTGTCACCGTACGCCCGTGACGTGTGCCCGTAACCGGGCCTCCACCGACCGTTCCTGACCGTACGTCAGGAACGTTGCGGTCCCGCACGCACGGGAATCGCGCCGCCCCCTTCACCCGCTCCACGGCATCCGAAAGGCCCTGGGCCATGCGCACCCGTATCCACGCCGACACCAACGCCAACGCCAACGCCAACCCGCTCACCGCCGTCCGCAACCTGGGCATCCTCGCCCACGTCGACGCCGGCAAGACCACGGTCACCGAACGGATCCTCTTCGCCACCGGCGCCATCCACAAGCGCGGCGAGGTCCACGACGGGACGACCGTCACCGACTTCGACGCCCAGGAACGGGCCCGCGGCATCACGATCTTCGCCGCGGCCGTCAGCTGCGCCTGGGACGGACACCGGGTCAACCTGATCGACACCCCCGGGCACGTCGACTTCGCCGACGAGGTCGAACGCTCCCTGCGGGTGCTCGACGGGGCCGTCGCCGTGTTCGACGCCGTGGCGGGGGTCGAACCGCAGAGCGAGTCGGTGTGGCGGCAGGCGGACCGGCACGGCGTGCCGCGCATCGCGTTCGTCAACAAGCTGGACCGGACCGGCGCCGACCTCGACGCGGCGGTGGCCTCGATCCGCGACCGGCTCGCCGCCGTCCCCCTGGTCGTCCAGCTGCCCGTCGGCCGCGAGGACGTCTTCACCGGCGTCGTCGACCTCCTGCGCATGCGCGCCCTGCTCTGGGGCGCGGACGCCGGCCCGTACGAGACCGCGCCCGTCCCCGAAGAACTGCGGGAGGAGGCGCTGCGGCGCCGCCGGGCCCTGGAGGAGGCGGTGGCCGAACTCCACGCCGACGCCCTGGAGGAGTTCTGCGCGGCCGGTTCCCTCACCGAGGCCACGCTGGTGCGGGCCCTGCGCGAGCTGACCCTCGCCGGGGACGGCGTCGTGGTGCTGTGCGGTTCGGCGTACCGCAACCGCGGCATCGAGCCGCTGCTGGACGCCGTCGTGGCGTACCTGCCGTCGCCGGCGGACATGCCTGCCGTGCAGGGCCGTCCCGCCGACCCGGCGGAGCCGCTGGCGGCGCTCGCCTTCAAGGTGACGGCGACCGCGACCGGGCGGCTGACGTACGTACGCCTCTACGCGGGCACCCTGCGCAAGGGCGACACCGTACTGGACCCCGGTACGGGCAGGACGGAACGGATCGGGCGGATCCTGCGGGTGCAGGCCGACCGGCACGAGGAACGGGAGGAGGCGGTGGCCGGTGACATCGTCGCGGTGATCGGGCCCAAGGCGGCCCGGGCCGGCACCACGCTGTGCGCGCCGGGGGCACCGCTGCTCCTCGAACCGCCCACCGTGGCCGACCCGGTGGTGTCGGTGGCGGTCGAGGCGGGCCGCAGCACCGACACCGGCCGGCTCGCGGCCGCGCTGGCACGGATCGCCGAGGAGGACCCCTCGCTGGTGGTCCGGACCGACGCGGAGACCGGGCAGACGGTGCTGTCGGGGCTGGGCGAGCTCCATCTGGAGGTCGCGGTGGAGAAGATCCGCCGGGACCAGGGGGTGGAGGTCGTCGTGGGCCGGCCCCGGGTGTCCTACCGGGAGACGGTGGTGCGCGGGGTCGCCGGGCTGGTGTACCGGCACGTCAAACAGGACGGCGGCGCGGGGCAGTTCGCCCATGTGGTGATCGACGTCGAGCCGCTGGGCGAGCCCGGCTTCGCGTTCCGTTCGGCGGTCGTCGGGGGCCGGGTCCCGCAGGAGTACGCGCGGGCCGTGGAGGCCGGCTGCCGGGACGCCCTTGCCGAGGGCCCCCTCGGCGGGCACCCGGTGACCGGGGTGCGGGTCGTCCTGACCGACGGGGCGACCCACTCCAAGGACTCCTCGGAGCTCGCCTTCCGCGCGGCCGGCCGGTTCGCGCTGCGGGAGGCCCTGCGGGCGAGCGCGCTGGAGCTGCTGGAGCCGGTCGCGGAGGTCACCGTGACCGTCCCGGACGAGTCGGTCGGCGCGGTCCTCGGCGATCTCGCCGCCCGGCGGGGCCGGGTCACGGGCTCGGCGACGCGGGCCGGGACCGCGGTGGTGACGGCGACGGTGCCGCTGGCCGAACTGTTCGGCTACGCGTCCCGCCTGCGGGGCCGCACCCAGGGCCGGGGCACCTTCACCACCCGCCCGGCGGGCCTGGCCCCGGTCCCGGCGTCCGTGGCCCCGGCCCTCCCGCCCGGTTAGCCGAAAGCCCCCGCCCCGCTCCGGGGCGGGGGCCTTCCTCCGAAATATCTTGACGTCGAGATAGGTGAGGGGGCAGGCTACCGCGTGGTATCTCGACATCGAGATACTTTCGGACGGGGGAAGGCGGGGTGCCGGCATGGGGCGGCTCGGAACGACAGGGCAGGACGGAACCGACGTCCGGGGGGACGCCGACGTCCGGGGGGACGCCGACGTCGGCGAGGCCGCCGGTGGACTGCTCGCGCAGCTGCGGCGGCCGCCCGGGGGCCGCGACGCGCGGATCATGCTGCTCGCCCAGCTCCTCGACCGCACCGGAACCGGCGTCTGGGCCGCCTCCTCCGTCCTCTTCTTCACCTTCGTCGTCGGCCTCGACGCCGGACGCCTCGGCCTCATGCTCGGCGTCGGCGCCGTCGCCGGTATCGCGGGCTCCCCGATCGCGGGCCACCTGGCCGACCGGTTCCCCGTGCGCCCCCTCCTGATCACCTGTCACCTGCTGCGGCTCGCCGCCCTCTGCGCGATGCTCGTCGTCACCCGCTTCGAGCTGTTCCTGCTGATCGTCGCCCTCACCCACCTCGGCGACCGGTCCGCCAAGACCCTCGAAATGCTCTTCGCCACCCGCGTCGCCGGCGAACGCCGCGCCACCTACCAGGCCCTGTCGCGCAGCGCCGCCAACGCGGGCTACGCCGTCGGCGCGGGCCTCGCCGCGATCGGCCTCGCCGTCGGCACCCGGGGCGCGTACGAGGTCCTCATCCTCGGCAACGCCCTGTCCTTCCTCGTGGCCTCCGCGCTGGTGTGGCGCACGCGGGAGCCGCAGGGCCACCGCCGCCCGGTCACCCCCGCCCGGCCGGCGCGGGACGGCACCCCGCCCGGCCGCAGGAGCCCGTGGCGGGACCGGGGCTACCTCCGCTTCGTCCTGCTGGACATGCCGCTCAACCTGGACGACTCGCTCCTCAACGTCGGCCTGCCGCTGTGGCTCGTCCACCACACCGACGCGCCGCACGCCGTCGTCCCGGCCTTCCTCACCGTCAACACCGTGCTCGTCGTCGTCCTCCAGCTCAGCGTGTCGGCGAGGGTCCGCACCGCGCGGCAGGCGGCCTCGGCCGTCGCCTGGTACGGGTCGTTCCTGTTCGCCGCCTGCGCGCTCCTCGCGCTCACCCCCGCCCATGGCCCCTGGGCCGCCTCCGCCACCCTGCTCGGGGCGGCCGTCCTGGTCACCGCCGCCGAGCTCGTGCGGTCGGTGTGCTCCTGGGAACTGGCCGTCTCCCTGGCGCCGCAGGAGTCCAGGGCCTCCTACCTGGGGGTGGCCGGCATCTCCCCGTCCGCCCAGAAGGCCGTCGGGCCGCTGCTGCTGACCGGCGCCGTCATGGTCGCGGGACCGGCCGGCTGGCTGGCGCTCGGCGCCGGTGTGGCGGGCGTGGCCCTGGTCCAGCGGCGGGCCGCGCGGCGCCGGCTGGACGCCGTCCTGCCCGCCGTCTGACCCCGCGCCGCTCCGGGAGGGCGATTGCGCCGCCCCGGGGCGGGTAACCGCCCCGTGGGGAGCCGTGTCCGGCACTGGGAGGATCCATGGCCCGCAGAGTGCACGAGGTGATGACCGGGAATCCGGTGACCGTCGACAAGTCGACCTCGCTGGCCGAGGCCGCGCGGGTGATGCGCGACGCCGACATCGGGGACGTGCTCGTCGTCGACGGCGGCCGGCTCCGCGGCATCCTGACCGACCGGGACCTCGTCGTACGGGCCGTGGCCGGCAACCGGGACCCCGCCGAGACGACCGTGCACGCCGTCTGCACCACCGACCCGGTCACCGTCGGGCCCGACGAGGGGGTCGACGCGGCCATCGCCCTCATGCGGCGGAAGGCGCTGCGCCGTCTGCCGGTGGTGACCGCGGACGGGGCGCTGGTCGGCGTGGTCAGCCTGGGCGACCTGGTCGTCGAACAGGATCCGGGGTCGGCGCTCGCGGCGATCGCGGCGGCCGGGCCCGACAGCGGACCCGACAGCGGCCCGGACAGCGGGCCCGGGAGCGGACACGACAGCTGAGCGGCTCGCCGTCGGGCGCAGCGGCACGGAGCGGAGGAGGCAGCGCATGAACGCGTACGTACCCCTGGTCTCGGTGGCGGACGGCGGGCTGCTGATCCCCGCCGACGAGGTCACCGCGCTGCTGCGGCGGCTCGCGGGCGGCTGGCTGCACACGGTGTACGACGGGGAGACGGACCTCGACCCGGGCACGACCCTCGGGCTGGCCAACGTACTGGTGGAGCTCGCCGACCAGATCGACGTCGAGTGCATCGGCTACATGCCGGTCGCCGACGGGGAAGGCTGACGCCCCGGCGCGCGGGAGGCGCCGGGGCGTCCGGAGGGGAGGAGCGGGACCGGAGGGGCGGGATCAGACGATGCCCTCGGCGATGTCCGCCTGCTCGCGGGCGGTGCCGTAGGCGGCCGGGGTGCCGTACGAGCGCCGGGCCGCGTACCACCAGACGCTGGCGAGCACCAGGACGACCGCCAGGGCGATCACCGCGTAGTTCATCGAGTCGATCGTCACCGGGGACTTCTGCGGCAGGCAGAACAGGACGGTGACCACGGCCACCCACACGACGGCGGTCCAGCCGATCGGCCGGCTCCAGCGGCCCAGGTGCCAGGGGCCCGGCTCGAACCGGTCGCCGGCGCGCAGCCTCAGGTAGATCGGGATCGCGTAGGCCGGGGTGATGCCGATGACGTTGATGGCCGTCACGGCGCCGTACGCGGTGGCGGACCAGAGCGAGGGAAGGGCGAGGACGCCGGCCACGGCCACCGAGAGCCACACGGCCGGGACCGGGGTCTGGGTGCGGCCGCTGACCTTGCGCCACAGGTCCGAGCCGGGCAGCGCGTTGTCACGGCTGAAGGCGAAGACCATCCGGCTCGCCGCGGCGACCTCGGCGTTGCCGCAGAACAGCTGCGCCACGATGACCACGAGCAGCAGGGCCTTGGCGCCGCCGGCGCCGAGCGCGTCGAGGAAGATCTGGGCGGGCGGGACGCCGGTGGCGCTGCCCGCGACGGCCGCGTAGTCCTGGATGGCGAACGTGAGCCCCGCGAGCAGCGCGAACCCGGCGAGCCAGGAGGCCCAGATGGCCCGCACGATGCCCTTGGCCGCGGAGACGGAGGCGTTGGAGGTCTCCTCCGAGAGGTGCGCGGAGGCGTCGTAGCCGGAGAAGGTGTACTGGGCGAGCAGCAGGCCGACGGCGGCCACGTAGAACGGGTTGGCCCAGCCGGTGTCGTTGACGAACTTCGTGAAGACGAACGAGACCGACTGGTGGTGGTCGGGGACGATGGCCAGGGCGCCGACGATCAGCGCGACGCCGCCCAGGTGCCACCAGACGCTGACCGAGTTGAGCACGCTCACCAGGCGGACGCCGAAGAGGTTGAGCACGGCGTGCAGCAGCAGGATCACCAGGAAGATCAGGAAGGTCGAGCCGGGGGTGGGCACGAAACCGAACTGGAGGTTCAGGAAGGCGCCGGTGAACAGGGCCGCGCCGTAGTCGATGCCAGCGATGGCGCCGAGCAGTCCGAGCAGGTTCAGCCAGCCCGTGTACCAGCCCCAGCGGCGCCCGCCGAGCCGGTCGGCCATGTAGTAGAGCGCGCCGGAGGTGGGGTAGGCGCTGGTCACCTCGGCCAGGGCGAGGCCCACGCAGAGGACGAAGAGGCCCACTCCGGCCCAGCCCCACAGCATCACGGCCGGGCCGCCGGTGCCCAGGCCGAAGCCGTACAGGGTCATGCAGCCGGACAGCACGGATATGACCGAGAAGCTGATGGCGAAGTTGCCGAAGCCGCCCATCCGGCGGGCGAGGACGGGCTGGTAGCCGAGTTCCCTCAGCCGTTCCTCCTCGTCCTTGAGGAGCGGGTCCTTGCGGTCCGGGCGGGCTGCCGGCGTGGTGCGCGACACGGGGATACCTCCGAGGGGGGTGGAACACGGGGACGGGGGAGGGGAGAGCGGGGGTGGTGCGCGGGGGCCGCCGCGTGGGGGCGCGGCGGGAGGTCAGTCCCGGTCGGCCAGGCTGCGGGACCTGGCGCGCAGGAAGACCTCTTCGGCGAGGGCCTGGTCCGCGGGGTCGCGGGTCCGCTGGGCCCACGGCGCGGTGGTCCAGTAGCCGCCCATCGCGTCGAAGACGCGGGCCGCCTCGCCGAACTGGTGGGCCCCCCACAGGGCGTGGGCGAGGTGGTTCAGGTCGAGGGGGGAGGCGCGGACCGGGTCGGCGTACTCGAACCAGGCGTTCAGGGCGTGCGTGGCGTCGCGGATGGCGTCCTCCGCGACCCAGTGCAGGTCCAGTGCCCGCTCCTGGCCCCCCTCGCGGCGGTACCGCTCGACGTGGACGTAGAGCGGCAGGAGGTGGACGGCCGACCCGGGCGGGGCCGTACCGGCCGCCCAGCGGGCGAAGTTGACGGCCTCGGTGCGCACGCCGGCCGTTCCCGTGTGCACGAACTGCAGCATCCGGTGGTAGGCCTCGCGGTTGTACGGGTCCCGCTCGTCGGCCTGCGCGAGGATCCCCCAGGGGCCCGGGGGCAGCATCGGGCCGGGCGGTGGCAGCCGGTGCTCGTCCATCTGCCGGTGCCCGTCGAGGAGGGCGAGGGCGAGCAGACAGACCCACGGCACGGGGTCGGCCGGGCTGATCGCGGCGGTGTTCCGGCAGGCCTGCCAGGCCTCCTGCCACAGCTCGTGCGTGCGGGGGTGGCCCGCGCGGTGGGCGCGGACGGCGCGCTCGACGGCCACCCGGGTGTGCATGACGGTCGCGGCGAGACTGGTGGGCTGCTCGGCCCGCCAGGCCAGGACCACGTCGGAGCCGGCCGCGACCGCCGCGAGGACCTGGGTGCGCTGGGTCCACAGACCCCAGTCGTCGGTGCGCTCCAGCAGCCGGGCCATCGCCAGCCAGCGCCCCGTCCGCAGGTCCTGGACGGCGGCGCGCAGGTCGTCGTCGAGGCCGGCGGGGTGGTAGACGGGCCGGAAGTCGCTGCCGGCCATCACCTCGTCCCGGGCGCGCTGCGGCCGGTCCGGGCTCGTCTTGCGGTCATCGTGGTCATCGGGGTCCTCGGATCGCATGGAGGTACGGGGATGCGTGAACCATGCGTGAACTGTTCGGCGAACCCCCGCCGTTGGACCCACGGACGGCGCCCTTACCGACCGTTGATCGGCGATCACTATAAGGCGAGTCCGGCCGACCGCACCCGGAAACTTTTTCGAGCGCAAGTTTCAAGCCAACACCGGGATGTGATGTGGCGTCATTCGTACCCTCCGCCGCCCGGGCGGATCTTGACGGGCGCCCCACCGCTGGGGAAGGCTTCCGACCGGCGATCGACCGGCGATCGACCGACCATCGATTGACCTGCCGGAACGCGGACGGAGTCGTGATGACGGGCCCCGTGCTCGCAGTGGACCAAGGCACCTCGGGAACCAAGGCCCTCGTCCTGTGCCCGGACCGCGGGGTCATCGGCTCCGCCTCCGCCCCCGTACGCCCCCGCTACCTGCCGGACGGCCGCGTCGAAGTCGACCCGCGTGACCTGCTGCGATCGGTGGTCGACGCCGGACGGGCCGCCCTCGCGGCGGCCGGCGAACCGGCGGTGGCGGTGGGCCTGGCCAACCAGGGCGAGACCGTGCTCGCCTGGGACCCGGCGGACGGCGAGCCGCTGACCGACGCGATCGTCTGGCAGGACCGGCGCGCCGCCGGCCTCTGCACCGAACTCGCCCCGCACGCCGACCTGCTGCGGGAGCGCACCGGCCTGCCGCTCGACCCCTACTTCGCCGCCCCCAAGATGGCCTGGATCCGCCGCCACCAGACGCGCCGGGGCGTCGTCACGACCAGCGACTCCTGGCTGGTGCACCGCCTGACCGGCGCGTTCGTCACCGACGCGGCGACCGCCGGCCGTACGCAGCTGCTCGACCTCGACACCGTCGGCTGGTCGCGGCCGGCGCTCGGCGCCTTCGGACTCGACGGCGAACCGCTGCCCACGATCGTCGACGCGGACACCCGCGTCGGCACGACCACCGCCTTCGGCCCCGAACTGCCGCTGACCGGGCTGCTCGTCGACCAGCAGGCCGCCCTGCTCGCCCAGAGCGTCACGGTGCCCGGCGCCGCCAAGTGCACCTACGGCACGGGGGCGTTCCTCCTCGCCCAGACCGGCCCCGAGCCGCGCCGCAGCTCCACCGGACTGGTCGGCTGCGTGGCCTGGCGGATCGCCGGCCGCACCAGCTACTGCCTCGACGGACAGGTGTACACGGCCGCCTCCGCCGTCCGCTGGCTCACCGACCTCGGCGTGATCTCCGGCGCCGAGGACATCGACACCGTGGGCGCGAGCGTCCCGGACTCCGGCGGCGTCACATTCGTCCCCGCCCTCGCCGGGCTCGCCGCGCCCTGGTGGCGGGGCGACCTGCGCGGCTCCGTCACCGGCCTCGGCCTCGGCACCACCGCCGGCCACCTCGTACACGCCCTGTGCGACGGCATCGCCGCCCAGGTCGCCGAACTCGCGGAGGCCGCCGCGACCGACCTCGGCGCGCCGCTCACCACCCTGCGCGTCGACGGCGGACTGACCCGTTCCGCCCTGCTGATGCAGGCCCAGGCCGATCTGCTCGGGATCCCCGTCGAGGTGTCCGCCCTGCCGGACGCCACCGCCCTCGGCGTCGGCGCCGTCGCCCGGCTCGGCCTCGACCCCTCCCTCACCGTCCGCGACGCCGTCCCGGAATGGAAGCCCTCCGCCGTCTACGAGCCCAGGGCCGGCGCCGACGAGGCCGCCGAGCGCCGCGCCCGGTTCCGCGCCGCGGTCGCGACCCTGCTCGACGGCCCGGCGTGAGCGTCACCACCCGGGGCGCCCTCCCCGGCGGGGAGTACGACGTCACGGTCATCGGCGCCGGGGTCGTCGGCTCCGCCATCGCCCGCGAACTGGCCCGGCTCCCGCTGCGGACCGCCCTGGTCGAAGCCTCCGACGACGTCGGCGACGGCACCTCCAAGGCCAACACCGCCATCCTGCACACCGGCTTCGACGCCGTGCCCGGCTCCCTGGAGTCCCGGCTCGTCCGCGAGGGCAGCCGGCTGCTCACCGCGTACGCCGCCGCGAGCGGCATCCCCGTCGAACCGCTCGGCGCGCTCCTCGTCGCCTGGGACGCGGACCAGCTGGCCGCCCTCCCCGGCCTCGCCGCCAAGGCGGAGCGCAACGGCTGCCACGACACGCGCATCCTCCCGCCCGAGGAGGTACGGGCCCGCGAACCGCACCTCGGCCCGGGCGTACTGGGCGCGCTGGAGGTGCCGGGGGAGTCGGTCGTCTGCCCCTGGACCACCACCCTCGCCTACGCCACGCAGGCGGTCCGCACGGGCGTCGACCTCCACCTCAACTGCCGTGTGGAAGCCGTCACTTCGGGCGAACCGCACGTCCTGCACACCGGGCGCGGCCCGCTGCGCACCCGCCACCTGGTCAACGCGGCCGGCCTGTACGCCGACCGCGTCGACCGGCTCCTCGGGCACGCGGACTTCACCGTGACCCCCCGGCGCGGCCAGCTCATCGTCTTCGACGAACTGGCACGGGGCCTCGTACGCCACATCCTGCTGCCGGTGCCGACCGCGCTCGGCAAGGGGGTCCTGGTGACCCCGACGGTGCACGGCAAGGTGATGCTCGGCCCGACCGCCGAGGACCTGGACGACAAGACCGCCACCGGCTCGACCGCCGAAGGCCTCGCCCTGCTCCGGGCGAAGGGCCGGCGGATCCTGCCCGCCCTCCTCGACGAGGAGGTCACCGCCGTCTACGCGGGCCTGCGGGCGGCCACCGCATCCGAGGACTACGCGATCCGCGCCCACCCCGCCCAGCGGTACGTCACCGTCGGCGGGATCCGCTCGACGGGGCTGACCGCCTCGATGGCGATCGCGGCGCACGTCGTCCACCTGCTCGCCGAAGGCGGCCTGCCCCTGTCCGGCGTGCGGGACCCGGAACCGGTGCGGATGCCGAACCTGGGGGAGGCGTTCCCCCGCCCCTACCGCGACGCCGGGATGATCGCGGCGGACCCGGAGTACGGGCGGATCGTCTGCCACTGCGAGCGCGTGACCCGCGGGGAGATCCGCGACGCCCTCGCCTCCACCATCCCGCCCGCCTCACCCGACGGCCTCCGCCGCCGCACCCGAGCCCGGGCCGGCCGCTGCCAGGGCTTCCACTGCGGCGCGACGCTCCACACCCTGCTCACCCCGGAGACCCCCCACCGGTGACCCACCCACCCACCCCACCCCACCCCCGCACCCGGGACAACGCACCCGCCCGGCCCGACGCGCCCGAGCCGGACGGCCCACCCCGGCCGGACTGCTCGCCCCCGGACAACTCGCCCGGGCGGGACGGCTCGTCTGGCCCGGACAGCTCACCTGGGTCGGATCGCTCACCCAGGCCGGACAGCGGATCCCGGCCGAACGGCGGATCCGGGCCGGCCAGCCGATGCCGGCCGGAGGGCGCATTCCTGCCAGACGGCACCTCCCTGCCACACCGCGCCCCCCGGCCGCACGGCACCTCCCGGCCGCACGGCATCCCCCGGCCGGACGGCCCGTCCGGCCTCCACCGCACGGACCGGACCGTGGACGTACTGGTCATCGGCGCGGGTCCCGCCGGACTCGCCCTCGCCGCCGGCGCCGCCCGCGCCGGCATCGGCCGGGTCGAGGTACTGGAACGTGAGGAGGAGCCGGGCGGCGTACCCCGCCACCTGCACCACGGCGGCTTCGGCAGCCCCCCGCTGCCCTGGCTCACCGGCCCGGCGTACGCACGCCGCTCGGTGGCGGCGGCACTGGACGCCGGCGCCGCCCTCCGCACCGGCGTCACCGCCACCGGCTGGGCCGGACCGCTGACCCTGGAGACCACGAGCCCGTCGGGCCTGGAACGGATCACCGCCCGGGCCGTCGTCCTCGCCACCGGCGCCCGCGAACGCCCCCGCAGCGCCCGCCTGGTCCCGGGCACCCGCCCTGCGGGCGTCCTCACCACGGGGGAACTCCTGCGATCCCCCCACCCCGTCGGCCGCCGGGCCGTCCTGATCGGAGCCGAACCGGTGGCCCGCCACGCGGCCCGCGCCCTCCGCCGCACCGGCACGCAGGTGGTGGCGATGCTCACGGAACACCCGCGCGCCACCGCCGTCACCGGGATCCCCCTCCTCACCCGCACCACGGTGACGGAACTGCACGGCCGGGGCCGGCTCTCGGGCGTGTCCGTCCGCCACCGCGACGGCCGGTCGGGGTTCATCGCCTGCGACACGGTGGTCTTCACCGGCGACTGGATCCCCGAGCACGACCTGGCCCGCCGCGGCGGCATCCCCCTGGCCCCCGGCACCCGGGGCCCCTCCGTGGACGCCGCCTACCGCACCCACACCCCCGGGGTCTTCGCGGTGGGCAACGCCCTCCACGGCATCGAGCCCGCCGCCACCGCCGCCGCCGAGGGCGCCGCCGCCGTGCCCCCGCTCCTGGCCCACCTCTCCGGCGCCCCCTGGCCCACCCCCGGCCCACCCCTCCTGGTCCGCCCCCCACTGGCCTGGACCACCCCCACCCACCTCACACCCACACCCTCACCCCACGGCCCCTTCCTCCTCCGCACGGCCACCCACCTGACGGCCCCGACCCTCCGGATCCACCAGGACACCCACCTCCTCTGGCACCACCGCCCCTGGACCCTCCTCACCCCCACCCGCTCCCTACGCCTCCCGGCACACTGGACCACCCGCGTGAACCCGACCGGCGGCCCGGTGATCCTCACCCTCGCGGACCACGGAGCCGAAGGCGCGGACCCGGCCGGCCGGGACACGCGGTGAGGCGGAGCACGCCGGCCGTGCACGGGGTCACGGAGAACGCCCGCAAGAAGGGAGAGTCGCAATGCTGATCACCGCCGAACGCGTCCTCACCGGGACGTCACGCCAGCCCGTTCTCGACGGCGCGGTACTCATCGACGGCACCACGATCGCCGCCGTGGGACCCCGGGCCGAAGTCGAGGCGCAAGCACCCGCCGGCGTACGCCGGCTGGCCTTCCCCCGTTCCACCGTGCTGCCGGGGCTCATTGACGCGCACGTCCACCTCGTCTTCGACGGGGGACCCGATCCCGTCACCGCCCTGCGGGAACGCGACCACGCCGCCCTCCTGAAGGACATGGAAGCCAGGGCCGAACAATTGCTCGCCACCGGGGTCACCACAGTGCGCGACCTGGGGGACCGTGACCACCTCGCCTTGCAGCTGGCCGGATCGATCGCCCGGGGAGAGGTGGTCGGACCGCGCATCGTCTCCGCCGCCACACCCGTCACTCCGCCCGGCGGACACTGCTGGTTCCTCGGTGGCGAGGTGTCCGGCCCCGACGAGATCCGCCGGCTCGTGCGGCGCAATGCCGGCGCGGGTGCGAAGGTCATCAAGGTGATGGAAGCCGGCGGCGGACTCACCAAGGGCGGCCCCAAGAGCTGGGAGTCCCAGTTCTCACCGGACGAACTCACCGTGGTCGTGGAGGCAGCCCACGGCGCCGGACTCCCCGTCGCCGCCCATGCCCACGGAACCGACGGCATCGCCGCCGCCGTCGCGGCCGGCGTCGACACGCTGGAACACTGCACGTGGATGACGGCCGAAGGCTTCGAGCTCCGGGAAGACGTGCTGGCCATGATCGTCGACGAGGGCATCCACGTCTGTCCGACGATCAGCCCGCACTGGCAGATGCTCCCGAAGGTCTTCGGAGCCGAGAAGGCGGCCGTCATGTTCGACCTCGTCCGGCAGATGGCGGACGCCGGCGTGAGGCTGATCGCCGGCACGGACGCCGGGGTCCAGCGGTCCGGGTTCGACGGGATCGTCTCCAGCCTGATGTTCTACGAACACCTGGGGCTGAACAACGCGCGGATCATCGACATGGCCACCACGGAGGCAGCACGCGCGCTCGGCATCGCCGACCAGACGGGGCTGCTGCGACCCGGTCACAGCGCCGACCTCCTCGTCGTGGACGGCAACCCGCTCGCGGATCTCGGCCACCTGCGCGCGGTCCAGGCGGTATTCGCCGCCGGCACCCACCACGACCCGCCGCAGACCACCCGACCCTGAAGGGGCGCACGAGCCGCAACAGCCCAGACGCCGGTTTCCTGCTCGCGCCGACCAGAGTCGGCGCGAAGAGGATGGCGGCCTAAGAGGAGATCTTCTTGAGCCGTCACCTCCACACCCCTGACCCGCTCCCCAACGCTGCATTCTCCCCAGATTTCTCCCCAGCCTGTCGGCGAGCCCGTTCCGGCTGCGCGTCCGAGGGGGCGGCGCCCCGCGGACGCGGCCCCCACCGGGTCGTGCGACTCGTGCTGGTCCGGCGGCGCCTCCGCCCAGTGTGGTGGGGGCGTAGAAGGCCTCCTCGCCGACGAGAGTTGAAGCTGTGCCTCGGATGGGGCTGTCGAGTATCGGCTTCTCAGATCAATTTCGTCGGTTCGACAGAAAGGGCTGCAGTGGCTGTTATGGCAGCCACGGAGGCGATCAGCCGCCACCCGATATCGTGGGCTGCGTTGAGCAGGGACTTGTCGGCCGCTTCGAGCGCTGCAAGGAGCGCCTTGATCTCGGTCCGGTCGCCACGATCGACGGCGCCCAGGAGCCGCAGAACCAGTAGCTTCACAAACTGTTCGGGCTCTCTGGCCAGACGTTCCCCATCGGGGTGGTTGATGATCTCCACCAGCTTCCGGAGCACAGGAAGGGCGGCGATGTCGTTCTGGATGAAGGCCATGCCGACTTGCAAGCCGACGTTGTGTACGGCCGTCGCGATGGGCATGGGGTCCAGTTTCGAAGTTGTCGCGAAGGTGGCGAGCTTCGCGAGTTCCGCCTCAGTCCCAGCCCAGCACTTCTGGAACGCGAGAGCCTCCGCCAGCAGGGCGATGACATTGATCCGCAGCACCACGGGAAGCCGAGGGTCGTCCAACAGTGCCCGACAGAGTTGCTCGATCTCGTGGTCGGGCAGGTTCTTGTCGCTCAAGGCCTGTGTGATCCGAGCGATGTCGGCGAGGAGCTGGGAGACAGCCGTGGTGGGGAGTCGTTCGGCAAGCGCTCTCAGGTCGGTGATCAGACGGGCAACAGGTTCGCCCGGCACCTCGCGATGTGTTGCAGTACGGAGCATGGCCAGGACGTTGGCGACCGCGTTGACCACATCGGCCGGGCGGGATTCCGCGATCTGGAGCGATAGTTCGTGGATGCGCTTCAGGTTCGGGACCAATTCGTCCAGTCGTGCACCCTGCTTCCTCATCAGATCAACGAGCGGCACCCGTGTCTTGAGTTCGAGTACGGGTGCCGGGACCGTGCGGGCCATGAGGATGGCCAACTCCGACTCGAAGCAGACCCGGGCTTCGTCCAGGCTTCCCGTACGGAAGTGGGCCCCGCCGAGGTTGCCGTACAGGACGGCTAGATCGTCGGAGCTGATCCTGAGCCGAAGGGCGTGCCCGGCGAGACTTTGTGCATGGGGAACCAACTGGTGCATGCGGTGTTCGTCCTCGTTGTCGATGAACTCCGCGAGCCAGCTTTGGGTGTGAAAGGCAGCGCGGCTTAGAATCCGCTCCATGTCGCCGGAGCCTTCCAGCCGTCCTCGTACGACATGCTGCACGATCTCGTTGATGCTGATCGTCTCGTCGAGCTCGTGGTTGTGATCCGACCCGTCCTGTCGATGCGGGGCGCCTGCACTGAGTGGTTCACCTCGCTGGACGAGGGACTCGCTCCGCAGTGCGCGGTGGATCTCCAGCACGCTGAGCGAGTTCCCAGGCGACTCGACCATCACCGTGGGCCCCTTCAGGCCACTGCGCAGGACGGACCCCTTCGATAGCACGGCTGCAGCGACCAGAAGCTGGAGCGGGATTTGACGGGAGGCCATGTACGAGGCCGTGATGATCGACGCGAGCGCCGCGCTCGATGTCTCCTGCTGCCGCCCGTCCTTCGCAGCGCGGCCGATCCGCTGCAGGGCCACGAGGATGGCCGCGACCAACGTGCGCGGGTAATCGGGCGGGACTGACTGCTCGTCGTCCAGCGCTCGATCCCGGATGATCTCCAGATAGCGCGGTACCTCCGCGAGGCCGAGCCCGCAGCCGGCCAGGTAGCCACAGGCCAGCTCGATGGCAAGAGGCCAGTGCTCCAGGTTCCGCACCAGCTCGGTTGCCGCCTGCTCATGCGTCTCGCTCCAGAAGGCGTCGTCCGCGGACAGGCGCAGGCGGACCAATGACACGGCCTCTTCGGTGGTGAGCTGTGCGACGTTCACCCGCCGGGGGTGGGTTGCCCAGCTGCTCTGGTTGGTGGAAGTGATGATCACGTGGCCTCGTCCGCCGGTGGGCAACCACGGAAGAAGCCGGCGACGGTCCGATGCGTTGTCGACGACCATGAGCCATCGGCCTGGGAGCGCGCTCAGGAGGGCGCGCACCCTGTTCCGCAGGACCCCGGAGTCCATGCTCGCCTGCTCGTGCTGCGGCGCGAGCCAATCGTGCAAGATGCGGTAGGAGGCGACCAGAGCGGCATCGCTTTCCGCATCGAGCCAGAAGATCTGGTCGTACGAATCCGCGACGTCGTGGGCATACGCGGCAGCGGCACTGGTCTTTCCGATCCCGGACAGGCCCAGCACGGCACAGCTTCGTACCACTCGGTCCTCGGGTGATTCAGTAAGCGCCCGGTGCATGCGCTCCAGCAGTTCAGGCCTGGGTAGATCCGGTTGCGAAGGAACGGGCCCCACCATGATGCCCCAGTCGAAGTTCCCCAGATCGTGGGCGAGGTGAGTGGACTCTGTCAGCAGTTCGGAACGGAATTCGTCCAGGGTCAGCACACCGTCGAACTCGCCGCAGGCCCTTCGGAAGATCTCCGACACCAGGTGATTGGTCATGCGACCCGCTGAGCGCAGGCCGAGGCCGCTGCTCTGCTGCGAACGGAACCTCCTGATGCGCTCCCGTAGGTGTTCGCGCAGCTCATGAGGCTCGCGGGAATCCGGCACGATGCGAGCGCGATTCAACCGCAACAACTCGTCGTGGCCAAGGCTGTGCACGTTCTCTTCCTGTTTCGGGCTTCGCTCCAGGAGCTTGGCCAGCTCCAGTCGCAACTCGTCAGGATCGGTGAGGCCCAGCACGCGGTTCAGGTGAACGGCCTTAGCATGCAGTCTCATGTTCGTGATCAAGCTGTAGGTCTTGGCGCTCGGCCTGGCTTTGATCATCCGTACGAGTACGGCGAAGGCGGCCGGGGCGGACAGCTCGGTGCCTCGGCCTCCTGATTTCACTTGTGCCGCGAGCACGGGGGCGCGGTCGCCACCCACCAAATCGAAGTCGATGGCATCCGGGTCATGGACTGCCTCACCGGTGGTACACGTTGGTTCGATTAGCGCCGCACTTATGCCTGGGCGCAGCCCTTCGGCAGCGGCCAGTAACTCTTCCAGCGTGACGAGATATTGGTACTGAAATCCGGAGGCAGCAGCCTGCCCCCCACGCTCCGCCATATCTGCTGTTCCTTCCCTAGCGGCAAGCCTTTGCTGGTCGTTCAAGGCTAAGCAGACCCGCTGACAACGCGGTGTGTCCTGTGAGGATCACGCAAGACGTGGGAGAGTTGGCTGCGATCATGCACATCCGGACGACTGTTGATCGTTCTCAAGGGCATGGTCTGTGGTACACCCTCGTGGTGGTGGTGAGGAAGAGGCACGAGCTGCCTGGCATGCCGGTGGTCGGGACCTGGTTGGTAGGTCGCCCTTGCGCATGATTGCACCCGCTAGCGAATAGCTGGAGAGCGTCGGGGACGACATCCGAACCGGCCGCATCTCAGGCCGAAGGCCGGGCCTTCCGAGAGCGGGCCAGAGACTCGTCCCACGCAGACTCGGCGTCGTAGCCGAAGGACGCTGCCCTGCGGCCCCCGTTGCGGACAGGTTTGCAATGGACCCAGTTGTCTTCGGCAGGGCCCAGCGCGATGGGTTTCCGGCAGTTGCGACACTTCGACGGCTCGATGGCCGAGCTGATGCTCTCGGTCAACGTGTCAGTGCGCTGGGGTAGCTTCCCCGCAGTCATATCGGGGTCCTCTGTGGCAAAGAGGGCGACCAAGCGGGCGGGCGTTCTGGACCGTGGACGCGTTCACGTTGGTCGGAAGTCTGGCGAACCCATTCGATCCTGCCCGACACGGGCTGAGCGGGCCCTGGTTACGAGAGGTCCCTTCGAGGCAGGGGCGGACGAGTCCACCCCCTGACCCAAGAGGCAGGCGAGAGCACGCGTGGCGAGACCATGGCGCCAGGGTCGGACGTCCCTATTGCGTCGCGTCGCAGCTCTCGCAGCGGCTCACGGCCACCCGCTCGGGGTTGCCCTGGGTGGCGTGGAGCGGGTTTGAGGTCGAGAGACGGCGCCATGCCCCGGGGGACGGGGCGGGGATCCAGCCATAGCGGGGTGGCTGGATGTCGGCCGGGACGATGTGCGTGCAGCCGGGCAGGTGGGCCTTGCCGCTGGCGTGGATGATGATCGCAGCCGCCGGCCAGCCGTCCCATTCACTGGCGGGCGTGCTACGGCGCGTTGCGCGGCGAGCGCAGTCTGCGCAGTTGTGCATTTCGTGGCGTTCGCAGTATTGCATCGCTCTCTTCCCGTCAGGTCCGACAAGCAGCCTATTTGTCCCTACCGTGGCATCCGGTCAATAGCGAATGCCTGGCCTCAGGTGAGGGGCGAGGCGGCGAAGTCTTCCTCTCCCGCCGCGAGCTCTCCTCGTCGAGCAGGGGGTGTACCTCGCGGATTCGGGCTCCGGCATCCGTCCGGGGGAGGCTAGGGCCAGAGACACGGCCAACGCGCAGCCCCCCAATCGCCGGTGCGCACGGCCAGTTCGGTGCAGTCCTCCTCTGCGTCCCGTCCAGTGCCAAGCATCGTGCGGGCATCCAGAAGCAGCGCGTCCTTGTCTTCCCCATGCTTCATGGCCAGAGGCTCCAGCGGAGCTTGCCCGTGGCGGGTCGGCGCGTTCGTTCGAATGAGCAGCCGCCCCTGGTTCAGCGGCAGAGCTCCATGATGGTGTCGTCGAAGTCTGGGAACTCCCGGGCGGCCAGTTCGATCACAGAAGTCGCCGACCGGCGCTGGTGCGGTGCGAATTGTTCGGCGATGGCAGCCAGTTCCCGATGAGGACGCGGGATCCAGTCGGGCTCGTAAGAGGTGGCAGCTTCCCAAGGGCCGAAGCCGTCCGCCAGTAGCCACAGGAAGTCACCCAGGTCGCGGGCGACAACACCAGTCTCTCCTTCGGACCCGAGGAAGACGATGGGCTGCTCGGCCGGGGGTTGGTTCGGGCGGATCAGCCAGAACGCCGCGTACCCGCCCGAGCCGTCCTGCCCGAACACACGGAAGTCGTCGCCATCGACTTCACTGTTCCCGGTCCATGCCTGGAACCAGTCGGTTGTATCGGCGGCGGTCAAGAAGGCCGGGAAGGGCTCGAAGTCGATCCCGTTCTCGGCTGCGTGGTCGTATTGAATGGCGAGCGCAGTGGCCAGCGTGGCGGGAAGCTGTCGGTCATGGGTGGGTGTCACAGGGACAGGCTAGCCATGGGGTCCGACATCGGTGGCCTACGGACGCTGGACGTTCGGTCGTAGCCACCCAGCGAGAAGGGGCAGGCCTGAAACGGCGAACGGCTGGCACAACAGATGCTGTGCCACCCGTTTTCGTTACCGTCCGCCGGCACGCTGCGCGGCTGCAGTGCGGCTTCGGCTTGCGAGGGGCAGAGGCAGGGTGAGGGGCATGGGCTCGGCGGGGCTGCTCACGAGTACCGTTGACCAGGCCTTCAGGCACGGATCACGATCGCTTCCCGTCTGGCTGGAGACCGTTTCCCCGTACTGCGCCGATGCTGCTCGTACTTGGATTGGCGTGCGAGCGGTTGCGCACGGCAGTGTGGCGTGGCCAGTGAGTTGGGCATGGGACCTGACGTGGGCGGATGTGGATCCGCGCCGAGACCGAGGCCGCGTGCCGCCTGATCTCCTGGGGCGGTGGTGAACGAACGGGATGTTCTGCTCAACGAACTCGCTCAGGGGCTGCGCCCCATGTCTGAAGGCATCGTGTGCTTCGATGAGCTCGACTCGGAAGAACAATCCGAGGTGCTGCTGTTCCTTCGTCATCACTGTGTCCAGGCGCGCGCTGCCGGTGAGGATGCCTCGGAGAGCATCCGTCGTTCCGGGCTGCGCTCGACGCTTACGCCCGGGGTGCTGCTCTCACGGGGCGATATGGACATGCAACTGGTAAAGATCGCCGGCCTCACGCCTGTCAACGCACACCGTAAGGCGTTCAGGCTGCTGATCGCGGTGCTCACAGTGGCCGACGGGCGGCGCCGCAAGTGCTTCTGCTCCGGCGGCTGTGACCACTGGTGGCACCGTCTGTGTGCTGCTGACTGACTTCTCGCAGCCGGTTTCGTTCCTCAGATCCGCTGCTTCCCCAGTGCCCGACGCATTCTCCCCCAAGAATCTCCCAGGGGCCCAGGAGGCTGCTTCCTGATGCTCGTAATCGTCAAGTTAATAAAGGTCGAGGCATGCTCTACAGCCAGTCGCGCTTCTTGAAGATGACGTAGAGGCTCGTGCAGACCACCGCCTTCAGGAGGATCGCGAAGGGTAGCCAAAGCTCCAGCTCAGCTCGGGCGTGGCCTCGAAGTTCATACCGTAGATCGTGCTGACCAGGGTCGGGGCGAAGAGGATGGCGGCCCAGGAGGAGATCTTCATGATTTCCTCGTCCGTGCGTACTTGGCGAAGCCGGCCATCAGGGCGTGGAGCATGCCGACCTAGGGGGCGGGGGGCGCGTTGGAGCTCGACCATTTCGCGGGAGAGTTCGTAGAAACGGCGGGAGACCTCCGGGTCGCCGCGGAAGACCTCCGTCTCGATCTCGTCCATGTCGTTCTGGACGCCCGACACGACCGGGGCGTAGCCGTCGACCACCGCGTCGAGGATGGCGTAGAGGGCGGCTTCCGGGCCGAGGGAGAGGAGGTCCAGGGAGGCCTCCATGCGGCGGTGGAGGCCGATTCAGGCCATGCCGTCGGGCTGTTTGCGCAGTCGGCGGAAGGTTTCGGTGAGGGTGGTGGGGGAGGCGACGCGGCGGCCTGCGTGGTAGACGGCCGAGCCGATCACGCTGTGGTGGTCCGGGGGGATTGCGGACAGAAGGTGTCCGTTACGGGGGTTAGGTTTTGGGTATGGCCTTCCTTTCGAGTTCCGTTCTCGGTGTCCGCGCTCTGAACCGTGCCACGCTCGCGCGGCAGCTGTTGCTGGGCCGTGTCGGGATGCCCGCGCGGGATGCCGTCGGGCACCTGCTCGGTTTGCAGGCGCAGAACGTCAAGCCGCCCTACTTCCAGTTGCACGCCCGGCTCGCCGGGTTCCGGCCCGAGGAGCTGGGGCGGCTGATGGAGGAGCGGGAGGTGGTGCGGATGGTGACCATGCGGTCCACCCTGCACACCCACACCGTGGAGGACGCCCGGATCCTGAGGCCCCTGGTGCAGGGGGCCCGGGACCGGGAAGTGGGGTACTTCCGGAAGGGGCTCGTCGGGGTGGATCCGGCGGTGCTCGCCGCCCGGGCCCGGGCGTTCGTCGAGGAGGAGCCGCGGACCATGGGGGAGATCCGCGAAGAGCTGCTCCGGGTGTGGCCCGGGGCCGATCCGCAGGCGCTGGCCGTGGCGGCGCGGTGTCTGCTGCCGCTCGTGCAGGTCACCCCGCGCGGGGTGTGGGGGCGCAGCGGCCAGGTGCGGCTGACCACCCTGGAGGCCTGGGCGGGCCCTTCCGCAGAGGAGGAGGAGAGTGGAGGGATCGACGGCGTCGTGCTGCGGTACCTCGGGGCCTTCGGGCCCGCCTCCGTCAAGGACATGCAGACCTGGGCGGGGCTCACCCGCCTTCGGGAGGTCTTCGAGCGGCTTCGGCCGCGCCTGGTGACCTTCCGCGACGAGAACGGGGTCGAGCTGTTCGACCTGCCCGACGCGCCCCGACCCGACCCCGCCACCCCCGCGCCGCCCCGCTTCCTCCCCGAGTTCGACAACCTGCTGCTCTCGCACGCCGACCGGGCCCGCGTCGTCCCCCCGGAGTTCAAGGGGCGCAACACCGACGGCAACCAGAGCCGGTGCGTGGTCCTGGTCGACGGGTTCCTGGGAGGGGTGTGGAGCGCCGAGGAGGGCGTGGTCACCGTCGAGTTGTTCCGGGAGCCGGCGCCCGCGGTGCGGGAGGAGATCGCCGCCGAGGGGGAGGCGATGCTCGCCGCTCTGGGCGGCGGGCCCGCGACGGTGCGCTTCGGGTCAATCCGAGGCTGACGCCGCCCTGGTGGAGGCCCTGCCCGGCGCGGCACGATGCCTCCCATGACCATGACCGAGAACAGCGGCTCCGACAGCTTCCTGGCCGCGCGGGACTTCCTGCTCGCCCACCGCGGGCAGTACGAGGCCGCCCGCGCCGGATTCACCTGGCCCCGCCCCGAGCGCTTCAACTGGGCGTTCGACTGGTTCGACCGCGTCGCGGAGGGCAATGAGGCCGACGCGCTGCGGATCGTCGAGGAGGACGGCACCACCGAGAGCGTCACCTTCGACGCGATGCGGCGGCGGTCCGGGTCCGCCGCCACCTGGCTGCGCGGGCAGGGCGTCGCCGCCGGCGACCGGATCCTGGTCATGCTGGGCAACCAGCGCGAGCTGTGGGAGGTGATGCTCGGCGCGATGAAGCTGCGCGCCGTCGTCATCCCCGCCACCCCGTTGCTCGGCCCCGCCGACCTGCGCGACCGCATCGAGCGCGGCAAGGTCCGCCACGTGATCGCGCGCGTCGCCGACACCCCGAAGTTCGACGAGGTGCCGGGCGACTACACGCGGATCGCCGCCGGTGACGGGGTCCCGGCCGGCTGGCTGCGCCTCGCGGACATGGCCGGGGCCGACAGCGCCTTCCGCCCCGACGGGGAAACCCTCGCCTCCGACCCGCTGATGCTCTACTTCACCTCGGGCACCACCGCCCGCCCCAAGCTCGTCGAGCACACGCACGCCTCGTACCCCATCGGGCACCTCTCCACCATGTACTGGCTCGGCCTGCGCCCCGGCGACGTCCACCTCAACATCGCCTCGCCCGGCTGGGCCAAGCACGCCTGGTCCAACCTCTTCGCCCCCTGGAACGCCGGCGCCACCGTCTTCGTCCACAACTACACCCGCTTCGACGCGCAGCGGCTCATGGCCGAGATGGACCGCGCCGGGGTCACCACCTTCTGCGCCCCGCCCACCGTCTGGCGCATGCTGATCCAGTCCGACCTGACCGCCCTGCGGCAGCCCCCGCGCGAGGCCGTGGCCGCCGGCGAGCCCCTGAACCCCGAGGTCATCGAGCGGGTGAAGGAGGCCTGGGGCATCACCATCCGCGACGGGTTCGGGCAGACCGAGACCACCCTCCAGGTGGGCAACTTCCCCGGCGCCCCCGTCAAGCCGGGCTCGATGGGCCGGCCCGCGCCCGGGTACGAGATCGTGCTGCTGGACCCCGTCACCGGCAAGGAGTCCCCCGACGAGGGCGAGCTGTGCGTGGACCTGCGCCGGCGTCCCGCCGGGGTGATGACCGGCTACCGCGACGACCCCGAGCGCACCGCCGAGGCCATGGCGGACGGGCTGTACCGCACCGGGGACATCGCCTCGCGCGACGCCGACGGCCACCTCACCTACGTGGGCCGGGCCGACGACGTGTTCAAGGCCTCCGACTACAAGATCAGCCCGTTCGAGCTGGAGAGCGCCCTGCTGGAGCACGAGGCGGTCGCCGAGGCGGCCGTCGTCCCGGCCCCGGACGCGCTGCGGCTCGCCGTGCCCAAGGCGTACATCACCCTCGCCGCCGGCTGGGAGCCCGGGGAGGAGACCGCGCGGCTGCTGTTCGCGCACTCCCGGGCGGTGCTCGCCCCGTACAAGCGGATCCGGCGCATCGAGTTCGCCGAGCTCCCCAAGACCGTGTCGGGGAAGATCCGCCGGGTGGAGCTGCGCGACCTCACGGCCGCCGGCTCCCTCCAGGAGTACGACGAGGCCGACCTGGCGGGGTGAGCTCCGCCCCGGGCGCCCGCACGCGTACGAGCGTGCGTACGGGCGGCCGGCGCGGGATCGGCCCGTACGCGTACGGGCGCCCGCGCGGAAGCGGGCGTCCGTACGCGGGAAGGCGGAGTCAGGCCGGCAGCTGCGCCTCGATCGCGGCGATGACCTCGGGGGCCTCCGGCTCGGTGCGCGGGCGGAAGCGCGCCACGACCTCGCCGGCGGGGGAGATCAGGAACTTCTCGAAGTTCCACTGGATGTCCCCCGCCTCGCCGTCGGCGTCCGGGGTCTTCACCAGCTCCTGGTACAGCGGGTGCCGGTTCTCGCCGTTCACCTCGGACTTCTCCAGCATCGGGAAGGTCACCCCGAAGCCGGCCGCGCAGAAGGTCTGGATGTCCTCCGCGGTGCCCGGCTCCTGGCCGCCGAACTGGTTGCAGGGCACACCGATGACGGTGAAGCCCTTCTCCTCGTACTTGAACTGCAGCCGGGCCAGCCCCGAGTACTGGGGGGTGAGCCCGCACTGGGAGGCGGTGTTCACCAGCAGGATGGCCTTGCCGCGGTGGGCCGCCAGGCTGGTGGGCTCGTCGTCCAGGGTGGTCAGCGGGATGTCGTACAGGCTCATCGGGCGCTCCTCGGCTCGGCATGCGTGCGGCCAGGTAGTGGGCGGGCAGGCAGGCGACGTGATCGGACAACACGTGCGAACAGCCTCCGAGCCTAGGCCCCCCGCCCCACCAGTGCGTCCGCCGGGTCGTTGACCGGCTGCGGCATGCCCGTGAGGTCCATGACGAACAGCGGTATCCCCAGGTCGTCGGCGCGGCCCCGCGCCTCCTCGGTGTAGCCCGCGAGGGCGAAGTAGACGCTGGTCGCGGAGGCCGTCAGACCGTTCAGCCACACGCACTCCACGGCCCGCAGCCCGGCCGGCGCCGTGGTCGCGTCGACCTGCGCCACCACCCCGGGCGCCCGCAGGTCCACCGCCGCCGAGGGGATGGGCACCCCGTCGGGCTGGCGGACGTCCCGGAAGCCGAGCCAGCGCAGGTAGAGCGCGGCCGTCGCCACCGCGTCCCGGGTGGTACGGATGGTCACGGGCCGGAACGGCGGCCGCGAGGCGGGCCCCCGCACCGCGCCGGCGGCGCCGCCCCCGGACCCGGGAGCCCGGCCGGCCGGACGCCCGTCCCCGCGTACGCCGTCCCCCGCGCCCGCCGCGTCCCGCCGGGCGGAACCGGCCCCGGAACCGGCCCCGGAACCGGCCCCCGGACCGGCGTCGGAACCCGCCCCCGCCCCGTTCCCGGTTTCCGCGTCCGCCCCGGTTTCCGTGTCCGCCCCGGCCTCCGCCGGAGCCGGCGGCCGTACGGGCACCAGCACCACCGTTCCGCACGCACCGCAGCCGACCTCCGGGTGCGGCCACTCGCTCTCCTGCCCGCAGGACCCGCACCGCACCGTCACCCAGCTGTCCTGCCAGGTCCGGTGGGTCAGCGGGAGGGCCGGGGCCGCCAGGTCCAGCGGCGGGGTGACCGGGCTCCCGCAGGAGCACGGGAAGACCGGGGAGATGTAACCGTTCTCTCGCTGGCACGCCGGGCAGCGCACCGGTACCGCTTCCGCCATGAGCCCTGGACCCCCTCCGTCGCTGTGCGTGGGTCCATGCTCCACCACCCGCCACCGCCGGGGCGAGCGAGCCCGCCGAATCCCGCCGATTCACCCCACGGGCCCGGCCATTTGTGCAACTCACCGAAACAGATGCGGCTTTTGGTGGGTTCCGGGGTGCTCCGGCGCCTTGACGTGCGGGAAGCCGACACTTAGCTTGTTTCGTATAGCAGAACAAAAATTCCGGATGCCGGAAAAAGTCTGACCGCCAGACCCGCAGGAGAACCTGATGCCTCGTATGACAGCCGCCGCTGCCGCCGTTGAGATCCTCAAGCTTGAGGGTGTCGAACAGGCGTTCGGCGTGCCCGGTGCCGCGATCAACCCGTTCTACCGCGAGCTCAAGAACGTGGGCGGAATCGCGCACACGCTGGCCCGTCACGTCGAGGGTGCCTCGCACATGGCCGAGGGCTACACCCGCGCCAAGGCGGGCAACATCGGCGTCTGCATCGGTACCTCGGGCCCGGCCGGCACCGACATGATCACCGGTCTGTACTCGGCGATCGCGGACTCGATCCCGATCCTGTGCATCACCGGCCAGGCCCCGGTCTCGAAGCTCCACAAGGAGGACTTCCAGGCCGTCGACATCGCCACGATCGCCAAGCCCGTCACCAAGGCCGCCACCACGGTCCTGGAGGCCGCGCAGGTCCCCGGCGTCTTCCAGCAGGCCTTCCACCTGATGCGCTCCGGCCGTCCGGGCCCGGTCCTGATCGACCTGCCGATCGACGTCCAGCTGACCGAGATCGAGTTCGACCCCGAGACCTACACCCCGCTGCCGGTCTACAAGCCGCAGGCCAGCCGCCCGCAGGCGGAGAAGGCCCTGGGCTTCCTGCTGGAGGCCGAGCGCCCGCTGATCGTCGCCGGTGGCGGCATCATCAACGCCGACGCCTCCGACCTGCTGGTCGAGTTCGCCGAGCTGACGGGCATCCCGGTCATCTCCACCCTGATGGGCTGGGGCACCATCCCGGACGACCACGAGCTGGCCGCCGGCATGGTCGGCGTGCAGACCGCCCACCGCTACGGCAACGCGACGTTCCTGGAGTCCGACACCGTCATCGGCATCGGCAACCGCTGGGCCAACCGCCACACCGGTTACAACCTGGACGCCTACACCAAGGGCCGCAAGTTCGTCCACGTCGACATCGAGCCCACCCAGCTGGGCAAGATCTTCGCCCCGGACTTCGGCATCGCCTCCGACGCCAAGGTCGCCCTGGAGCTCTTCATCGAGGTCGCCAAGGAGTGGAAGGCCGAGGGCAAGCTGCCGGACTTCTCCGCCTGGGCCGCCTCCGCGCAGGAGCGCAAGGCCACCCTGCAGCGCCGTACGCACTTCGAGAACATCCCCATGAAGCCGCAGCGCGTCTACGAGGAGATGAACAAGGCGTTCGGCCCGGAGACCCGCTACGTCACCACCATCGGCCTCTCGCAGATCGCCGCCGCGCAGTTCCTGCACGTCTACAAGCCGCGCCACTGGGTCAACTGCGGCCAGGCCGGCCCCCTCGGCTGGACCATCCCGGCCGCCATCGGCGCCGCCACCGCGCAGCCCGACGTCCCGGTCGTCGCCCTCTCCGGCGACTACGACTTCCAGTTCATGATCGAGGAGCTGGCGGTCGCCGCCCAGCACAAGGTCCCCTACGTCCACGTCCTCGTGAACAACGCCTACCTGGGTCTGATCCGCCAGGCGCAGGGCGGCCTCGGCATCAACTTCGAGGTCAACCTGGAGTTCGAGAACATCAACACCCCGGAGATCGGCGTCTACGGCGTCGACCACGTCAAGGTCGCCGAGGGCCTGGGCGTCAAGGCCATCCGCGTCACCGACCCGGAGAAGCTGGGCGAGGCCTTCGAGGAGGCCAAGAAGCTGGCGCAGGAGTTCCAGGTCCCGGTCGTCGTCGAGGCCATCCTGGAGCGCGTCACCAACATCGCGATGAGCAAGACGGTCGACATGAGCGACGTCACCGAGTTCGAGGAGCTCGCGACCGAGCCGGGCCACGCCCCGACCGCGATCAAGGCCCTCCAGGTCTGATCCGCCGCGGCAGCGCCACGAAGCGGCCCCCGTCCCTCCGGCAGGAGGGGCGGGGGCCGCTCCGCGTTCCCCTCCGGCGTTCCCCTCCGGCGTCCGCCTCCGAGATGCGGGTCGCCGGGTCCTGGTGTGGACTTGCCGGTGTGCGCGGCCGCCTCCCGCGGCCCGTGCCGTCTTCCCACGTCACGTCAGGAGCACGCAGATGTCGACCGGCAAGCCGAGCATCGTCTTCGCCCACGGCCTGTGGGCCGACGGATCCTGTTACAGCAAGCTGATCCCGGTCCTCCAGCGCGAGGGGCACGAGGTGGTCTCCGCGCAGAACAGCCTGGACTCCCTGGACGGGGACGTGGACGCCGTCCACCGTGCGCTGGCCCGCGTCAGCGCCCCGGCCCTCCTCGTCGGGCACTCCTGGGGCGGGTACGTCATCACCGCCGCCGGCACGGACGAGAGGGTCGCGGGGCTCGTGTACATCGCCGCGCTGGGGCCGGACACCGGGGAGACCCCCGAGGCGCTGATCGGCAAGTTCGACCCGCCGCCGCTCTTCTCGCACCTGGACAGCGAGGACGGCCGCATCTGGATCTCCCGTGACGGCATCTCCGACTTCTGCGGCGACCTGCCGGAGGAGGAGCAGCGCCTGGTGTGGGCGACGCAGGGCGCGCCCCGCGCGGAGGTCCTGGGTTCCTCGGTCGGCGAGCCGGCCTGGCGGACCAGGCCCAGCTGGTTCCTCGTCACCACGCGGGACCGTGCGGTCAACCCCGAGCTCCAGCGCTTCGCCGCCCAGCGGATGGGCGCCACCGTCGCGGAGGTCGACTCCTCGCACGTCCCCATGCTGTCCCGGCCGCAGGAGGTCCTGGACCTCATCCGCAGGGCCGCGGGCTCTCTCTAGAGGACGCGGCACCGGGTACGACAAAGCGCCGAGTCACGGGACCGTCCGTGACTCGGCGCTCTGGTTGTTACCGCCCGACGGAGCGAGGCTGGCGCGACAGGACGTTCGCACCGCCGGGCGGAGACATGGGGGGAGGTCGGTTCTCCTCTTGTACAGGGGACCCTGTGCGTGGCCCCTGTACAAGAGGAGTGGCTGGGACCGTGGCGGGCGGGCGACGAGAACTCCGGCGTCGTCTCCCTCAGGTCAAGAGACGGGCCTCGGAACCCATTACCACCGCACTGGCTCGCACGCTCGCCACGGTCCTCGTCCTGCCCTCACCACGTACCACCCCTCATCCGGGTCCGCGGTGCGGGCTCAGCACCCGGGGCCTGACCTCCCGTCAGGCCCCCGGTACATCTGTGGGGCTCAGGCGTCGCGCAGGGCGCGCACGGCCTCCTCGACGCGGCGGCCGTAGTCGGCGTCCGCGGCGTGGAAGTGAGCCAGGTTCTTCTCGATGACGTCCTCCAGCGTGACCTGCGACAGGCCGCCGGCTATGTTCGCCACCAGACGCTGCTTCTCGGCCTCGGACATCAGGCGGTAGAGCTCGCCGGCCTGGAAGAAGTCGTCGTCCTTGGTGTGGGCCGGGGCCTCGTGGGTGCCCGTGTAGCCGGAGACGGCCTTCGGGGCGCCGAGCGCGAGACCGGTCTCGGCCGGACCCTGGTACGAGTTGGGCTCGTAGTTCTTGTCGTGGCGCGAGCCGTTGCGCAGCGCCATGACGCCGTCGCGGCCGTAGTTGTCGGCCTTGGTCGCCTTCGGGGCATTGACCGGCAGCTGGGTGTGGTTCACACCGAGGCGGTAGCGCTGGGCGTCGGCGTACGCGAACAGGCGGCCCTGGAGCATCTTGTCCGGCGAGGCGGTGATGCCCGGGACGAAGTTGTTCGGGGAGAACGCGGACTGCTCGACCTCGGCGAAGACGTTGTCCGGGTTGCGGTCGAGGACCAGGCGGCCCACGCGCTGCAGCGGGTAGTCGGCGTGCGGCCACACCTTGGTGAGGTCGAACGGGTTGAAGCGGTAGTCCGCGGCCTCGGCGGCCGGCATGACCTGGACGTAGAGGGTCCAGCTCGGGTTCACACCGCGCTCGATGGCCTGGAGCAGGTCGGTCTGGTGCGAGTTCGCGTCCTTGCCGACGAGCTCGGCGGCCTGCTCGGCCGACAGGCAGCGGATGCCCTGGTTCGTCTTGAAGTGGTACTTGACGAAGAAGGCCTCGCCCTGGGCGTTGGTCCACTGGTAGGTGTGGGAGCCGTAGCCGTTCATGTGGCGGTAGGACGCCGGGATGCCGCGGTCACCCATCAGCCAGGTGATCTGGTGCGTCGCCTCGGGGGCGTGCGCCCAGAAGTCCCAGACGTTGTCCGGCTCCTGCTTGCCCGTGAAGGGGTCGCGCTTCTGGGAGTGGATGAAGTCGGGGAACTTGATCGGGTCCTTGATGAAGAACACCGGGGTGTTGTTGCCGACGAGGTCGTAGTTGCCGTCCTCGGTGTAGAACTTCAGCGCGAAGCCGCGCGGGTCGCGGACGGCGTCCGCGCCACCGAGGGAGTCGGCCACGGTGGAGAACCGCAGGAAGGTCTCGGTCTTCTTGCCGACCTCGGAGAGGAACTTGGCCGAGGTGTAGGCGGTGACGTCGTCGGTCACCTCGAAGTAGCCGTACGCGGCCGAGCCGCGGGCGTGCACCACGCGCTCCGGGATGCGCTCACGGTTGAAGCGGGCGAGCTTCTCAAGGAGCTGCTGGTCCTGGATCAGGAGCGGGCCACCGACGCCGGCGGTGGCGGAGTTCTGATTGTCGGCGACCGGGGCGCCGGACTCGGTCGTCAGCGTGCGCTTCGACATGGTGACCTTCCGTACGGGTAACTGCGACGGAAAGCGTCTTCCGTCATGCGGAACAGCCTAAATTCGGCGTGAACGCGTCGTCAACAGTTTGTTGAAAGAAAGAATGAGGAGGTAATCCGGACGGTGCCGGCGCTTGGGCGCGACAGGACAGGTGTCAGCACCGGCACCATCCGGAAACTCGGGCCCCCGTGAGGGGGAGGCGGCCCGGGGCAGCGGGCCGCTGGGGATCAGACCTGGGCGCCGGAGAGGCGCTCGACCGCGCGGAGCAGGGCGGAGTGGTCCAGGCCGCCGTCACCCTGGGCGCGCAGGGAGGCGACCAGCTGGGCCACGACCGCGCCGACGGGCAGGGCGGCGCCGACGTTGCGGGCGGCGTCGGTGACGATGCCCATGTCCTTGTGGTGCAGGTCGATCCGGAAACCGGGCTTGAAGTCGCGGTTCAGGAAGTTGTCCTTCTTGCGGGTCAGGACCGTGGAGCCGGCCAGACCGCCGTTGAGGACGTCGAGGGCGGCCTCGAGGTTCACGCCGGACTTCTCCAGGAAGACCACGGCCTCGGCGCACGCCTGGATGTTCACCGCGACGATGAGCTGGTTGGCGGCCTTCACCGTCTGGCCGGAGCCGTGCGGACCGCACAGGACGATGACCTTGCCGAGGGCCTCGAGGATCGGCAGGGCCGCGTCGAAGTCGGCCTGCTCGCCACCCACCATGATCGACAGCACGGCCTCGATGGCGCCGGCCTCGCCGCCGGACACCGGGGCGTCGATGACGCGGATGCCCTTCTCGGCGGCGTTCTTCGCCAGGTCGACGGAGGTCTGCGGGGTGATCGACGACATGTCGATGATGAGCGCGCCGGACTTGGCGTTCTCCAGGATGCCGTTCGGGCCGTAGTTGATGGCCTCGACCTGCGGGGAGGCGGGCACCATCGTGATGATGACGTCGGCGTCCGCGACGGCCTCGGCGATCGAGCCGGCGGCGGTGCCGCCGGCGGCGGCCAGGCGCTCCAGCTTGTCCTGCTCCAGCGTGAAGCCGGTGACCGAGTAGCCGGCCTTCAGGAGGTTCTCGGACATGGGGGAGCCCATGATGCCGAGTCCGATCCAGGCAATCTTCGGGAGGGCGGCGAGGTTGCTCATGATGAGGTCCTTCTTCTTCAAGCTTTGTACGAAAAGTGCGTGAGGTGCCTGGCTGATCGCCCGGACTTTGTCCTCTTACTTGGCGGCGCGGGCCTCGGCCGGCAGCCAGTCGAAGGAGGCCGCGGCGTCGGCGGCCTTGTACTCCAGGCCGACAAAGCCCTGGTAGCCGGCCTTCTTGAGCTGGTCGAGGAGGTCCTCAAGGGGCAGCTCGCCGGTGCCGGGGGCACCGCGTCCGGGCTTGTCCGCGATCTGGACGTGTCCGGTCTTGGCGGCGTACTTTTCGATGACCTCGGAGAGGTCCTCATCGTTCATCGCCAGGTGGTACAGGTCGAGGAGGAACTTGGCGTTGCCGAGGCCGGTGGCCTCGTTCACCTTGTCCACCACCTCGATGCCGGCCGGGGCGCTCACCAGCGGGTAGAGCGGCGACTCCGGCTTGTTGAGGGTCTCGATCAGGAGGATCGCGCCCACCCGGTCCGCGGCCTGGGCCGCGACGACCAGGTTCTTCAGGGCCAGCTCGTCCTGGACGGCCGGGTCCACGCCTTCGACGCGGTTGCCGTAGAGGGCGTTGAGCGCCTTGCAGCCGACCGAGGCGGCGAAGTCGGCCGCGACGTTGATGTTGGCGTTGAAGCGGTCCGACTCCTCGCCCGGCACCGAGACCGCGCCGCGGTCCGGGCCGGGGAGCCGGCCGGCGTAGAAGTTCAGGCCCACCAGCTGGGTGCCGGCGTCCTCAAGAGCCTTCTTGAGAGCGTCGAGCTCCTCCTGGGCGGGGGTGGGGGTCTCGATCCAGGGCCACCACAGCTCGACCGCGGTGAAGCCCGCCGCGGCGGCGGCCGCGGGGCGCTCCAGGAGCGGGAGTTCCGTGAAGAGGATCGAAAGGTTCACATCGAAGCGCTGGTCCGAGTATCCCATGAGGGGTGTGCGCTCCTTCCGTATTGCGGAAGTTACTTTCTGCTTGATGGAAGACTGCAAGCAGAGCGTCCGACTTGTCAAGTGCCGGCTCCCGGAATCTCACGACCGCCCGGTAGCTTGGGCGGCGTGCGATTGAGAGTGGAGTTCACGACCGAGCCCTTCGACCTCGAAGAGGCCCCCGCCCACGCCGTGGCCGCCCGCGAGGTCATCCAGAAGGCCCAGCTGGACGCGGTCGACGTGGGCCCCTTCGGCAATACGGCCGAGGGCGATTCCGACCCGGTGCTGAAGGCGGTGGCCGCGCTGCTGCGCGACGCGCTGGACGCCGGCGCCACGCGCGTCTCGCTCCAGGTCAACGTGATCGGTGAGGACGGAGCATGACCGAGCCCCGCGACCACCCGTTCGTCACCGCGGTCAAGCCGCTGGTGGACGCGATGGGCGGCGAGCTGATGGACCCCGCCCGCGCCGAACCCGACGACGTCGTGCTGAGCTGGGAGGGCCAGGAGGTGCTGGCGGTGCGGCTGCCGCAGCTCTCCGACTCGCTCGACCACATCCTGGCGGCGCTGGAACGGCGCCACGGCGTGCCGCTGGCGCAGCTCGACCGGAAGTCCAAGCAGGACGTGGTACGCATACTGGAGGCGCGGGGCGCCTTCGCCGTGCGCCATGGCGTGGAAACGGTCGCGGGGGCCCTGGGTGTCAGCCGTTTCACGGTCTACAACTATTTGAACCGGGAGTCCGGCGCTCAGAATCGGCCTGCCAAGGCATCGAAACAGAACAGCCCCGAGTGAGGGACGCTCCACCGACGGTCACGAGCCGCCGCCCAATTCACCCGGGCGGCGGCTTTTGTGTACGCGAAGTTTCAACAAAGTGTTGACGCCGTGTTGTCGAGGGCGTTAGCTATGCGCAGCCCGTCAAAGCAACAACAGGCCACGGAGGCCTACCGTGACTTCGAGCCCGACCCCGGGTCTGACCCGGTTCAACGCCTTGGACGACAGCGAGGCCACGGCCGAGCTGCACGAGGTGTGCGCCAGTTCGGCGTGGGGGAGCAAGATGCTCGCCCAGCGCCCCTTCGCCGCCGCCGACTCCCTCTTCGCCGCGAACGAGGCCGCCATGGCCGAGCTCACCGCGGACGACCTGGGCGAGGCGATGGGAGGCCACGCGCCGATCGGCCGGCCGAAGCCGGGAGACCCGACCTCCGCCCGCGAGCAGCGTGGCATGGCCGGTGCCTCGGAGGAGCTCAAGAAGGAGCTCCTCGAACTGAACCTGGCCTACCAGGACAAGTTCGGCCACGTGTTCCTCATCTGCGCCACCGGTGCCACCGGTGAGTTCATGCGGGACGCGGTCAAGGTCCGGATCGAGAACACGCCGGAGCAGGAGCGAGAGATCGCCCGCGGCGAACTCGTGAAGATCAACCGGATCCGTCTGACCCGACTCGTCGAGCTCGCAGAAGGAGAGTGAACATGAGCACCGAGACCACCGCGTCGGTGTCCACGCACATTCTGGACACCAGCATCGGCCGCCCCGCCGAGGGCGTCGCCATCTCCCTGTCGGCCCGTACGGGCCTGGACGGCGAGTGGGCGGCCCTGGGCGGCTCCGCCACCGACGCCGACGGGCGCTGCAAGGACCTGCCGGCCCTGCCGGAGGGCACCACACACGTGCGTCTCGACTTCGAGACCGAGACGTACTTCTCAAAGAAGCAAGCCGAGGCGCAGCAGGACGCCCCCCGCGTAAGGGACAGCGGTGCGTTCTTCCCCGAGGTAACCATCACCTTCGCGGTGAACCCGGGCGAGCACTACCACGTACCGCTGCTGCTCAACCCGTTCGGCTACTCCGTTTACCGAGGGAGCTAGCATGGCCACGATTCTGGGCCAGAACCAGTACGGCAAAGCAGAGAACCGCGTCGTCAAGATCACGCGGGACGGCGACACGCACCACATCAAGGACCTGAACGTCTCGGTCGCCCTCTCCGGCGACATGGACGACGTCCACTACTCCGGCTCGAACGCCAACGTCCTCCCGACGGACACCACCAAGAACACGGTGTACGCGTTCGCCAAGGAGTACGGCATCGAGTCCGCCGAGCAGTTCGGCATCCACCTGGCCCGCTGGTTCGTGAACAGCCAGGAGCCGATCCAGCGCGCGCGCATCAGGATCGAGGAGTACGCCTGGGACCGGATCGCCACCTCGGACGCCAACTCCAAGTTCATCGGCTCCGACGAGGTCAACCACTCCTTCGTCCGCAAGGGCATGGAGACCCGCGTCACCCAGATCACGTACGACGGCCAGAACTGGGAGGTCATCTCCGGCCTCAAGGACCTGATCGTCATGAACTCCACGAACTCCGAGTTCTGGGGTTACGTGAAGGACAAGTACACGACCCTGCAGGAGGCGTACGACCGCATCCTGGCCACCCAGGTGTCGGGCCGCTGGCGCTTCAACTGGACCGACGACGAGCAGCGGATGCCCAACTGGGAGAAGTCCTACGCCGAGACCAAGAAGCACATGCTCCAGGCCTTCGCGGAGACCTACTCCCTGTCGCTCCAGCAGACCCTGTACCAGATGGGTTCGCGCATCATCAACCACCGTTCGGAGATCGACGAGGTCCGCTTCTCGCTCCCGAACAAGCACCACTTCCTCGTCGACCTGGAGCCCTTCGGCCTCAAGAACGACAACGAGGTGTACTTCGCCGCGGACCGTCCGTACGGTCTGATCGAGGCGACGGTCCTCCGCGACGGCGCCGACGCCCGTATCCCCGTGGACATGACCAACCTCTGAGCAGCGCACGCGCGTCCCGGGGCTCCGCAGTGGCCCCGGGGCGACACCCCACAGCTTCCTGAATCGGCACCCGGACGCACCACACGGGGCGGCAGTACTGTCAGCTGTCAGGCCCCCGGCTCCGGCACTCAAATCCCCAGGGCTTTGCCGTGCCCGCACCGCCACTGAAAGCACGAGGAAGTCCCATGGCAGCATCGGCAGCCCATGACGGCGCCGTAGCGCGCACCGTCATCGAGAACTGTGCGATCGCGACCGTCGACGCCAACGACACCGAGTACGCCTCGGGTCACGTCGTCATCGCAGGCAACAAGATCGAGTTCGTCGGCGCGGGCAAAGCCCCCGAGAACCTCGACAACGTCGTCCGCCGCATCGACGGCACCGGGCACCTCGTGACCCCCGGTCTGGTCAACACGCACCACCACTTCTACCAGTGGATCACGCGTGGCCTGGCCACCGACCACAACCTCTTCAACTGGCTCGTCGCCCTGTACCCGACCTGGGCGCGCATCGACGAGCAGATGGCGTACACGGCGGCCCAGGGCTCCCTGGCCGCGATGGCCCGCGGCGGTGTCACCACCGCGATGGACCACCACTACGTCTACCCCAAGAACTCCGGCGACCTCTCCGGCGCGATCATCCGCGCCGCGTCCGAGATGGGCGTCCGCTTCACCCTCGCCCGCGGCTCCATGGACCGCAGCGAGAAGGACGGCGGCCTGCCGCCGGACCACGCCGTCGAGACCCTCGAAGGTGCCCTCGCGGACACCGAGGCGACCATCAAGAAGTTCCACGACGCCTCCTTCGACGCGATGACCCAGGTCGCCGTCGCCCCGTGCTCCCCCTTCTCGGTCTCCACCGAGCTGCTGAAGCAGGGCGCCGAGCTGGCCCGCCGCCTCGGTGTGCGCATGCACACGCACGGCTCGGAGACCGTCGAGGAGGAGAAGTTCTGCCACGAGCTCTTCGGCATGGGCCCGACCGACTACTTCGAGTCGACCGGCTGGCTCGGTGAGGACGTGTGGATGGCGCACAGCGTCCACATGAACGACTCCGACATCGCCGCGTTCGCCCGCACCAAGACCGGTGTCGCGCACTGCCCCTCCTCCAACGCGCGGCTGGCCGCCGGCATCGCCCGCGTCCCGGACATGCTGGCCGCCGGTGTCCCGGTCGGCCTCGGCGTGGACGGCACCGCCTCCAACGAGTCCGGTGAGCTGCACACCGAGCTGCGCAACGCGCTGCTGATCAACCGCCTGAACCCGGTGCACCGCGAGGCCGCGCTCAACGCCCGCCAGTCGCTGCGCCTGGGCACCTACGGCGGCGCCCAGGTCCTCGGCCGCGCCGACAACATCGGTTCGCTGGAGGTCGGCAAGTGCGCCGACCTGGTGCTGTGGAACCTGAACACCTTCCTGCACTCCTCGATCGCCGACCCGGTCACCGCGCTCGTCTTCGGCGCGGCCGCCCCGGTCACCGCCTCGTTCGTCAACGGCAAGCAGATCGTCGAGAACAACCGGCTGCTCTTCGCGGACGAGGACGCCATCGCGGTGTCCACCCGCGCGGAGGCCCAGCGCCTGGCCCGGATCTCCGCGCAGGCCTGACCCCCACGGAGTCCGGCCGGGGGGGACGGCCCTCGGCCGGCGGCCGCGGACCCGAGCGGGGTCCGCGGCAGCCGTTCCCGGGAAGCGCCCGAGGAGAGATCCGACGGCGCCCCCGGGGGCGGTGACTCGTGACACCACACCCCAGCACGGCGCGTCACCCGCGCCGACGCCACGGCACCCCCAGCCCTGACCGGGCTGGCACCACCGCGTGGAACCGGTTTTTGGGCGAATCGATTCCGCACCCCTTGGGACCAGGAAGTCGCTCCACCCACAACTCCATACAGGCTCGACCAGCACGCTTTCGCACCACCTCCCTGACACCCACGTCCCTGCCGACGTGTCTAACCGACCGGAGGAAGCCGTGGCCGATGCGCCCAGGTTCCGCAAAGATGCAGTCGCAGTACCGGAGGAGAAGCACCCGGTCGACGAGACCCTGCCTCCGCTCCGCATGTTCACCAGCGGCCTCCAGCACGTGGCCGCCATGTACGCGGGTGTCGTGGCCCCGCCCATGATCGTCGGCCCCGCCGTGGGCCTCTCCGCGACCGAGACCGCCTTCCTGATGGGCGCCTCCCTCTTCACCGCCGGGCTCGCCACCCTCCTCCAGACCCTCGGGTTCTGGAAGATCGGCGCCAAACTCCCCTTCGTCAACGGCGTCTCCTTCGCCGGTGTGACCCCGATGATCGCCATCGGCAAGGGGCAGGGGCACGACGCCATTCCCGTCATCTTCGGCGCGATCATCGTCGCCGGAGTCGTCGGGTTCCTCGCCGCCCCCTACTTCGGCAAGCTCGTCCGGTTCTTCCCGCCCGTGGTCACCGGCACCGTCATCACCCTGATCGGCGTCTCCCTGCTGCCCGTGGCCTTCAACTGGTCCCAGGGCGGCAACCGCACCGCCGCCGACTACGGCTCCATGAAGAACATCGGCATGGCCGCCCTGACCCTGGCGATCGTCCTGGTGATGCGCAAGTTGCTGCGCGGGTTCCTCCAGCAGATCTCCATCCTGCTCGGCCTGGTCGCGGGCACCCTCATCGCGATACCGCTGGGCATGGCGCACTTCGACGCCGTCCGGAACGCGGACCTCGTCGGCTTCCCGACCCCCTTCCACTTCGGCGCCCCCCAGTTCCAGGTCGCGGCGATCATCTCGATGTGCATCGTGATGCTGGTCTGCATGACCGAGTCCACCGCCGACATCCTGGCCCTCGGCAGGATCGTGGGCCGCCCGGCCGACGCGAGGACCATCGAGGGCGGCCTGCGCGCCGACACCCTCGGCAGCGCGCTCAGCCCCCTGTTCAACGGGTTCATGTGCAGCGCCTTCGCGCAGAACATCGGACTCGTCGCCATGACCAAGGTCCGCAGCCGCTTCGTCGTCGCCGCGGGCGGCGGCATCCTGATCCTGCTGGGCCTGTGTCCGGTGGCCGCCTCCGTCATCGGGGTCGTCCCGCTGCCCGTCCTGGGCGGCGCCGGCATCGTCCTCTTCGGCTCGGTGGCGGCCAGCGGCATCCAGACCCTGGCGGGCGCGGCCATGGAGAAGGGCGAGAACGCCCTGATCGTCGCCGCCTCGGTCGGCATCGGCCTGATCCCGATCGCCGCGCCGAACTTCTACCACGCCTTCCCGAAGGACCTCCTCGTCGTCCTCGACTCCGGCATCAGCACCGGCTGCGTGGTCGCCATCCTGCTCAACCTGGCCTTCAACCACCTCGGAGTCCGCAGGACCGCGGCGGAACCCGCCCCGGAACCGGCCTTCGTGCACTGAGGACCCGCGCACCCCGCCCCCGGCGGGTGTGGGGGGGGGGGGGGGGGGGGCCCCCCCCCCCCCCCCCTTTCCCCCCCCCCCCCCCCCCCCCCCCCCGCCCGCCGGGGGCGCCGTCGCGGGTGCGGTCGTACGGCTCAGGTCCGGTCGTCCGGCACCCCCGGCGCCGGGTCCGTCCAGATGTCCGGCGGCACCGTCCGTACCCGCCGCCCCCACTGGTCCAGCTCCTGCGCCTCCGACTTGCGGACGTGCAGGGCCACCGCGGTATCGGTGATCCGCAGCCCCGGCAGCCGCCGTGACAGGTCGGCGGTGTAGCGCGCCAGCCCCTCGATGGTGCGCAGCCGGGCGCTGATCACGAAGTTCCACGTGCCGCTCACCGACATACAGGTCCGGGTCTCGCGCAGCCCCGCCGCCACCGCCGCGCAGTCGGGCACCTCGTGCTCGCGCACCTCCGCCCACAGGGTCGCCGACACCGGCCAGCCGGACAGCCCCGAGGCCATCGCACAGCTGTAGCGCAGGCTCTGCCCCGCCTCCAGCCGGCCCAGCCGCCGCCGTACGGTCGACTCGCTCATCCCCGACTCCCGCGCCAGCGAGGCCACGCTGCGCCGCCCGTCCGCGGCCAGTGCCATCATCAGCGGCCGGTCCTCCTCCGGGACCGGGGCGACCGTCGGGGCCCCCGGGCCCGGCGGCCCCGGGGCGCGCCGCGTCCGCCCGGTCAGCAGGGCGGTCTGGGCCGGCGACAGGTGGTCCATCCGCCAGCGGTCGGGAGCCGAGTGCACGGCCGTGACCATCGAGGAGCGGGTGCCGGTCACCCCGGGGATCCGCTGGACCCGGAACGAGAGGTAGCGGAACAGCATGTGCAGGTCCGGTACGGCCACGAAGGCCAGCAGGTCGCGCCCGCCCGTCGTGTGCTCCACCCCCAGCGTGTGGGGGTCCCCCGTCAGGGCCGCGCCCACCGCCGGCGAGGTGCCCGCCGCGCACATCACCTCCACCCAGGCCATACAGGGCGCATGGTTCCCCGTCCGCAGCCCCAGCCCCGAAACCCATGCCTCCCCGGCCGACGTCATCCGCTCCCAGCGGCGCGCCAGAGTCTCCGGGCGCGCCCCGAGCACCGGGGCCAGCCGCTCCCAGCTGGCGCGGGGGGCGAGCTGGAGCGCGTGCACGAGCGCCCGGTCGGTGTCGTCAATGGTGGAAATGGCCGAGTTCATACTTACCCCTGGCGGTTTTCCCGGCCCCGGACCGGTTAACCGGACTTTCGACTGATCATCTCTCTTCATACGCCGAACCGCCGCATCGGACGGTCGGGCCGGACGGGACGGACGTGTGCAGCCCCAGGAGAGCAGCGGGAGGACGTATGGGGGAGGCCGGCTCAAGCGTGCTTCAAGCGGTGCCCGCCGAGCTGTCCAGCCTCGTCGGGCGGGCCGGCGAAGTCGCGCGTGCCCGGGCCCTGCTGGCCACAGAACGCCTGGTCACGCTCACGGGCCCGGCCGGAGTGGGCAAGACCCGGGTCGCCGTGCGCACCGCCCGCGAGCTCTGCGGAGGGAGCGGCGCCGACATCGTCTGGGCCGGCCTGTCCCGGCTGTCGTCCGCCCGTGCGGGCACCCTGGCCGCGGAGCTGTGCGAGGGACTCGCCGGGCGCGAGGCGCTCCTGGTCCTCGACGGTGGCGAGCAGCTCGGCGAACGGGCCGGTGAGCTCGTGGAAGAGCTGCTCGCACGCTGCGCCGGGGTACGGATTCTGGCCACATCGCAGCGGATCCTCGGAGTGGACGGAGAGGCCCTGCTCGCCGTCGGCCCGCTGCCCCTGCCCCCCGCGCCCGACGACCCGGACGCCCCGCTCCCGCCGGCCGCGGTCGCCCGCTACGCCGCCGTACGCCTCTACGCGGAGCGGGCGCGCGGGGCCGACCCCCGCTTCGAGCTCACCGAGCACAACGCCGGGGCCGTGGCCGCCCTGTGCCGCGCCCTCGACGGGATCCCCGGGGTACTGGAGCTCGCGGCCGCCCGGGCCCGCCGCCACGGACCCGCCGAGGCGCTGCGCCGGCTGACCGCCGATCCGCTGGGGTTCCTCGCCGGCGGCGCCGGGCGGGCCGGCGGGGCGGACGCGCTGCGCCTGTGCCGGCTGGCACCGGCCGGGGAGCGGCTGCTGTGGGAGCGGCTCCCGGTCTTCGCGGGCTCCTTCGACGAGGCCGCAGTCGCGGAGGTGTGCGGGTTCGGCGAGCTCGGCCCGGACGCCGCGGTCCAGGCCCTGCGCCGGCTGGCCCCCGCCCTGCTGGCGGAGCCCGGGCACGCCGGCCGCTACCGGCTGCCGCTGGCCGTACGGGCCTACGCGGCCCGGCGGCCGGCCCGCGGTCCGCGCGGCGACGCGGCCATCGCCGCCCGCCGCCACCACGAGCGGTGCCGCGTCAGCGCCGAACGGGCCGCGCAGCTGTGGCGGTCGGGGGCGCAGCTGGAGGCACGCGCCCTGGCCCTGCGGGAGCTGCCCGAGCTGCGGCTCGCGATGGACCCCGGCTCGCCGGCCGGCCCGGCCGGCGCGCTGGAGATCGCCGTGTCGCTGTGGTTCCTCTGGTCCGCCTGCGGGCTCATGGAGGAGGGGCGCGGCCATCTGGAGCGGGCCCTGGCGGCGCACCCGGCGCCCCGGCCGGCCCGGCCGCTGTGGCTGGCGGCCTGGCTGGTGGCGAGCTTCGGCCAGGCGGAGGAGGCGGATCCGCTGCTGGTGGAGGCCTGGACGGCGGCCGTGCAGGAGGGGGAGGACGCCGTCCTGGCCTACCTCGCGCACGTCCGGGGTACCGTCGCCCTGTGGCGGGACCGGCCCGCCGAGGCCGCCGAGGAGTACCGCGAGGCCCTCGAACTGCTGCCGGAGGAGCCCGAGTTCGGGCCCGGCCGGGCGGCGTTGGAGGCCGCCCTGGCGATGGCCGTCGCACATACCGACCCGCAGGCCCTCCCGTTCACCGAGGGCACCTCCGACGGCCCCGACCTGTGGGCCCGTTCCTGGGCCGGCTACGCGCAGGCTCTGCTCCAGCGCCGCGAGGGCCGCCCCGCGCTGGCCCGCACCTGGCTGCTGCGCTCCCTGGAGACCCAGTTCGCCCTGGGGGACCGGCTGGGCCAGGCCCTGTCGGCGGAGCTGCTGGCCCAGATGGAGGCCGACCTGGGCCGCTACGAGTTCGCCGCCCGGCTGCTCGGCGCGGTCTCCGGACACCGCCCGGCCTCCGCGCGCGCCCCGCGCGCCGAACGCGTCCTGCGGCTGCGCCTGTCCCCGGAGGCCCTGCGCACGGCCTACGCGGAGGGCACCCGGACCCCGCTGCGGGAGCTCCTCGCGGAACGGTGACCCCGGCCCCGCCACGGCCGTACCGAGGGTGGTGCTGAGGCCCTGGGGGCGCGGCGGGGCACGGGGTGCCAGGGGGCCCGGAGTTGCCGGCCCGATCCGGCGTACGGCGTACAGGACGCGGAAAGACATCGCTAGAGCGCCGGCTCGCCCCCGCTCCTCTGCCCGCCCCACCCCTCTGACCGGACAGGTGGTACAGCGATGGCCGAAACCCCGCAGCTGTGGATGCGCAGCGAGACCCGACCCACCGAGCGGCGCGCGCCGCTGACCCCCGACGACGCCGGGTTCCTCGTCCGGCAGGGCGTACGGATCACCGTGGAGGACTCCGGTCACCGCGTCTTCCCGCTCGACGCGTACGCCGCCGCCGGCTGCCGCACCGTGCCGGCCGGCTCCTGGACGCGGGCCGCACCCGGATCGGCGTACGTCCTCGGCCTCAAGGAACTCCCGCCGGCGCCCGAGGCCCTGCACCACCGGCACGTCTACTTCGGCCACGCCTACAAGGGCCAGCCCCAGGCCCCCGGACTGCTGCGCCGGTTCGCCGCGGGCGGCGGGACCCTGCTCGACCTGGAGTACCTGGCCGACGCGCAGGGCCGCCGGCTGGCCGCCTTCGGCTACTGGGCCGGGTACGCGGGCGCCGCCCTGGCCGCCCTGCACGCCCGGGGCCGGCTCACGGCGCCCCTGGTCCCGGCGCCCCGGCCGGAGCTGGACGCCCGGCTGCGCGACGCGCCGGCCGACGGGTTACGGGCCCTGGTGATCGGCGCGGGCGGGCGCAGCGGGCGCGGCGCCTGCGACGCCCTCGCCACCGCCGGGATCGCGGTCACCCGCTGGGGGCGCGGGGCGACCCGCCGGCTGGACCGGGCCGCACTGCTGGACCACGACATCCTGGTCAACGCCGTGCTCACCACCCGGCCCGTGCCGCCGTTCCTGACCCCCGCCGACCTGGAGTCCGGTACCGGCCGGCTCTCGGTGATCGCCGACATCACCTGTGACACAGGATCAGAACTGCACCTGCTGCCCGTCTACGACCGCCTCACCGACTGGGCGGCCCCGGCCCGCCGGCTGCGCGGAGGCGGCCGGCCGGTCGACGTGATCGCCATCGACAACCTGCCCTCGCTGCTCCCGGCCGAGGCGGCCCGGGCCTTCTCCGCGGACCTGCTGCCCAAGCTCGTCGACCTGCACGCCCCCGCCCCGGACCCGGACTGGCTGCGCTGCCGGGACGCCTTCACCACGGCGATGCGGGCACTCACCCGCCCGGACCGGGCGGCGTAGGCCGTCTCTTCCGGATCGTGCCTGGCCCGCGCCGCCCGGCACCGCACCTCGGCGCCTTGGCGGGGGAAAAAAGACAGCCAAGGAAGGGGGGGCCCGCCCAAGCGTCGAGGGCCCGAAA
>NZ_JBVILR010000026.1:0-117443 GCF_055580265.1 Streptomyces sp. NPDC032091 | reverse complement strand
GCGCCGCCGTACTGGACGTACTTGGTGCCCCGCCAAGGCGGCGAGGTGCGGTGCCGGGCGGCGCGGGCCAGGCAAGATCCGGAAGAGACGGCCTAGGTTCCCCGCGCCCGTGGGGGGATTCGGGGCTGCCGAGGGGTTTTGCTGGCGCGTACCCCTCAGTACATTGACGCCATGTCTAATACGCCGCTCGCGCCCGCCTCCGTGGCGTCGGAACACGTGGACCTCCAGGCACGGAACGTCTCCTTCTCCTGGGAGGACACCCCGCTGCACTGGCTGCCCGGCGAGCCGTTCGCCGGGCACACCATCAACGTGCTGCACCTGCTGCTGCCCGCCGGTGAGCGCTGGTTCGTGCACGTCTACAAGCAGGTGCTCCCGTACATCACGGACGAGCGGCTGCGGGCGGACGTCGTCGGCTTCATCGGGCAGGAGGCCATGCACGCCGCCGCGCACGACGACGTGCTCCCCCACCTCAAGCGCCTCGGCCTGGACCCCACCCCCTACACCGCCCAGGTCGACTGGCTCTTCGAGAAGCTCCTCGGCGACCGCACCCTGCCGCCCGGCCGGGCCAGGAAGTGGTGGCTGATGGAACGCGTCGCGATGATCGCCGCGATCGAGCACTACACGGCCTTCCTCGGCGACTGGGTGCTCAACGCGCGGGAGCTGGACCGGCGCGGGGCCGACCCGATGATGCTGGACCTGCTGCGCTGGCACGGCGCGGAGGAGGTCGAGCACCGCTCCGTCGCCTTCGACCTGTTCCTGCACGTCGACGGCAACTACCGCCGCCGCGCCCGGACCTGGGCCACCGCCTTCGCCGCCCTGGTGTTCCTGTGGCAGCGCGGCGCCCGCTTCTTCATGGAGAACGACCCCCTGCGGCCGGGCGCCAAGGCCTCCCTGGGCCAGTTCGTCCGGGCGGGCCGGCGAGGGGTCCTGCCCTCCACGGGCGCCATGCTGCGGTCGATCCCGACCTACCTCTCGCGGACCTACCACCCCTCCCAGGAAGGCTCCACCGCCCAGGCCGTGGCCTACCTCGCCTCCTCCCCCGGCGCCAACGGCGGGGTGCGGCCGTGAGGCGGGCCCTGGCCGTCACGGCGGTGGCGGGGGCCGCCGTCCTCACCCGGCGCGCCCTGCGCAAGCGCATCGGCCGCTCCCCCCTGTGGCCGCTGCCCGCCCTGGAGACCCCGGTGTCGGGCCGCTCCCCGCGCCGCTGGCTGCGCACCCTGATCGTCTCGCGCACCGCGCCCGCCGAGGGGGTGCTGCGGCTGGTGCTGGAGTCCGACGAGCTGCCGGGCTGGACCCCGGGCGCGCACGTGGACGTACGGCTGCCGTCGGGGCTGGTGCGCCAGTACTCGCTGTGCGGGGACCCGGCCGACGCCGGCCGGTACACGATCGCGGTCCGGCTGGTCGAGGACGGGCGCGGGGGCTCCCGTGAGGCGCACGCCCAGCTGGTGGAGGGCGCCGAGCTGGAGGTGCGGGCGCCGCGCAACCGGTTCGAGCTGCTGCCCGCCCCCTCGTACGCCTTCGTCGCGGGCGGCATCGGCATCACCCCGGTCCTGCCCATGCTCCGCGCCGCCACGGAGGCGGGCGCCGACTGGACCCTGCTGTACGGGGGCCGGTCGCGGGCGTCGATGCCGTTCCTGCCCGAACTCGCCGCGTACGGGGACCGGGTCACGGTCGTCGCGCAGGACGAGGCGGGCCTGCCCGACCTGGCCGCGCTGGCCGGGCTCCGGCCGGACGCGCTGGTGTACTGCTGCGGGCCGGAGCCCCTGATGGAGGCGGTCCGGGCGGCGGCGCCCGACCCTTCGGCGGTGCACCTGGAGCGGTTCGGCGCGGCGGTGACCGGCCCGGCGCGGGCCTTCACCGTCGAACTGGCCCGCACGGGCGGCGAAGTGGAGGTCGGGGCCGGCGAGTCGGCGCTGAGCGCGGTGCGCCGGGTCCTGCCCGACACCCCGTACTCCTGCGAGCAGGGCTTCTGCGGGACCTGCCGGCACCGGGTCCTGGCGGGCGCGGTCGACCACCGCGACGAGCTGCTGACGGACGACGAGCGCGCGGACTCCATGCTGCTGTGCGTCTCGCGCGCCGCCTCGGAGCGGCTGACGCTGGACCTCTGAACAAGTGGCCCGCCCGCCCTCGAAGTAGGGTGTCGGCATGACGAGCGGGGTGCGGCGCAGGATGGGTGTCGAGGAGCGGCGGCAGCAGCTGATCGGGGTTGCCCTGGAGCTGTTCAGCCACCGCTCCCCCGACGACGTGTCGATCGACGAGATCGCGGCGGCGGCCGGGATATCCCGGCCGCTCGTCTACCACTACTTCCCGGGCAAGCTGAGCCTGTACGAGGCCGCGCTGCGGCGGGCCGCGGACGAGCTGGCCGAGCGGTTCGTCGAACCGCACGAGGGTCCGCTCGGCGCCCGGCTGCTGCGGGTGATGGGCCGGTACTTCGCGTTCGTCGACGAACACGGGCCCGGCTTCTCGGCGTTGCTGCGCGGCGGTCCCGCCGCCGGCAGCAGCCGGGCCAACGCGATGATCGACGAGGTGCGGCAGGCCGCGTACGAGCAGATCCTGCTGCACATCGGCGTCCGGCAGCCCCCCGCCCGGCTGGAGCTGGTGGTGCGGTCCTGGGTGTCGCTGGCCGAGTCGACGGCGCTGCTGTGGCTGGACGGGCGGCGGATCCCGCGGGCCGAGCTGGAACTCCAGCTGGTGCACGACTTCGCGGCGCTGGCCGCCGTGAGCGCCGCCTACGACGCGGAGATGGCGGGGATCCTGGTGGACATCCTGGCCGGCGAGCCGGCCGACGGGCCCTTCGGCGAGCTGGTCGGACGGCTGGCGGCACTGGTGCCGGGGCCGCGGGAGGGCGGACCGGACAGGTGACGGTCCGTCCGGGGGCGGCTGGGACCGGGCGGCGTGGCTGGCGATAATGCCCGCGTGATCATTGACGACGGGATCGTGTTCCGGGCGGCCGAGGAGAAGGACGCCGGAATCCTGGTGAAGCTGTACGACCAGGCCGCCCGGTGGATGCGCAAGCAGGGCATCGACCAGTGGAAGCCGGGCGAGAAGGACGCCGCGCACTTCCGCGGGAAGATGCGCGACGGGGAGGTGTGGCTCGCCGCGGACCCGGACGGGCAGGTCGTCGGGGCGTACGAGCTGTGGTGGTCCGACGAGGAGGCCTGGGGGGTCCAGCCGCCGGTGGCGGGCTACGTGCACCGGCTGATGGTGGACCGCGAGACGGCCCCTCCGGGGACGGGCCTGCGGATCCTGGAACACGCCGAGCGGCGGATCGCCCGGACCGGGCGGGAGCGGGCGCGGTTGGACTGCGTGTCGACGAACCCGCGGCTGCTGTCCTACTACCAGGGCGCCGGCTACCGGGTCGTGGGCGAGTTCCCGTCGAAGCGGGGCACGGACGGCCGGGTGTACGGGGTGATCCTGCTGGAGCGGCGCCTCGACGTCTGAGGCGTGCGAGAGCGGGGCGCGGGAACGTGCCGAGGGGGAGGTACCGGACGGCGGCCGGTGCCTCCCCCTCGGGGGTGGGGTCGGGAGCGTGGGGGTCAGGAGCGCTTGAACACCGCGACCGTGCGCGCCGGGGTGGTGAACTCCCCCGTCGTCCGGTCGTACGCCGACGCCTTGACCGCCGGGTCGGAGCCGGCCGCCTGGAGCGGGTGGAGGGCGTAGCCGGTGCCGGCGAGGGCGGGGACGCGCTGGGCCCGGGCGGTGGGGGTGGCGTTGAAGACGACCACCAGGTCGCCGAGGGCCATGGTGAGGACGCCCGGGGTCTCGGCCGGGCCCGACAGCGGGAACGACAGCCGGTCCTGGACCTGCTGGGCCGTGGTGAGGGCGAAGGCGGGTTCGGTCGTGCGGATCCTCAGCAGGTCGCGGTAGGCGGCCGAGGCCCCGTCGATGTCCGTACAGCCGGGGACCGGGCCGGTCAGCAGGGGCTTGGCGTAGGGCCACTTGGCGCGGTTGTCGGCGGCGGGCGGCAGGCCGCGGCCGAAGCCGTTGCCGTCGCGGCAGTCCCAGTGCAGGGCGTTGAACCAGTCGCCGCTGTCGAAGGAGTTGCGGTCCAGGGACTTGGAGCGGAGCAGGTCGCTGCCCGCCTGGGAGAGGGCCGGGCCCTGGGAGAGCGCGGCGGTGGCCAGGGCGAGGACCTGCATGCGGGCCCGGTCGGCGGTGGGCGTGCCGGCGGGGAGCTTGTAGGCCAGGGCGTCGTACAGGGACTCGTTGTCGTGGGCGTCGGCGTAGGCGAGGGCGTCGCCGGGGGCGGCCGCGTAGCCGGCCGGGGCGCCGTTGTAGTCCAGCCCGGCGCCCGTGGTGCGGCGACCGGTGGAGTCGGTGAAGGCGTACGGGGCCAGGTTGCCGGTCAGGCCGACCTTGAGCAGGTCCTGGTCGTGGAGGAGGCGGGCGCGCTGCTCGGCCGGGGTGCCGTTGGCCGGGGAGCCGTTGGGGTCGGTGAACAGGCCGGTGGCGAAGCCCTGGACGCGGGGGTCCTCGTCGAAGGGGCCGCCGCCGCGGACGGCGTCGCGGGCCCGGTCGGAGAAGGTGGCGATGCCGGTGCCGGCCATGTTCTTCTGGGTGGCCTGGACGAAGCGGGCGTCGTCGGCGACCTCGCCGAAGTTCCAGCCCTCCCCGTAGAGGACGATCTTCTTCCCGTCGACGCCGTCCTTGGCGACGGTCAGCTCGTCGAGGGCCTTGCGGACGGCGAGGATGTTGGCCTTCGGGTGGTGGCCCATGAGGTCGAAGCGGAAGCCGTCGACCTTGTACTGCCGGGCCCAGGTGACGACGGAGTCCACGACGAGGCGGCCCATCATGGCGTTCTCCGGCGCGGTGTTGGAGCAGCAGCTGGAGGTGGCGACGCTGCCGTCGGCGAGGAGGCGCTGGTAGTAGCCGGGGACGATGCGGTCGAGGACGGACTGGTCGGCCTGCCCGGAGGCGACGGTGTGGTTGTAGACCACGTCCATCACGGTGCGCAGCCCGGCGCCGTTGAGGGACTGCACCATCCTGCGGAACTCGACGGTGCGGGCGGTGCCGTTCGGGTCGCTCGCGTACGAGCCCTCGGGGACGGTGTAGTGCAGCGGATCGTAGCCCCAGTTGAAGCCGTCCTTGGCGGCGGCGGCCGCCACGCAGGCCTGCTGGGCTTCGGAGTCGGGGGCGTACACCTTGAGGTCGCAGGCGGGGGTGGTGCGGGCCTTCGGGTCCTCGGGGACGCTGGCGAAGTCGAAGGCCGGCAGGAGGTGGACGTAGGAGGTGCCGGCGGCGGCCAGGTCGCGCAGGTGGCGCATGCCGGCGGAGTCGGTGTCGGTGAAGGCCAGGTACTGGCCGGGGTGCCTGCTGGTGGGGTCCGCGACGGAGAAGTCGCGGATGTGCAGTTCCTGGATCTGGGCGCCGGTGAAGGGGACGGGGGCGGGCTTGCGCAGGTCCTTCCAGCCGGGCGGGGCGAGTTTCGGGTCGACCAGGTCGACGGCGAGGCTGTATGCGGAGTCGGTGGTCAGGGCGGTGGAGTAGGGGTCGGTGACCAGGTTGCGGACGATCTGCCGGGTGCTGGGGGCCCAGACGGTGACGGCGTAGCGGTAGGGCTTGCCGGTCCAGGAGCGTTCGCCGCGCACGGACCAGACGCCGGTGGTGTCGTCGCGGCGCAGGGGGACGGTGCGGCCGTCGAGTTCGAGTTCGACCCGCTGGGCGGTGGGGGCCCAGACGGAGAGGGTGGGGCGGCCGTCCTTGAAGACGGGGCCGAGGGGGGTGCTCTTCGCGTGGTCGGCGTAGAGGTCGTCGAGGACGCCGGCGAGCTGGACGCCGGTGGCGGCGAGGACGGCCCCGTTGGCGGCGCGGGCGCTCGCGACGAGCTGGCCGCGCAGGGCTTCGCGGACCCGGTCCCGGTCGCGGGGGTCGACGGTAAAGGCGGTGTACGCGGCCAGGTGGGGGAACTTCTGCTTCTGGGCCGGGGTGAGGGCGGAGCGGGTCAGGCGCAGCCACGGGGCGCCGGCTTCGTGCAGGACGCCGCCCTCGGCGGTGATGCGGCCGTCGTGGGAGGCGAGGAGCTGGGCGGAGGCGGCGGCCGCGGGGGCGTTCCAGGCGAGGGTGTCGCGGTCGATCCAGACGGCCTCGGCCTTGGTGAGGTCGAGGGCGGCGCCGGATCCGGCGGGCTGCGGGAGGAGGTACTTCTCGCGTCCGCCGAGCATCCACACCTCGTGGCCGGTGGCCCTGAGGTCGAGGGACTGGTCGGCGGGGAGGTCCTTCTCGTCGCCCTTGTGGAGGATGTAGCTGAGGCTGGTCGCGCCGGGGGCGAGGGGGACCTCGTAGACGGCGCCGTAGGAGTCGGTGCGGGTGGGGAGGAGGGGCTTGGACCAGTCGGTGGGGGTGGCGGCGCCGGTCCACACGTGCAGGCCCCAGCCGTCGTAGGCGCCGTCGGGACGCTGGTAGTGGAGGACGGCCTTGGCCTGGTCCTGGGGCGGATAGGCGGGGCGGTCGGTGCGGGCGGCCTCCTGGCCCTGTTCCAGCCAGACCTCGCCGCCGCGGGTGAGGTCGAGGGTGCGGTCGGCGGCGACGTCCTTGGTGCCGTCCTTGTCGATGACGAGGTAGCCGAGGCTGGTGGCGCCGGGCTTGAGGCGGACGTACGCGAAGGCGCCGTAGGCGTCGCGGCCGGTGAAGGGGTGCCCCTGCGGCCAGGGGGTGGCTTCGCCGTCCGCGAGGTCGCCCCAGGCGTACAGGCGCCAGTCGGTGTAGTCGCCGTCGGGGCGGTGGTAGTGGACGACGGCGTAGTCGCGCTGGGTGGCGGTGGGGGGTGTGGGCGGCGGGGTCTGCCCGGCGGTGGTCGCGGCGAGGGCGGAAGCGGTGCGGCCGGTGGAGTCGACGGCGACGGCCTTGTAGCGCAGGGCGGTGCCGGCGGGGGTGGTGGCGTCGAGGGACTGGGTGACCTTGTAGGGGGCGTGGTCGGCGGAGCCGAGGACCTTCCAGGGGCCGTTGCCGGTCTGCGCGGCGAAGACGACCCGGTTGAGCGAGCCCCCCGTGGGGGCGGCGGACAGCTCGACGGTGCCGGTGGCGCCGGGGGCCGGGGGCGTGAGGGTGAGGGAGGGGCCGGTGGCGGGGGCGGGGAGGGGGGTGGTGGCCTTGAGGACGGTGGTGGCGAGGGCGGGGACGGTGACCGTGAGCTTGCCGGACGGGGAGGCGGTGGTCAGGCCGGTGGACCAGAGGGAGGCGGGGGTGGTGGCCGCGGGGCCGCCGTAGAGGGTGCGGTAGCCGGCGCCGGCGGGGGCGTCGAGCTGGACGGTCCTCGGCTCGGCGGCGTTGTTGGCGGCGACCAGGTACTCGGTGCGGGTCTTGGGGTCGGTGCGGGCGAAGGCGTAGACGCCGCCGTCGGAGAGGCGTTCGCTCTGGATGCCGTCGCGCAGGGCCGGGTGGTCCTTCACCAGCTTCGAGAGAGCACTGATCTCCTTGTAGAGAGGGTGCTCCGTGTCGTAGGCGTCGCTCTCGGCGGTACGGGTGGTGCCCAGCTCGTCGTCGTCGAGGTAGTCGGCGATCCGGGTGGCGAAGAGGGGCTGACGGGCGTCCTTGTCGCCGCCGGAGCCGGTGAAGCCCTGTTCGTCGCCGGAGTACACCACCGGGTTGCCGCGGGAGAGGAACATCAGCTCGTTGGCGAGCCGGTAGCGGTCCAGCAGCTCGGCCTCGCCGGCGCCGGGCCGGTCCTGCTTCAGGAAGCTGCCGAAGCGGCCCATGTCGTGGTTGCCGAGGAAGGTCACCTGCTCGTAGGCGTTGGCCTTGTCGGTCGTGTACCGGTAGTCGTCCGCGAGGACGGAGGCGAGGCGTCCGGCGGGCGCGCCCTGGGAGGCGTACGCGCGGACCGCGTCCTGGAACGGGAAGTCGAGGGTGGCGTCGAGGCGGCCGCGGGTCACGTAGGGGGAGGTGACGGCGGTGTCGGCGGAGTAGACCTCGCCGAACATGAAGAACTTCTTGCGGCCGTGCTCGGCCGCGTACCGGTCGAGGGCGGTGGCCCACTGGGTCCAGAAGTCCATGTCGACGTGTTTGACGGTGTCGATGCGGAAGCCGTCGACGGCGAAGTCGCGGACCCACTTCTCGTAGATCTTCTCCATGCCGCTGACGACCTCGGGGCGCTCGGTCCACAGGTCGTCGAGCCCGGCGAAGTCCCCCTGCCCGGCCGATTCCCCGGCGAAGGTGGAATCGCCCCGGTTGTGGTACATCGACGGGTCGTTGAGCCAGGCCGGGGACTTGAGGTCCTTCTTCGCGGCCGGCACGAAGGGGGTGCGGGGGAAGGTGCGGGCGGCGTCGACGGCGGGGAACTTCCGCTTCCCGTCGGCATAGGCCGCGTCGTCGAAGGGGACGCCGTCCTTGGTCAGGTAGGGGAAGGCACCCTTCGACAGGTAGTCGTGGGAGCCCTCCTTGTAGTCGACGACGTCGGCGGTGTGGTTGGTGATGACGTCGAAGAAGACCTTCATCCCCTTGCCGTGCGCCTTGTCGATGAGGCGGGCGAGGTCGGCGTTGGTGCCGAAGTGCGGGTCGACCTGGGTGAAGTCGGTGATCCAGTAGCCGTGGTAGCCGGCTGAGGCGTTGGCCCCCTCCCCTTGCACGGGCTGGTTCTTGAAGATCGGGGCCAGCCAGATGGCGGTGGTGCCGAGCCCCTTGATGTAGTCGAGGCGGTCGGTGATCCCCTTGAGGTCGCCGCCCTGGTAGAAGCCCTTGTCGGTGGGGTCCAGGCCGGTCTGCAGCCGGGTGCCGGTCAGTCCGCCGGTGTCGTTGCGCGGGTCGCCGTTGGCGAAGCGGTCCGGGAGCACGAAGTAGAACTGCTCGCGGGTCAGGTCGTGCCGGGCGGGCTCGGCGGCGAGCTTCGCGTCCGAGGGCGGGGCGGGGGGCGTGGCGGCGGCCGCGCCGTGGGGCAGGGCCGGCAGGACGGTCACGGCCAGGGCGGCGGCGACGATCCCCGCTGCGGGGCGTATCAAGGGGTCTCTCCTCGGGGAGGTGAGGGCCGCCCGGCGTGGCAGGGTCAGGGGTGCCGGGCGGCCCTGGTCGGGGGCGCCGGGTCAGTTGCGCCAGATGTCGGTCAGGGTGACCTGGCCGTTGGCCGGGACGGTGGCGGAGCGGTTGGCCCCGCTCTCCCAGGTGACGTTCCCGGAGGCGTCCTTGCGGACGTACTTGTAGGAGAACGCGGTCCCGGCGGGGAGGGTGACGCCGAGCTTCCAGACGGGGTAGGAGGCCGGGTCGAGCTTGAGTGCGGCGCCGGTGTTCCAGTTGCCGAGTTCGGGGCGGTCGCCGGCGACGTAGATGTCCTGGCCGGGGACGGTGGTGGCGTTGACGGCGAACAAGGCGCCGGTGGCGGGGGCGGGGGCGGGGGGCGTACCGGTTCCGGTACCGGTGCAGGTGCGGGCGCCGGTGTGCAGCGCGAGGGCGGTCTGGGGGGCGAGGGTGGCGGTGAACCGGCCTGCGGAGTCGACGGTCACGGGACGACCGCTCTGCACGTCGCAGTAGGTCCCAGCGGGGAGGGAGGTCTGGAAGGTCCGCGTCAGGGTGCCGCTCTCGTGGTTGAGGGCCACGTACGCCTTGCTCCCGCGCCCGAAGGCGATCTGGTTGCCCCCGTTGTCCCACCAGTCGGTGACGCCCTGGCCGCGGGCGGTGTTGCGGAAGGCCACCATCGAGGAGATCTCCGGCCAGGCGTGCTGGCACTTCCACCCGTCGGCGTAACAGGCGTTGACGGTGCCCCCGTTGGGAGGGCCGGCGTCCTTGTCGGTCCACTCGTAGCCGGAGTGGACGTCCGGGGAGCCGTAGGGCCAGGCCAGCATGAAGACGGAGGCGAGGGTGTAGTTGGCGCCGTCCTTGTAGGTGAGGGTGTCGCCGACGCGCTCGGTGTCGTGGTTGTCGACGAAGACCGCGGACTGCCCGGAGGGCATGTAGCCCCAGGCCTCGCCGAAGTTCTTCAGGTAGGCCAGCTTCTCGCCCTGGAAGACCCGCTTCAGGTCGCGGGCGTACCGGAACTCCTGCACGTCCCCGTTGCCGAGGTACTCGCTGGGCTGCACGGCCTCGCCGGACCCGTAGATCGCCTCCTGCTTCCAGTAGACGGAGGGGTTGGCGAGCCGGGACTTGATGGCGGCGAGGTCGGCGGCGGGCATGTGCTTGGCGGCGTCGATCCGGAAGCCGTCGACGCCGAGGGAGAGCAGGTCGTTGAGGTAGCCGGCGATCCGGCCGCGTACGTACTCCTCGCCGGTGTCGAGGTCGGCGAGCTGGACGAGCTCGCAGTTCTGGACGTTGGCGCGGTCCTGGTAGTTGGAGACGGTCGCCCGGCAGTCGTCCATGTCGGCGCCGGAGTAGACGCCCGGGTAGTCGTACTTCGTATACGAGGACCCGCCGGTCCCGATCCCGTCGCCGGCGGCCATGTGGTTGATGACGGAGTCGGCGACGACCTTGACCCCGGCGGCGTGGCAGGTGCCGACCATCCGCTGGAAGGCGGCCCGGTCCCCGAGCCGGCCGGCGATCTTGTAGCTGACGGGCTGGTACGAGGTCCACCACTGGGGCCCCTGGATGTGCTCCTGCGGCGGCGAGACCTGGACGTACCCGTATCCGGCGGGCCCGAGGGTGTCGGTGCAGGCCTTGGCGACGGAGTCGAACCGCCACTCGAAGAGCACGGCGGTGACGTCCCTGTCCCCGGGCGGGGCGGCCAGCGCCTGCGGCGCCTGCGCGGTGAGGGAGGCGGCGGCGAGCGCGGCGGCGGCGAGGGCGGCTCTGCCGGCGCGCGCGGATACGGATCTGGCCATGGGGGCGACCTCCTGGCGGGAAGGTGGTGTGGGGGGTTGCACGCGACCGTAGGGGCAGGCCAGGAGTGTTGCAAGACTTTGCGCAAGAGATTGCAGAATTGTTTCCTGGTCGGAGGCACGACGAAGGCCCGCCCCCTGCCAGGGGACGGGCCTTCGTCACATACGGGATCAGAGCAGGGTCAGAGGCGGCACGACCAGGACCACCGCCAGGAGACGGGGCCGGGCGTTGGGGAGGGCCTGCGTCTCGAACCAGCCCCCCGACGGCAGCACGTGCCGCCGCGCGGTACCCCGGGTCGGCTCACCCAGCTCCGCCGGATCGATGCCGAGGTCGGCGAGCTCCACGATCTGATCGGCGAGCGCCTTCACCTCGTCCCGGACGCTCTTGGGATAGCTCGCCTCGTCCGCGGCATGGAAGGCGTACTCCCACGTCCATTCGCCACTCACCGGCCGTCCCCCGCCGCACGGAGGCCCGCTTCGGCGGCGGCGGCGCGGCGGATGGAACTGATTTCGGCGGCGATGTTCCGCGCCGTGTCCAGATCGGCGGCAGCGGATGCGTCGGCCTCAAGCCCTCTCAGCCGGAGGGCCGTCTCCGGATGCCGGGCGATGGCGACCTCGACCGCCCAGGCCTCGACGAACACCCGCAGCGGCGCGGGAGAGGTCTCGGCGCGCGCACGCGCGGTGGCCGCCGCCCGGTCCTGATCGAACTGCGGCAGCAGCTCCGGGGCGACCTGGGCCAGCACGGCCCGGATCGCCTCCGCCTGCACGGGCGGCTGGGGTACGGACATCGCACCGTGGGCCGGCTGGCTCATGCCGCCACCCCCTCGACACCGTCGGCCTGGTAGACACCGACGAGGGTGGTGACGTGCTGGCGGGACCAGCCGACACGCCGGCCCACCGCAGCCTTCTGCCCGTAGCGCTCGGCGGAGCCGACACGCCCCACCACCGCATTGAGCTGGGCCTGCGCCAAGGCGAGGGCCGCTTCGGCGCGCCGGACGAGCTCAAGGGCGTCGTCGAGTTCCGCCTTCTCGGCATCGGTCAGTGGATCGCTCGTGGATCGCATCCTCCGAGCATAAACCGTCATCCACACTTGACACTGTGCAAACAGGACGGGGCGGGAGGTGCACCGCACCTCCCGCCCCACCCGTGATCACTTGACGTTGACGGCCTTCCAGGCGGCCGCCACCTGCTGGTACTCGACGCCCGTCGAGCCGTACAGGTCGGCCGTCGCCTTCAGGGTCGCCACCCGGGCGCCCGCGTAGTCGGTCGTCGAGGTCATGTACGTCGAGAGGGCCTTGTACCAGATCTTGTACGCCTTGGTCCGGCCGATGCCCGCGACGGTGGAGCCGTCGTAGGTGGGCGAGTTGTAGGCCACGCCGTTGACCGTCTTCGCGCCGCTGCCCTCGGACAGCAGGTAGAAGAAGTGGTTGGCGACGCCCGACGAGTTGTGGACGTCGAGCCGGCCCACCGTCTTGGACCAGTAGTCGGCCGAGGCGCCGTCCTTGCTCGGCTTGTCCATGTAGCGCAGCGGGGAGCCGTCGCCCCGGATGTCGATCTTCTCGCCGATGAGGTAGTCACCCGGGTCCGAGGCGTTGTTGGCGAAGAACTCCACCGACGTGCCGAAGATGTCGCTGGTGGCCTCGTTCAGACCGCCCGACTCGCGGCTGTAGTTGAGCTTGGCCGTGGCGGCCGTGAGGCCGTGGCTCATCTCGTGGCCGGCGACGTCCAGCGCGGTCAGCGGCTTCTGGTTGTTCTGGCCGTCGCCGTAGGTCATGCAGAAGCAGCTGTCGTCCCAGAAGGCGTTCACGTAAGCGTTGCCGTAGTGGACGCGGGAGTAGGCGGCCTTGCCATCGCCGGCGATGCCGTTGCGGCCGAGCTCGGACTTGTAGAAGTCCCAGGTCACGGCCGCGCCGTAGTGGGCGTCGACGGCGGCGGTCTGGCGGTTCGACGGGGTGCCGTCGCCCCACTTGTCGTCCGCGTCGGTGAACAGCGTGCCGGTACCGGAGGTGCCGCCGTTCAGGTCGTACGTCTTGTGACCGCCGCGCGCGGTGTCGGTCAGGCTGAACGCCGAGCCGCTGGACGCGGTGCCCAGGGTGACCGAGCCGGAGTACTCGCTGGTCCCGATGCCGGTCTCGATGTCCTCGTACGAGTACAGCTCCGCACCGGTGGCGGCGTCGGTGATGACGTGCCGCCGGCTCGGCGTGCCGTCGTGCTGGGTACCGGTGACGACGGCCTCGTACGCGAAGACCGGCTTGCCGGTCGCGGCCCACACGACCTGGCGTGCCCCGGCGGGTGCCCGCAGGCTCGAACGGGCGCCGGCCGGGGCTATCTTGGCCTCGACGGCCTTGTCGGTCTTGCGGCTGCCGTCCTTCTTCTGGTGGACGACCAGGTCGCCGCCGAGGACGGGCAGGCCCTGGTAGGTGCGCTCGTAACGGGTGTGGACGGTGCCGTCCGCGTCCTTGACGACGTCACGGGCCACGAGGGCCTCGTCGCCGGACAGGCCGATGGCGCTCGCGGTGCCGGCGGCGGAGTTCTGCGCCTCGCCGATCGCCTGCGCGCGGGCCCCGGCCGACAGGTTGAGGGCGGTGGCGCCGGCTTCGCGCTCGGCGGAGGCACTGGCGGAACCGGTCTGGACGGCGATGGCGACCATGGCCGCCGAGGCGACGATCGCGGCGGCACGCAGCGTGCGGGAAGAGGACATGGGGAAGGTCACTCCTAGGTAGCCGTGGGGGGACTGGCTGAGAGAGTGCCAGGAGAATGACCCGAGTGACAGGTACGCAACAAGGATTTGACCTGCCGTTGTCCGTTGAGCGGCGCACAACCTCCGCTCAACGAACGAAAACGCCCCATTCCGCTTACCCGAAAAGCGAGTTGATCGATCACCTGCCGGTCGTCCTCACTGCTACCCGACCTGATCCACGACGGCAGGCCTCCGCACCGTGGCGGCGTAGCGATCTGGCGCGCCCACCGGCCCCGGATGCCATTCATTTCGGCATTTGGCGCGGGTAGCAACCCCAGACGGGCGGCGGACGCCGAGACGGGAGAAGCGCGTAGCGATCTGTCGCGGACGTCGGCCCCGCACGGCACTCATGGCAGCCCGGATGCCCGGTCTGCCGACCCCCCGCCACCTCGCCTGCTCGCCGAGGGAGCCGGTTGTCTCAGGTACGCCCGTGCCGTCCTTCTGGGGGTTTCCCGGCAGTCCTTGTCTTTCCGGGGCGGGACGGCCTGTCAAGGGTGGCCGAAGGCCATCGCGCAGCGACGCGACGAAGGAGCGCCCTTGACAGGGCGTCCCGAACCGGAAGGACAGTGGGACTGACGGGAAACCCCCAAGGCCGCTCTGAAACCGCCCAGGTCAGACCCCGCCAACCCCACGCCCCCCTACCCCGGCCCCGTGGAGCCCCGGACCACCAGCTCCGGCTGGAACACGTACTCCGTCCGCTGGACCGGCGTTCCCGCCACCGCTTCCAGCAGCGCCCCCACCGCCGCCGTGGCCATCGCCCGGACCGGCTGACGGACCGTCGTCAGCGGCGGGTCCGTGAAGGCGATCAGCGGCGAGTCGTCGAAGCCGACCACCGACACGTCCTCCGGCACCCGCAGCCCCCGCTCCCGCGCGGCGCGGATGACGCCGAGGGCCATCAGGTCGCTCGCGCACACCACCCCCGTGCAGCCCCGCTCCAGCAGGGCGATGCCGGCCGCGTGGCCCCCCTCGACGCTGAACAGGGTGCGCTGGACCAGCCCCTCCCCGTCGGCCCCCGGCCGCGCCGCCAGGAACCCCTGCTCCTTGCGCGCCGACGGGACGTACCGCGTCGGGCCGATGGCCAGCCCGATCCTGCGGTGCCCCAGCTCCTCCAGGTGCCGTACGGCCATGTCGGCCGCGGCCCGGTCGTCCGGGGAGACGAACGGCGCCTGCACGTGCTCGTTGAAGCCGTTGACCATCACGAACGGAACCCCGCGCGCCGCCAGCCGCTGGTACCTCGCCGGATCGGCGGTCGCATCCGCGTGCAGCCCGGACAGGAAGACGATCCCGGTGACCCCGCGCTCCTCCAGCTGCTCGACGAGCTCGTCCTCGGTGGCCCCGCCCGGGGTCTGCGTGCACAGCACGGGCGTGTACCCGTGCCCGGCCAGCGCCTGCTCGATGACCTGCGCGAACGCCGGAAAGATGGGGTTGGTCAGCTCGGGGATGAGCAGCCCGACCAGCCCGTTGCTCCGCCGCTTCAGCCGCACCGGCCGCTCGTAGCCCAGCAGGTCCATGGCGGCCAGCACCCGGTGCCGGGTGCCGGCCGCCACGCCCGCCTTGCCGTTGAGCACACGGCTGACGGTCGCCTCGCTGACCTGGGCCTGCGAGGCGATGTCCGTCAGCCGCAACGGGGAACTCACCCCTGCCACCACACCGTGGTGTCGGCGGGCAGCACCTCGGGGTCGGTCCCCAGCTCTCCACTGGCGAGGAGCACCGCACCCGCACCCGCACCCACACCCACACCCACACCCATACCGGCTATCCGCACGTCCTCGCCCGTCGTGTTGACGGTGCAGACGAACGCCCCCCGCCGGAACGCCAGAACCCCCTCGGGCCCCTCCAGCCACTCCACCGAGTCCCCCGCCCCCAGGTCCGCGTGCTCCCGCCGGATCCGCAGTGCCGCACGGTAGAGCTCCAGCGTCGACCCGGCGTCCCCGGTCTGCGCCTCCACGCTCAACGCGGCCCACTCCTCGGGCTGCGGCAGCCAGCTGCCCCCCGTCCCGAACCCGTACGGGGCGGTGTCCCCCGACCACGGGATCGGCACCCGGCACCCGTCGCGCAGCCCGTCCTGGCCGTTCGCCTTGAAGAAGGACGGGTCCTGGCGCACCTCGTCCGGCAGCTCGGTCACCTCCGGCAGCCCGAGCTCCTCCCCCTGGTACACGTACGCGGACCCCGGCAGGGCCAGCATCAGCAGCGCGGCCGCCCGCGCCCGCGCCAGGCTCCCGAACCGCGTCCGGTGCCGGACCACGTCGTGGTTGGACAGCACCCAGGTGGTCGGGGCGCCCACGGGCCGCATGGCGTCCAGCGACTCGTCGACGGCGGCCCGCAGCGCGGCGGCGTCCCAACCAGTGGTCAGGTAGTGGAAGTTGAAGGCCTGGTGCAGCTCGTCGCCGCGCACGTACAGCGCGGTGCGCGCCACGCTCGGCGCCCAGGCCTCCGCGACCCCGATCCGCTCGCCCGCGTACTCGTCGAGGACCTTGCGCCACGACCGGTAGATCTCGTGGACCCCGTCCTGGTCGAAGAAGGGCAGCACCTGGTTTCCCAGCAGCTTGAGCTGCTCGTCGCGCCCCAGGTCGGGCAGCCCGTCCGCCTTCACCAGACCGTGCGCGACGTCGATCCGGAAGCCGTCCACCCCGAGGTCCAGCCAGAACCGCAGTACGGACCGGAACTCGTCCTGCACCGCCGGGTGTTCCCAGTTGAAGTCGGGCTGCTCGGGCGCGAAGAGGTGCAGGTACCACTCCCCGTCCTCGACCCGGGTCCACGCCGGCCCGCCGAAGATGGACTCCCAGTCGTTGGGCGGCCGCTCCCCCGACTCGCCCTTCCCCGGGCGGAAGTGGAAGCGTTCGCGCAGCGGGGTCCCGGGGCCTTCCCGGAGTGCCTGCTTGAACCATTCGTGCTGGTCGGAGCAGTGGTTGGGGACGAGGTCGACGATGATGCGCAGGCCCAGCCCATGGGCCTCGCGGATGACGGCGTCGGCGTCGTGCAGGGTGCCGAACATGGGGTCGATGGCCCGGTAGTCGGCGACGTCGTAGCCGGCGTCGGCCTGCGGGGAGGCGTAGAAGGGGCTGAGCCAGACGGCGTCGACGCCCAGCTCCTTGAGGTAGGGCAGTCTGCCGCGGATGCCCGCCAGGTCCCCCATGCCGTCCCCGTTGGAGTCGGCGAAGCTGCGCGGATAGACCTGGTAGATCACCGCGTCTCTCCACCAGCCGGACCGGGTCCCGGTCGGGGTGGGGAGGGCGTCGGCGAGGTGCTGGGTCATGATGTCCTTGGAGAGATCGGGCCGGTGGTCGTACGACGGGCGCGGGAGCGGAACCCGGGGCTGGAGAACGCCGGGTCGGTCAGCCCTTGGTGGCGCCCGCCGTCATACCGGCGACGAGGTGACGCTGGGCGAACAGGAAGAAGACGGCCGCGGGGATGGCGATGAGGACGGAAGCCGCGCTCATCGCACCCCAGTTGGACGTGTACTGCGTGACGAAGGTCTGGAGGCCGCCGGCGAGGGTGAGGTTCTCCTCGCCGACCATGAAGGCCGAGGCGTACGCGACTTCGCCCCACGCGGTGATGAAGGCGTAGAAGCCGGTGACGGCCAGACCGGGCCGGGCGAGCGGGAGGATCAGGCGCCAGAAGGTGCCGAAGGGGTTGAGCCCGTCGACCCGTCCCGATTCGTCGATCTCGACCGGGATGGTGTCGAAGAAGCCCTTCATCATCCACGCGCAGAACGGCACGGCGATGGTGAGGTACGTGATGATCAGGCCGAGGGGCTGGTTGAGCAGCCCGAGGTCGCCCATCAGGTTGTAGAGCGGGACGATGAGGATGGCCATCGGGAACATCTGCGTGATGAGCAGGGTCCACATGAGCGGCTTCATGCCCGGGAACCTGAAGCGGCTGACGGCGTAGCCGGTGGTGGCGGCGATGAACACGCCCAGCACCGTCGTCACGCCCGCCACCAGCACGGAGTTCCAGAACCAGCTCAGGAAGTGGCTGGACTCCAGCAGGGCGGAGTAGTTGTCGAGCGTCGGTTCCTTCACGAAGTCCGTGCTGATGGCGTACTTCGCGGGCTTCAGCGAGGTCAGCAGGATCCACAGCACCGGGAAGACGGCGATGACGGACGCGACGAGGAGCGTGGCGTGCAGTCCGAAGGAGGCGAGCGGCGACCGCGCACCCCGCGGACGGGCCCCCTTGGACCGGATGGCGGCGTCGGACACGGTCACCACACCTCTCCCTGCTTGCGCAGCGAGCGCCGGTAGACCAGCGCGAAGATCATGAGCAGACCGAGGATCAGCACGCCCCAGGTCGCGGAGCCGGCGAAGTCGCGCGGGCTGGCGACGAAGGCCTGGCGGAAGGCCTGGGTGACGAGGATCTCGGTGGAGTCGCCGGGGCCGCCCCGCGTGAGCAGGAAGATCACCGGGAACATGTTGAAGGTCCAGATGGTGGAGAGCAGGATCACCGTCATGCTGACGGCGCGCAGCCCCGGCAGGGTGATGTGCCGGAACCGCTGCCACGGTCCGGCGCCGTCCATCTCGGCGGCCTCGTAGAGCTCCGCAGGGATCGACTGGAGTCCGCCGAGCAGGGCGACCATCATGAACGGCACGCCGAGCCAGACGTTGACGGCGATGACGGAGACCTTGGCCCAGGTCGGGTCGTCGAGCCACGGGACGGCCGCGATCCCCCCGCCGTCGAGGATCTTGTTGAGGATGCCGTTGTCGCGGTTGAAGAGGAACCGCCAGGCGAAGACGGAGACGAAGCCGGGCACGGCCCAGGGCAGGATGAGCGCCATCCGGTAGGCGGCGCGGCCGCGGAACTGCCGGTTGAGGACGGTGGCCAGGCCGAGGCCGAGGGCGAAGGTGACCGAGACGCAGGCGACGGTCCACACCACCGTCCACACCAGCCGCTGCCAGAAGACGGGGTCGCCGAGGACCGCCGCGTAATTGTCGAAGCCGACGAACTCGTACGTGGCCTCGATGTGCCGCACGCCGATCGTCCGGGAGACGTTGCGCTCGCTGGCGTTGGTCAGCGACAGGTAGACGCCGCGGACGAGCGGCCAGCCGACGATGACGCCGAGGACGAGGACGACCGGGGCGACCATGGCCCAGGCGTACCAGTGCGTGGCGAGGGCACGGCCGAGGCCGCCGCGCGGGCTCCGGGCGGCGGTTGCGGTCTTGGCAGTCGTGCGGCCGGGGCCGCGGTCGGCGAGGGTCGTCTCGCCGGCCGCGGCCTCGGTCACCGACCGGCTGGTGTCGGCAGCCATCGTGCGTACTACTTCCAGCCCTTGAGGATCTTGCGGAACTCGACGCCGGCCGCCTTGGCCGCGTCCTCGGGGCTCGACGCCCCGGTGACGGCCTTGGTGTACTCGACCTTCAGCGGCTCGAAGAGGGAGCCGTTCTCCGGGATCCAGGCGCGCTGGACGGACTGGTCGACGGCCGGCTTGAAGAACTGGACCATCTCGCTGTTCTTGACGTCCGGCTGCTCGTAGGCGGCGGTGCGCGTCGGCAGCAGGCTCAGCTCCTTGGCGGACCGGACCTGGACCTCCTGGGAGGTCATGTACTCGACGAAGGCGTGCGCGGCGGCGGTGTTCTTGGAGCCGGCGTACACGGCGAGGTCGTGGCCGCCCTGCGGGGCGCCGGCCTTGACGGAACCGGCCGGGACGGTGGCGATGCCGAGGTTGGACTTGTCCTTGAACTGCTCGCCGGCGTAGCTGTCCTCGACCGCCCAGGGGCCGTTGATCATCATCGCGACCTCCCCGGATTTGAAGGCGGTCTGCATGTTAGTCCAGCCGTCGGTGGCGTTGGTGACCGCGGCGCCGGAGGCGACCAGGTCACGGGCGGCCTTGAAGGCCTTCACGCCGGCGGGGCCGTCGACGGTGACGGTCTTGTTCTTGGCGTCGACGAGGTCGCCGCCCTCGCCGTAGATGAACGGCAGGAACCAGTAGGAGTCGTCGCCGCGCAGGTAGAGGCCGGTCTTGCCGGTCTTGGCCTTGATCGCGGCGGCGGCGGTCTTCAGCTCCTCCAGGGTCTTGGGGGGCTGGACGCCGGCGTCGGCGAGCATCTTCTTGTTGTAGAAGAGGCCGAGGGTGTCGATGACCTGGGGGACGGCGTACGTCTTGCCGTCGAACTTCCCGCTGGCGGCGGCCTGCGGGAGGAACTCGGCCTCGACCTTCTTGACCTGGTCGGCCGGGACCTCGTCGAGGTAGCCGAGGGAGGCGAAGTCGGCGACCCAGCCGACGTCGGCGCGGATCACGTCAGGGGCGTCGGCGCCGCTGCTGAAGGCGTTCTTGACCTTGTTCTGGGCGTCGCCGTAGGGCACGTTGACGTACTTGACGGTCACCTTGGGGTGCTTCGCGGTGAACGCCTCGGCGATCTTCTGGAAGCTCGCCTTCTCGGCCTCGTTGGAGGTGTCCCACCAGGTGACGGTGCCGGTCAGCTCGCCGCCGGCCTTCGTCTCTCCACCGACGTCCTTGGTGTCACCGCCGCAACCCGTCGCCGCGAGCGCCAGGGTCGCGACCAGCGCGGTGGCCGCTATGCCACGCCGCATATGAACTCCTTCGATGATCCCGGCCGCGCCCTCGCGGTCCCGAGTTGCAGGGAACGTAACAAGCCTGAAAGCTGACGGAAAGACCTTGCGGCAATTTTCTGCAAGCGGAGGGGATCGTTACATCCGTGTGTCCCTACGGTTGCCGCAGCTTGCTGTTAGTTCGAGGGCGCTTCGATTCCCCGGCCCGCAACCACGGGGTGTGCAGGCGCGTTGACTGCGGTATGAACCACGAGTTGACGGCCCTCCCGCTTGCAAGAACTTCCAGCGACCCGGCCGTGAGCGGCGGCTGGTGGCGCGATGCCGTCATCTACCAGGTGTACGTCCGCTCCTTCGCTGACAGCGACGGCGACGGGATCGGGGACCTGCGCGGGGTGCGCGAGCGGCTCCCGCACCTGGCCCGGCTCGGCGTGGACGCGGTGTGGCTGACCCCCTTCTACGTGTCCCCGCAGGCGGACGGCGGCTACGACGTCGCCGACTACCGGGCCGTCGACCCGCTCTTCGGCGACCTCGCCGACGCCGACGACCTCGTCCGGGCGGCGCACGCGCTCGGCCTGCGGGTGATCGTGGACGTGGTGCCGAACCACACCTCCGAGCGGCACCCCTGGTTCCAGGAGGCCCTCGCCGGCGTGCCCGGCGCCCGGGAGCGGTACCTGTTCCGGCCCGGGCGCGGGGTCGACGGCTCGCTGCCGCCGAACGACTGGGAGTCCGTCTTCGGCGGGCCCGCCTGGACGCGGGTCGCGGACGGGGAGTGGTACCTGCACCTGTTCGCGCCCGAGCAGCCCGACCTGGACTGGGAGCACCCGGAGGTGGCGGAGGAGTTCGCCTCGGTGCTGCGGTTCTGGCTGGACCTCGGGGTGGACGGGTTCCGGGTGGACGTGGCCCACGGCATGGTGAAGGCCCCCGGTCTGCCGGACATCGGCCGGGGCGCGCAGGCCACGCTGATCGGCACCGAGGCGCTCCCCTTCTTCGACCAGGACGGGGTGCACGCCATCCACCGCTCCTGGCGGCGCCTCCTCGACTCGTACGGGGGCGGGCGGATCGGGGTCGCCGAGGCGTGGGCGCCGACCTCGGAGCGGCTGGCGCTGTACGTGCGGCCCGACGAGCTGCACCAGGCGTTCAACTTCCGGTTCCTGAACTGCCCCTGGGACCCGGCGGCGATGCGGACGGTCATCGACGAGTCCCTGGCCGCGACCTCGGCGGTGGGGGCGCCGACGACGTGGGTGCTGTCCAACCACGACGTCGTACGGCACGTGACGCGGTACGGGGGCGGGGCGCAGGGGCTGGCCCGGGCGCGGGCGGCGGCGCTGCTGATGCTGGCCCTGCCGGGGTCGGCGTACATCTACCAGGGCGAGGAACTCGGCCTCCCGGAGGTCACCGACCTCCCGGCGGAGACCCGCCGAGACCCGGCCTTCCGCCGCCGCCCCCGCACGGGGGCCGACGGGGGCCCGGCGGGGGCCGACGGGGCGGCCGGCCGGGACGGGGCCGAGGGGCGGGACGCGGCCGACGGCCAGGACGGGCTCCGCGACGGGTGCCGGGTGCCCCTCCCCTGGTCCGGGCACGAGGCCCCGTACGGGTTCGGGCCCGGCGGCACCTGGCTTCCGCAGCCCGAGGGGTGGGGCGGGCTCACCGTCGCCGCGCAGACCGGCGACCCGCACTCCACCCTGGAGCTCTACCGCGCCGCCCTGGAGCTGCGCCGCGCCCTGCCGGGCCTGGGCGCGGTCGAGGCCGGCCAGGCCGGGCCCGGCGCGCGGTCCGATCAGGGCGGCCCGGCCGAGGACTGGCCCGGTACGGGGGCGGGACCCGCGGTCTTCGCCCGGGGCATGCGCTGGCGGCCGGCCCCCGAGGGGGTGCTCCTCTTCACCCGGCCCGGCTTCGCCTGCACCCTCAACACCCGTCCCGTCCCCGTGCAGATGCCGAGCCCGGGCCGCCCCGTCCTCTCCAGCGCCCCGGTCGAGACCGACGGCCGCACCGTCCGTCTTCCCCCTGATTCCTGCACGTGGTGGGCTTTGTGAGCCGCCTACCGGTACAGTCCAATCCCGTGACCGCACGGCTTGCCGACATCGCAGCCCAGGCGGGGGTCAGCGAAGCCACAGTCAGCCGCGTGCTCAACGGCAAGCCCGGCGTGGCCGCAGGCACCCGTGAGTCCGTGCTGGCCGCGCTCGACGTGCTCGGCTACGAGCGGCCCGTACGGCTGCGGCAGCGCAGTGCCGGGCTGGTCGGGCTGATAACCCCCGAGCTGGACAACCCCATCTTCCCCGCGCTCGCGCAGGTCATCGGCCAGGCGCTGACCCGGCAGGGCTACACGCCCGTGCTGGCCACGCAGACGCCCGGCGGGTCCACCGAGGACGAGCTGACCGAGATGCTGGTGGACCGCGGGGTCTCCGGGATCATCTTCGTCTCCGGCCTGCACGCCGACACCACCGCCGACATGGGCCGCTACGACCAGCTGCGCGGCCAGGGCGTCCCGTACGTCCTGATCAACGGCTTCTCCGACAAGGTGCGGGCCCCCTTCGTCTCCCCCGACGACCGGGCCGCCATGCACCTGGCGGTGACCCACCTCACGGCGCTGGGGCACACCCGGATCGGCCTCGCGGTCGGCCCGAAGCGGTTCGTGCCCGTGCTGCGCAAGATCGAGGGCTTCCGGCTCGCGATGCGGGAGCGGCTCGGGCTCGACGAAGCCGGGACCGAGGAGCTGATCCAGCACTCCCTCTACACCCTGGAGGGCGGCCAGGCCGCCGCGGCCGCGCTCATCGCCCGCGGCTGCACGGCCGTCGTCTGCGCCAGCGACATGATGGCGCTCGGCGCGATCCGGGCCGCGCGCCAGCAGGGGCTGCGGGTGCCGCAGGACGTCTCGGTGGTCGGCTTCGACGACTCCCCGCTCATAGCGTTCACCGATCCGCCGCTGACCACCATCCGCCAGCCCGTGCAGGCCATGGGGCAGGCGGCGGTGCGCACCCTGCTGGAGGAGATCGGCGGTACGCCGGCCCCGCACAGCGAGTTCGTGTTCCTGCCGGAACTGGTGGTGCGCGGCTCCACGGCGTCCGGCCCCGGACAGCGGCGCGGGGCAGGGTAGCGGGCCTTCGGGGGCGTGTCCTCCGCAGGGCGGAGGACGGGCGCGGAAGACCGTCCCGAGGGATGATCGGAGGCGAGGACGCATCTGGCAGACTCTCTCCCCATGGGTGAAGCGAGCGTGAAGACACTGGAAACCCCGGCCACCGCCGGGGGCACCACCAGCACGGACGCCGTGTCACCCGCGGTGGCCGCGGACGGAACCCGTCCGGCACCGGACCGCTCCCTCCTCACCCGGCTGCGGGCGCCGCGCCGGCCGCGGATCTGGTTCGAGGTGCTGCTGATCGGCATCAGCTACTGGACGTACTCGCTGATCCGCAACGCGGTCCCCGAGCAGAAGGCCGCCGCGCTCGCGAACGCCGACTGGATCTGGAGCGTCGAGCGGGGCCTGGGCATCGCGGTGGAGCAGTCCGTCAACCACGCCGTCAACTCGGTGACGTGGCTCGTCGTGGGCATGAACTACTACTACGCCACGCTGCACTTCATCGTGACGGTGTTCGTGCTGGTGTGGATCTACCGCTTCCATCCCGGCCGTTACGCGGCCACCCGCTTCGTCCTCTTCGCCACCACGGGCGTGGCCCTGCTCGGCTACTACTTCTTCCCGCTCGCGCCGCCCCGGCTGATGAACGGGGGCCGCTTCGTCGACACCGTGCTGGTGCACCACACCTGGGGGTCGATGGCCTCGGGGAACCTCAAGCACATGTCGAACCAGTACGCCGCGATGCCGTCCATGCACATAGGGTGGTCGCTCTGGTGCGGGCTGACCATCTTCGCGGTCGCCTCGGCCCCCTGGGCCCGGATCCTGGGCCTCCTCTACCCGGCGGCGACCCTGGTCGTCATCGTCTCCACGGCGAACCACTTCTGGCTGGACGCCGTCGGCGGCATGCTCTGCCTGGCCTTCGGCTACACGGCCTCCCGCGCCTGGTACGGCGCCCTCCCCCACCGCCTCCCCCGCAGCCCCCTGGACACCACCCCGCACCCGGCGACGGCAGCCGTCCTGAACCGCCTCCGCCGAACCTGACCCCCCGGCCGGGGGGCCGGAGGCCAGGGGCCGGGCGGCCTCAGTCGGCGGCCTGGAGGTACACCCGGCTGGTCCTGTCGTCCACCCGCGCGACCGCCACGTGCATGAAGTCGACCTGTCCCGCACACGGTGCGCACACCTGTGCCGTGCGGACGCCGGGCACGGAATCCGGTTCGGGCAGGCCGACGTGCGCGAAGGGCGCCACCGGCTGGGGCCCGGCGAAGGACTTCGGGCCCGCCTTCACCGGCTCCTGCGGCTTCAGCCGCGCGAGGAAGCCGTCCACGTCGGCGCTGGGCAGGACGAACGCCAGGAGGAGCTCGTCATCCTGGAACCCCTTCCGGTAGCCGGACCGCAGATCGCTCGCGGACGGCGGCACCTCCACCTGAAGCGTCCGGACCACCTCCGCGGTGGTGACCCCGTCCACCCAGTACGGCACCGTCCTCAACGGCGCCGACCCCGCCGTGCACCCGGCACTGAACCCCGCGGCCACCAGCAGCATCACCCCGCACCACGCCCGGAACCGTCCTCCGCGTTTCAACCTGATCCCCGTCCCCTGTCAGACTCGGCCGGCCTCAGTCGACGGCCCTGATGTACACCCGGCTGCTCTTCTCGTCCACTGCGGTCACCGCGAGCTGGAGGAAGTCGAGGTCACGCTTCACACAGGGGGCGCACACCTGTGTCTCCCGGACACCGGGCACGGAACCCGGGTCCGGCAGTCCGAGACGGTCGAAGAGCTTGGCCTCCCCGGCGAAGGGCGCCCCGGGCCGCAGCGGGTGCTCCGGTTCCAGCCCGTCGAGGAAGCCGTCCACCTCCGCGGTGGGCAGGACGAACGACAGGAGGAACAAGTCGTCGTGCCCCCTCTGCCGGGCGGCCGTGGCCTCGGTCGCGGTGGCGGGAAGCCCGACTTTCAGATGCTCGGCCACCGCGTCCACGGTGACCCCGTCCATCCAGTAGGGCACCCTCCGCGCCTCCGCCGCCCCACCGGCACACCCGGCGACGAGCCCGGCGGCCACGGCCAGAGCACCGGCCAGCAGACCGAGCGGGGGACGCCCCTCCCTCATCGGCTCACGCCCCGTAGAAGAGGTCGTCGACGACCGCGCGGGCTCGGCGGGTGGTGCGGCGGTATTCCTCCAGCATTTCGCCAACCCTGCCCTCCGGGTAGCCGAGGTAGCGGCCGACGGCCGCCAGTTCGCGGGCGTCCGTGGGGAAGGTGTCGCCGGCGCGGCCGCGGACCAGCATCACGGCGTTGCGGACGCGGGTCGCCAGGACCCAGGCCTCGTCGAGGATCTGGGCCTCCTCCGCCGGGATCAGGCCGGCGGTGTGGGCGGCGGCCAGGGCCTGGCGGGTGCGGGTGGTGCGCAGGCCGGGTTCGGACCAGGCGTGCCGCATCTGGAGGAGCTGGACGGTCCACTCGACGTCGCTGAGGCCGCCGCGGCCGAGCTTCGTGTGGAGGGTGGGGTCGGCGCCGCGCGGGAGGCGTTCGGACTCCATGCGGGCCTTGAGACGCCGGATCTCGCGCACCGCTTCCTCGCCGAGGCCCCCGGCGGGGTAGCGCATCGGGTCGATCAGGTCGATGAAGGTGCGGCCCAGGTCGGCGTCGCCCGCGACGGGCTCGGCGCGCAGCAGGGCCTGGCTCTCCCAGGTCAGGGACCAGCGCCGGTAGTAGGCGGCGTAGGAGGCGAGGGTGCGCACTAGGGGGCCAGAGCGGCCCTCGGGGCGCAGGTCGGCGTCGATGAGGAGCGGCGGGTCGGCGGTGGGCAGCTGGAGCAGCCTGCGCATCTCGGCGATGACGGTCTGGGCGGCCTTGGCGGCCTCCTGTTCGTCGACGCCCTCGCGGGGGTCGTGGACGAAGAGGACGTCGGCGTCGGAGCCGTAGCCGAGCTCGTGCCCGCCGAAGCGGCCGACGCCGATGACGGCGAAGCGGGTGGGGAGGGTCTCGCCCCAGTGGTCGCGGACGGCGGCGCGCAGGGCTCCGGCGATGGTGGCGGCGGTGAGTTCGGAGACGGCGTCGCCGACCCGGTCGACGAGGGCGCCGCAGTCCTTCTCGGCGGGGGTGTCCTCGGTGCCGTAGGAGGCGATGATGTCGGCGGCGGCGGTACGGAAGAGCTCGCGGCGGCGGACCCCGCGGGCGGCGGCGACGGCGGCCTCGCCGCTGTCGGCGCGGCCGACGGCGGCGAGCACCTCCTGCTCCAGGGCCTCCGGCGTACGGGGCTGGAGGTTGTCGGGGTCGCCGAGGAGGGCGACGGCCTCGGGGGCGCGCATGAGGAGGTCGGGGGCGAGGCGGCCGGCGGACAGCACCCGGGCGAGGTTCTCGGCGGCGGCGCCCTCGTCGCGCAGCAGCCGCAGGTACCAGGGTGTCTTGCCGAGGGCGTCGGAGACCTTGCGGAAGTTGAGGAGGCCGGCGTCGGGGTCGGCGGAGTCGGCGAACCAGCCGAGGAGGACGGGCAGCAGGGTGCGCTGGATGGCGGCCTTGCGGCTGACGCCGGAGGCGAGGGCTTCGAGGTGGCGCAGGGCGGAGGCCGGGTCGGCGTAGCCGAGGGCTTCGAGGCGCTGGCCGGCGGCGGCCGGGGAGAGCCGGGTCTCGCCGGGGGCGAGCTGGGCGACGGCGTCGAGGAGGGGCCGGTAGAAGAGCTTCTCGTGGAGGCGGCGGACGACGGAGGCGTGCCGGCGCCAGGCCTTGTTGAGTTCGGCGACGGGTTCGGTGCGCAGGCCCATGGAGCGGCCGAGGCGGCGCAGGTCGGTCTCGTCCTCGGGGACGAGGTGGGTGCGGCGGAGCCGGTACAGCTGGATGCGGTGTTCCATGGTGCGCAGGAAGCGGTACGCGTCGTGGAGCTGGGCGGCGTCGGCGCGGCCGACGTAGCCGCCGGCGGCGAGGGCGTGGAGGGCGTCGAGGGTGGTGCCGGAGCGGAGGCTGGTGTCGCTGCGGCCGTGGACGAGCTGGAGGAGCTGGACGGCGAACTCGACGTCGCGCAGGCCGCCGGGGCCGAGTTTGAGTTCGCGGTCGATCTGGGAGGCGGGGATGTTGTCGACGACGCGGCGGCGCATCTTCTGGACGTCGGCGACGAAGTTCTCGCGTTCGGCGGCCTGCCAGACCAGCGGCGTTATGGCGTCGATGTACTGGGCGCCGAGTTCGGGGTCGCCGGCGACGGCGCGGGCCTTGAGGAGGGCCTGGAACTCCCAGGTCTTGGCCCAGCGCTGGTAGTAGGCCACATGGGAGGCGAGGGTGCGGACGAGGGGGCCGTTGCGGCCCTCGGGGCGGAGGTTGGCGTCGACGGGCCAGATGGTGCCCTCGACGGTGGTCTCGGAGCAGATCCGCACGAGGTGGGAGGCGAGGCGGGTGGCGGCCTGGATGCCCTTGCCCTCGTCGGTGCCGGGCACGGCCTCGCCGACGAAGATCACGTCGACGTCGGAGACGTAGTTGAGTTCGTTGCCGCCGCACTTGCCCATGGCGATGACGGCGAGCCGGCAGGCGGCGGCGTCCTGGGGGGCGGCGGCGGAGGCGATGCGCAGGGCGGCGCGGAGGGTGGCGGTGGCGAGGTCGGCGAGCTCGGCGGCGGTCTGGGCGACGTCTATCGTCGCGCAGACGTCGCGGGCGGCGATGGAGAGCAGGCAGCGGCGGTAGGCGACGCGCAGGGCGACGGGGTCGTGGGCGTCGGCGAGGCCGCGTTCGAACTCGGGCAGGCCCGGGTGCAGGTCGGCGGCCTCGTAGGTGACCAGGGCCTGCCAGTCGCGGGGGTGGCGGGCGAGGTGGTCGGCGAGGGCTTCGGAGGCGCCGAGGACGCCGAGGAGGCGGTCGCGCAGGGGTTTGGCGGCGACGAGGGTGTCGAGGAGGAGGGGGAGGTCCTCGGCGGTCTGGGCCTCGGCGAGGCGGACGAGGCCGAGGAGGGCGAGGTCGGGGTCGGCGGTGGCGCCGAGGGCGTCGAGGAGCACGGGGTCGGTGCGTACGGCGGCCAGCGCGTCGGCGTCGAGGAGCCGGGACGCGGCGGTGGGATCGGTGAATCCGCTCCGCAGCAGCCGGATGAAGGTACTGCTCCTGCGTCCCGGGACTGTCATCCCGCCGCCTCCCGAGTCTGTCGCTGCGTGCCTGCCTGCCTGCCGGTCCGGGCCCGGCGCCGCCGGTCGGCCGGTGCCGCCCCGGTCGGCCGGTGTGGCCGCCGGTCGGCCGGTGCCGTCGGTCCGGTTCCGCCCGTGGGCCGGTCCTCTCCCGGAGGGAGCCTAGCCGGAGCAGGCGTTCGACTCACCGGGCACCGTGGCCGATATCATGAGGCGGATTATCGGATTATCTGCTTACTTATAGCTCTCTAGATCTGTGCGTCAGGGGCCCGGTCCCCGCCCGACCGGCCGCGAGGAGCCCCATGTCCGACGGACCCCCGTCCTCGCGCCCTGCCTCCGCGCCCTCCCCCGACCCCGCCCCCACCGCTCCCGGGGCGGCCCGCGAGGCCGCCGCGACCGTCCGGCACGGCCACCACCACGTCGGACACCCCCGCGCCCGCGCGGTCGTCAAGGCCGTCGCCCTCCTCGCCGCCACCGCCGCCGGAGGCATGCTCGTCCTCCGCGGCAACGAGGCCCTCACCGGACTCGACACGCCCGCCACCGCCGACCCCCGGAGCTCCGCCGCCGCCTCCCCCGACGCCCCCGACCCCGGCCGGGTGCTCCAGATCGTCGCGCACCCCGACGACGACCTGTACTTCATGAACCCCGACCTGGGGTACTCCATCACCGCCGGCCACCCGGTGACCTCCGTCTACCTCACCTCCGGCGAGGCCGACGGCGTCAACGCCGGCGCCGGCAAGGCGGCCTCCACCCGGCCCGACAAGCCCGCCTACGCCGAGGCCCGGCAGAACGGCATCCGCGCCGCCTACGCCAAGATGGCCACCGGCGACCGCAGCAGCGCCTGGAAGCGCACCGTCATCCCGACCAAGGGCGGCGGCCACGCCGAGGTCGACGTCCTCGTCGCCCGGCCCCAGATCAACCTCGTCTGGCTCCAGCTGCGCGAGGCCGGCAACGTCTACCAGGACGTCCCCGACAGCCTCCACGGCCTGTGGGACGGCAAGGTACCGCGGCTGGAGTCGGTGCTCGCCTCCGGCAGCCCCGTCCGGCAGGGGTTCGCGGACACCAAGGAGCAGGTCGTCGAGACGATCGTCGGCATCCTGGAGCGGTACCGGCCCACCACCGTCCGCACCCAGGACCCGACCCCCGGCCGCTTCCACGACACCAAGCGCTACACCGACCACCAGGACCACTTCTACGGCGCCCGGTTCGTGCAGATGGCCACCGCCGCGTACGCGGAGCGGTTCAAGGAGCGCCCGCACTTCGCCGTCCAGAACTACGTCGGCTACTTCAACGGCTCCCTGCCCCGCGCCCTCGGCCCCGTCGAGGCCAAGGAGAAGCTGGACATCCTGGACACCTACGCCTGGCTGGACAAGGAGAACCACTGCGGCAGCGAGGCCGGCTGCGGGGACCTCAAGGTCGCCGAGCACCCCTCGGGCAACGGCTGGACCCAGTCCATCAACTACGCCCGCGGCACCGGCACCACCTGGCTGTCCTCCGACGCCGAGCACGGCCTGTGGGCCTTCAAGGTCCTCGACGGCCAGGCCGCCCTCTGGCACCGCAAGGGCCTCATAGGCCGCTGGACCGGCCCGACCCTCCTCCCCGGAACCGGGATGGACCAGGGCATATCCACCGTCACCCTCAAGGACGGCCGAATAGCCGCCTTCGGCACCCGCACCTCCTTCGGCGACCGGCCCGCCGACTACCGGCGCGAGGTCGTCTACGCCGTCCAGCAGGCCCCCGGCTCCGAGGAGTTCGGCCCCTGGGAGTCGCTGGGCACCCCCGAGGCCGCCGACGCCGACTGGACCTCCGACATCAGCGCGCCCGCCGTGTCCGTCGACGGCGCCGGCGCCCTCGCCGTCTACGTGCGCGACGGCGCCTCCACCCTGCGCGGCCGCGTCCAGGGCCCGGACGGCGCCTGGGGCCCCTGGGAGGCCCACGGCGGCACCGACCTGCACGGCACCCCGGTCACCGGCACCGACGGGGCCGGCCGGCGGATGGTCTTCGCCGCCACCACCAAGTCGGTCACCGGCTGGCTCCAGCCCGGACCCGGCGCCCCGCTCGGCCCCGCCACCCCCACCGGCCTGCCCGAGACCACCCTCCCGATCACGGCCGAGGGCCGCGAGGGCGGCGTACGCGTCTGGTTCCGCAAGCCCGGCTCCGGCAACGTCCGCACCGCCCTGATGACCGGCGGCGACGAGGGCCTGAAGGCGACCGGCCTCACCGACCTCGGCGGGCTCCAGGGCTTCGGCGCCGTGACCGCGAGCGGACACGTCCTGGCCGGCCGCTCGGCGGGCGGGACGCTCGGCTCGGACGTCGGCGAGGGGCAGCCTTGGCAGCGCTCGCCGCTGATGTTCGTGGGCGCCCCGTCCAGCACCATGATCGGGAAGAACCTGGTCGGCCTGGCGGTGGTGGGCCTCGACGCGCGGCTGTACGTCACCTCGTCCGCGGACGAGCCGGACGCCTACCTGGCGCCGTGGCAGCCGGTGGGACCGCGCAACACCCCGTAACGCCCCCACGCGCCCCCACCCGCCCCCTGCCCACACCGGCCCGCCCCCAGCCCGCCCCCGGCCCCGGCATATCCGGCGCACCGTCTGGACAGACACCATCCGTGCCAGACCAGTACCAACACCCCGCATCCGGACCGTCCTTGCCCGCCCCGGGGCCGGGAGGCGTCCACGATCCGGGCGGACCTGCGCACGGACGCCGCCGCCCGTGCACAATCACACCCGGTCGTTTTCGGAAAACGCGCGTCATCGGTGGAATCGGTGAACCAACTCGCCCGATTTCGCCTCTCAGTGACTGCACAGCGGTTCTTCCCGTCCGGAACGACCCCAAGGCGTAACCGATGCCCGTTTCCCGCCGCCGCTTCCTCCTCGCGGCCGTCGTCCCCATGCTCACCCTGGGCGCCTCCGGCGTGCTCTCCATCGCCTCCGGCCAGCAGACGGCGGCCGAGGCCACCCAGGGGAAGGACCCGTCCGCCCTCCTGCCCGCCAGCACCACCTCCGGCACGGTCGTCCAGGTCGTCGCCCACCCGGACGACGACCTGTTCTTCATGAACCCCGACCTCAGCCGCTCCCTGCTGGCCGGGCTCCCCGTCACCACCGCCTACCTCACCTCCGGCGAGGCCGACGGCCGCAACGAGGCCAACGGCGGCCAGGCCAAGGACCCCCAGCAGCCCGCCGACCGCGCCCGCTACGCGGAGGCCCGGCAGAACGGCATACGCTCCGCCTACGCCCAGATGGCCACCGGAGACCGCACGAGCGCGTGGAAGCGCACGGTCATACCCACCGCCGGCGGCGGCCAGGCCGAGCTCGACGTCCTCGTCGCCCGGCCCCGGGTCAACCTGGTCTGGTTCCAGCTGCGCGAGGCCCGCAACCCCGCCGCCGACAACCCGGACAGCCTGCGCGGCCTGTGGAACGGCGAGATACCGGCGCTGGGCGCCCAGCTCACCACCGGCACCCCGGTCAAGCAGCCGTTCTCGTACACCAAGGACCAGGTGGTCCAGTCCATATCGGGCATCCTGGAGCGCTACCGTCCGACGACGATACGGATGCAGGACCCGACGCCCAACCGGTACCCGGACACCGGCAAGTACACCGACCACCAGGACCACATGTACGGCGCCCGCTTCGTGCAGGCCGCCACCGCCGCGTACGCCGAACGGGTCGCCGACCGGCCGCACTTCTCGGTGCAGAACTACCTCGGCTACCACAACGGGACCCTCCCCCACGCCCTGGACCCGCAGACCGCCGAGACGAAGATCGGCTACCTCAAGACGTACGCCTGGCAGGACCACGCCGACTACTGCGGCTCCCCCGACGGCTGCGGCGACCGCAAGGTGGCCGGCAGCCCCACCGGCCGCAACTGGGCCCAGTCCCTGCGCTACGCCCGCGCCGACAACGCCGGCTGGCTCACCGAGGGCACCCCCGGCCGCCTCTGGGCCTTCGCCGCCCTCGACGGCAGGATGGCCGTCTGGACCCGCGACCGCTCCGGCACCTGGACCGGCCCCGACCTGCTCCCCGGCACCGGCATCGACTCCGGCACCGGCACCGCCCGCCTCCCCGACGGCCGCGTCGCCGTCCTGGCCACCCGTACCGTCCTCGGGCCCCGGCCGGCCGACTACCGGCGCGAGGTGGTGTACGCGGTCCAGGCCGCCCCCGACGGCCCGTTCGGCCCCTGGCAGTCCCTCGGCACCCCGGAACCGGGCGACGAACCGGGCACCTCCGCCATCAGCGCCCCCGCGGCGGCCGTCGACGCGGCGGGCCGGCTGACCGTGTACGTCCGCGACACGAAGCGGACCCTGCGGGCCCGCGTCCAGCAGCCCTCGGGCGCCTTCGGCGACTGGCAGAAGCTGGGCGGCGAGGACCTCCAGAGCGACCCGGCGGTGATCACGGACTCGGCGGGCCGCCGCCACGTCTACGCCACCACCACCAAATCCGTCCTGGCCTGGACCCAGCCCACCCCGGACGCCCCGCTCGCCGGCCCGTACCCCACCGGCCTCCCCGCCACCACGGTCCCCCTCACGGCCGCCCGGGACGGCGCGGGCATCCGCCTCTACTTCCGCCGCCCCGACTCCGGGGTCGTCCGCAGCGCCCTGGTCACCGCCGGCCCGGGCGCCCCGCAGGTCTCCGGCGTCTCGGAGTCCGGCGGCCGGGCGGGCTACGGCGCGATCGGCGTCGCGGGCCGCCTCCTGGCGGGCCGCGCCGACACGGGCACCGTCTCCACGACCACCCTGGGCGGCCCCCCGGCGTGGACGGAGTCCCGCATGCTCTACGCGGGCGCCCCCTCGGCGGTCCTGGACTCGACGGGCACGCCCACCACCACGGCCCTCGGCCTGGACGCCCAACTCCACACCACCACCCCCCACCCCACCACCCCCACCCCGACCTGGCACCCGGCGATCCTGCCGACACCGGCCGCGTGAACCCGCCGTCCCCGAGGAACTCCACGCCCCGTACCGTCCGTTGTGACTGATCACGGAACGAAGTGGAACAGGAGACGGACAGCATGCAGCCTTCGCTGGACAGCATCGAACTGTCGGCCGCCGTACAGGGCATACGGGACCAGCTCGTCGCGGCGGCGGCGGAGTCGCAGGGACGGGACATCCTCTTCGAGGTGGAGGGGATCACCCTCGACTTCGCCGTGGAGCTGCGGCGCGACGCGGGGGCCAAGCTCGGGTTCAAGGCGTGGGTCCTCGCGGGCGAGACCCACGCGAGCGCGGCGAAGTCCGTGACCCACAAGGTCTCCATCACCCTGCGCCCGAAGACCGCCGCCGACGGGGAGACCGTCGCCATCGGCAACGACTCCGCCGTGGACCTGGGGGACTTCACGGCCGTGCCGGCGGACGAGCGCTGAGGGCCGGGGCATGACCGTCCGAGCCGGACAGCGGATCGCCATCGTCCAGTCGGCCCGGCAGGGAAGCGGCTACCTCATCGGCCCGCGGCTGGTGCTGACCTCGGCGCACCTGCTCGCCGACGGCGCGGCGGTCCGGGCGGCCGTGCCCGGCGGGACGGGGGCCCGGCCCTGCCGCGTCGTCTGGGTACGCGACGACGGCACCTGTGACGCCGCCCTGCTCGCGGCGGACGCCGACCTCGTCGCCGACCCCTCGGCCTGCCCGCCGGCCGACGTCCTGTGGGGCCGGATCCAGGACATCGCCCCCTGGCCGGACTGCGAGGCCGTGGGGTACCCCCAGGCCGCCCGCAGGAGCGGGGCCCGAGCCGACACCGAGCAACTCGTCGGCACGCTCAAACCCGGCTCGGCGCTCATGAGCGGCCGCTACGTGCTCGACAGCATCCACGCGGCGCCCGGACGGGCGTCCGCGCCGGGCGGCTCCCCGTGGCAGGGCATGTCCGGAGCCGCCCTCTTCGCCGGGCACCACCTGGTCGGGGTGGTGAGCGGCGATCCCGTGCAGTGGGGCCACAGCCGCGTCGAGGCGGTTCCCGTCTCCGCCTTCGCCGAGGATCCCGGCTTCCAGCGGGCCGTCGAGGAGTTCACCGGGATCCGCCCCCGCCTGACGGTCATCAGCCGGACGCCCGCCCCGGCGGCGACCCCCGTACCGGTCCCCGAGGAGGCGTACCCGGCCGCAGAGTGGATCTCCGTCGCCGAGGCGGACCCCGTCGACTACGGCATCCACCCCGTACAGGCCGGTCCGGGGCTCCCCCAGGTCATCGCCCACATCCCCCGTGACGTGGACGGGGAACTGGACCAGCTGATCTCGGACATGGCCACCGCCGGCGGCTTCCTTCTGCTCACCGGCGACTCCGCCGCCGGGAAGACCCGGGCCCTCTTGGAGGCCATGAAGCGGAACCTGCCCGACCGGCTGGTCTGCCGTCCCGACCCCGACGACGACCTCTCCTTCCTGTACGCGTGCGCCGACGGCGGCCGCCGCGTGGTCTGGCTGGACGACCTGCACGCCTACCTGCGGCCCGACGGACTGACGCCCCGGCTCCTCAGCGCCCTGAAGCGCGGCGGCGTCATCGTGCTCGCCACCCTGCGCTCGGAGTTCTACGACCACTACGCGCCGGGCCGGACCGATCCGTCCGGCGGGGACGGGAGTTCGGGACCACGACTGCCCAGTTCACCCGCCCGCGTCGTGCGGGCGGCGAGCAGGGTGGAGCTGGAGCGGACGTGGACCGAGGCGGAGCGCGCGTCCGCCGCCGGGCACCCGGACCCCCGCGTGGTGCAGGCCCTCTCGGCGGACCGGGCCTACGGTCTGGCCGAATATCTGGCGGCCGGCCCCCAGATCCTCGCCCTGTGCAAGAGCGCCTCCCGCGCCGGAGCCAACCCCCGCGGTGCGGCCCTGGTCGCAGCGGCGGTGGACCTGGCGCGGACCGGGCTGGACCGGGCCCTGCCTCCCGAGTCCCTCGAACGCCTCCACGAGCACTACCTGAGCGAGGCGGGAGGGCCCGCCCTCCGTCCGGAACCCCTCGCCGACGCCTGGCGGTGGGCGGACCGCGTGGTGCTCGGCGTCACGAGCCCCCTGGTCCCGGCGGGCCACGGGCGGTGGAAGCCGTTCGACTACCTCGTCTCCGACGCGGCCCGCAGGTCGGGCATCGACTCGCTCCCGCTCCAGGTCTGGGACGAGGTCGTCCGGGTCGTCGACGACACCCGGCGCGCGCTCGTCTCCACGGCGGCACGGTTCGCCGGCCGGCCCGAGACCGCCAAGGAGGTGCTCCGGCCCCTGGCGGAGGCCGGGGAACCCGACGGGCTGATCAACCTCGGGGCGCTCCTGGCCGAGGAGGGGGACCACACGGGCGCGGCGGAGCTGTTCGCCCTGGCAGCCGAGGCCGGCGACGCCATGGGCGCGTACAACCTGGGCGTGACGTACATGCAGCTCGGCGATCTGACCCGGGCCCGCGCCTGGCTGACCACCGCCGTCGAGCGGGGCGAGAGCCAGGCCCTCGGCGCCCTGGGCCTGGCCGAGGAGAGGCTCGGCGACAAGGAGTGTGCCGTCGAGTCCTGGCGCCGGGGAACGGAGGCCGGCGACGCGGCCAGCGCCCTCTACTACTCGGAGTGGATGGGCTCCCAGTGGAACTCCGACGAGGCCCTGGAGGCCCTGCGCGTCGCCGCCGACGGGGACCTCCCCGTCGCGAGCCTCTCCTACGCGGGCGCGCTCCTCGCCCGGGACCAGCCCGACGCGGCGGCCCGGTACATGGCGAAGGCCGACGAGGACGCCCGCCGGCTGGCCCTGCTGGGCAACGGGGCGGGCGCGCTGATGGCGGGCGTCTCGGCGTACCTCAACGGCGATCTCGCGGCCGGCGAGCGCTGGTGGGCACTGGCGGCCGAGCGGGGTGCCGAGCCGGAGTGGACCGTCCTGAGGGACGAGGACGGATCCGGCGGGCTCCCCTCCCTCGCCGTCAGCGGCGATACGCTCGCGCGCCTGGGCGAGGAGGAGATCCGCGTCCTGATGGCGTCCCTGTGGGCGGGCGACTGCCTGAGCTGCGGGTACTCCCTGGGTGACGGGGTGCCCGCACTGCACGTGGACGACCTCGTCGCCCACGCCGACGCCCGGCTGTTCCACCTCGGGGCCTGCCGCTACCCGCGCTGGAACGAGTCCGCGCTCATGACCTTCGTGAAGGACGCCGGTTCCAGCTGGAGGTCCTTCACGGGCTTCCTCCACAGCCCGCGGCATCCTTCGGGGATCGTTCCCGCGCTCTTCGTCAACCCGTCCCTGGAATGGTCCCAGCTGCGGCCGGACGCGTCGGGGAGGTGGTCGGTCACGGGGATGTACGGTCCCCGCTCCGCCCTCGCCCCCGCTCTCGGCCTGCAACCCTTGTGGAAGGGCGTTCCGTCCCCTTCGCCGGAGAACCGCGTCCGGGTGTTCGCGGGCGAGGGCGAGGTGGCCGTCCCGACCCTCGCGGCCACCTGGTCGGCCGAGGCCACGGAGCCGCTCCTCGACCTCGTCCGGCAGTCCGGTGGCCTCGCGCTCGTCCTCACCAGCGCCGTGGGCCCGGGCGCCGTGACGGTGGAGGCGATGGCGGAGGCAACGGCCTCCTGGGACGCCATGGCCGTATGGGCCCCTCTGGAGCACGACGGGCAGGCCTGAAACGCCTCCGGGCCGAGGGTCACCGACCCCCGGCCCGGAGCGTCAGCACATCCCGCGGCTACAGCACCGGGAGGTTCTTGCGGAGTTCGAAGGCCGTGACCTCCGAGCGGTATTCCTCCCACTCCTGCTTCTTGTTGCGGAGGAAGAAGTCGAAGACGTGCTCGCCGAGGGTTTCGGCGACCAGTTCGCTGCGTTCCATCAGGGAGATGGCCTCGCCGAGGTTCTGGGGGAGGGGTTCGATGCCCATGGCGCGGCGTTCGGCGTCGGAGAGGGCCCAGACGTCGTCGTCGGCGCCCGCCGGGAGTTCGTAGCCCTCCTCGATGCCCTTGAGGCCCGCCGCCAGGAGGACGGCGTACGTGAGGTAGGGGTTGGCGCCCGAGTCGATCGAGCGGACCTCGACCCGGGAGGAACCGGTCTTGCCCGGCTTGTACATCGGGACGCGGATCAGGGCCGAGCGGTTGTTGTGGCCCCAGCAGATGTACGAGGGGGCCTCGCCGCCGGAGCCGGCGGTGCGGGACGAGCCGCCCCAGATGCGCTTGTACGAGTTGACCCACTGGTTGGTCACCGCGGCGGTCTCGGCGGCGTGCTTCAGGAGGCCCGCGATGAAGGAGCGGCCGACCTTCGAGAGCTGGTACTCGGCGCCCGACTCGTAGAAGGCGTTGCGGTCGCCCTCGAAGAGGGAGAGGTGGGTGTGCATGCCCGAGCCGGGGTACTCCGAGAAGGGCTTCGGCATGAACGTCGCCTGGACGCCCTGTTCCAGCGCGACCTGCTTCATGACCAGGCGGAAGGTCATGATGTTGTCGGCCGTGGAGAGGGCGTCGGCGTAGCGGAGGTCGATCTCCTGCTGGCCGGGGGCGCCCTCGTGGTGGCTGAACTCGACCGAGATGCCCATGGATTCGAGCATGGTGATCGCCTGGCGGCGGAAGTCCATGCCCACGTTCTGCGGAGTGTGGTCGAAATAGCCGGAGTTGTCCGCAGGGACCGGACGGGTGCCGTCCAGCGGCTTGTCCTTCAGCAGGAAGAACTCGATCTCCGGGTGGGTGTAGAAGGTGAAGCCCAGGTCGGAGGTCTTGGCCAGGATGCGCTTGAGGACGTAGCGCGGGTCCGCGAAGGACGGGGAGCCGTCCGGCATCAGGATGTCGCAGAACATCCGGGCGGTCCCGGGGGCCTCGGCGCGCCACGGCAGTATCTGGAACGTGCCGGGGTCCGGCTTGGCGATCATGTCGGACTCGTAGACGCGGGCGAAGCCCTCGATCGCGGAGCCGTCGAAACCGATGCCCTCGTCGAAGGCCTGCTCCAGCTCGGCGGGAGCGACCGCGACGGACTTCAGGAAGCCCAGTACGTCGGTGAACCACAGGCGCACGAAGCGGATGTCGCGCTCCTCAAGCGTCCGGAGGACGAATTCCTGCTGCTTGTCCATGCCTCATCCTCGCAGTTCAGACGATCTGTGCACACCAACCCGAGGGGACCGGCGGCACAGCCGGGCCCGTCCAGTATCCCTAGTGGTGGTTTCCGCCACATTACGCACCCCTCAAGGCCGATGGCACCCCCGCTCTGACCTCGGGCCCGTCATGAGCATTACCATCGGCGGCCATGGGGGGCTGGGAGCACACGCGGAGCGGGCGTCACGGGCGTCACGCCCGTCGCGGTGCCCTCCTGCTGCTGCTCGCCCTCGGCGTGGCGGCCGGGATGGGGTTCCTGTGCGTGCGGGGCGGGGCGGCCGTGCAGGGCGCGCGGGCCGCGGAAGGGCCCGTTCGGGCGTACGCCGCGCATGACGCGCCCGGCCCGCACGGCGCGTCCGGCCCGCACGGCGCGCCCGGATCGCGGGTCGCCTGTGTGTCCCCGTACGAGCTGCCCGGCTGTTCGCCCCTGTCCCATGTGACCCCGGCCGTGCTGCCCGCCCCGCCGCCCGCCGTCACCGCCGCGCGGCCCGGACCGGCGCTCCGCGCCCTCCCGTCCGCCACGGGCCCGGCGCGGCCGCCGGGGACCCTCGCGCGCGCTCCCGACCTGCACGCCCTGCAAGTGCTGCGGACCTGACGGGTCCGGCGCCGTACACGACACCACCGGCACCACCCCCACACCCCCCTCAGCAGAAGGAAACAGGGCACATGGCCAGCAGGACGTCGGACCGGAACGACAACAACTCCCGCCAGAACCGCATAGCCGAGATGCGCCGCGCCGAGAAGGCGCGCGACCGCCGCAACAAGATCATCGCGATCAGCGTCTCCGCGGCGGTCGTCGCCGCGCTCATCGGCTTCGGCTCGTGGGTGATCATGGACCAGAAGCAGAAGGACCGGGACGCCGAGGCCGCCCGCAAGGCGCCGGTCAACGGCGAGCAGAGCTGGGACGTCAAGAAGCTCGGACGCAACCACGTCGAGACCCCGGTCAAGTACGAGATGAACCCGCCGGTCGGCGGCGACCACAACCCCCGCTGGATGAACTGCAACGGCGACGTCTACAAGAACCCGATCCCCGAGGTGAACGCCGTGCACTCGCTGGAGCACGGCGCGGTCTGGGTCACGTACAACGACAAGGCCGCCAAGGCCGACGTCGACACGCTCGCCGGCAAGGTGGGCAAGACCCCCTACACCCTGATGAGCCCCGACAAGGAGCAGGCGGGCCCCATCATGCTCAGCGCCTGGGGCAAGCAGCTGACGGTCGACAAGGCGGACGACCCCCGGGTGGCGCAGTTCTTCACCAAGTACGTGCAGGGCCCGCAGACCCCCGAACCGGGCGCGGCCTGCACCAACGGGCTGGGCGAGAAGTGACCCGCAGCCGCACGAACCGTACGTACTGGGCCGCCGGCACGGCGGTGGTGCTGGCCGCCCTGTTCGCGGCGGGGGCCACCTTCGCCACGGCGGACGGCTCCCGGAGCGGTGCGGACGGCTCCGCCGCCTCGCGGACGCCGGCGCTCTACTCCCCCGACGCCGGCTTCGCCCGCGACATGGCGGTGCACCACCAGCAGGCGGTGGAGATGTCCTTCATCGTCCGCGACCGCACCCAGGGCGAGCCGGTCCGCGGGCTCGCGTACGACATCGCCAACACCCAGGCCAACCAGCGCGGCATGCTGCTGGGCTGGCTGGACCTGTGGGGGCTGCCGAAGGTGGTGGCGGACGAGCCGCCGATGTCGTGGATGGAGATGGGGTCCTCATCCTCGTCCTCGATGGGGTCCATGGGGTCCATGGGGTCCATGGACCACGCGGCGGGGCACGAGGGGCAGGCCACGAAGCCCGGCGCGCTCATGCCCGGCATGGCCACCAAGGAGGAGCTCGACCAGCTCCGCACCAGCAGTGGCCGGGACGCCGAGGTGCTGTACCTCCAGCTGATGACCGAGCACCACAAGGGCGGCGTCGCCATGGCGCAGGGCTGCGCCAGGCAGTGCAGGACCCCGGCCGAGCGGGCGCTGGCCCAGGGCATGGTCGAGGCGCAGCAGTCGGAGATGAAGCTGATGGCGGACATGCTCAAGGAGCGGGGGGCCGCGCCGCGCCCGTGAGGGGGCGGCCCGGCGTGAGCGGGGCCGCCGCGTACCGGACCGCCCGCGCCACCTGGTGCGGGCGGTCCAGCATGACCAGGTGCCCGGCCGGCTCGGCCACCTCGAAGCGGGCCCCGAGCCGGTCGGCGAGGGCCGCCTGGCGGGCGAGCCGGCGCCGCGCGGCGCGGCCGTGGCCGCCGTCGTGCGCGACGAGGACGGTGGCGGGGGCCGGCAGGGGGTGGCGGGCCCGCAGGGCGAGGAGTTCGGCGGCGGTGTCCGGGTAGCGGGAGTTCTCCAGGAGGATGCCCCGCCAGACCCGGCCGGTGCGGTAGCAGCGGCGTACGAGGTCCGGCGCGGCCGGGTCGCCGGCGCCGGACCCCGTACGGGAGGCCCGTACGGCGGCCCGCCGGGCGGCGGGTCCCAGCGCGGCGGGGATCCCGGCGGCGGTGAGGGCCCGGCCGAGGGCGCGGGCGGCGCCGGTGCGCAGCGCGGCGGGCAGGAGCGTACGGGGGGACTCCTCGACGCTGGAGTCGACCAGCACCAGGGCGGCGGTGCGGCCGGGGTGGAGGCGGGCGAAGGCCTCGGCGTGGAAGCCGGCGAGGGAGTGCCCGACGACGGTGACGGGCCCGGTGACGCCGAGCGCGTCGAGCAGGCCGGCGATGCGGTGGGCCTCGCCCGCGGCGGTCGGCGGGGTGGTGGCCGGGGCGCTGAGGCCGTGGCCGGGGCGGTCGAAGCGGATGACGGTCCGGCCGGCGGCCACGAGCAGGGCGGCGACCTCGTCCCAGTCGAACCAGGCCATGGCGAGCCCGGCGCTCAGCACGACGGGAGGGCCGTCGCCCTCCACGACGGTGTGGAGGGCGACGCCGTCCACCCGGAGGAAGCGGGCGGCCGTGGGCGGGTGCGTCATGTGCGGCGCTCCTTGTGGACGGAGTACGCCAGCAGGCCCAGCCAGAGTGCCACGAGCAGCACCTGGAGCCGCTGGCCGGCGCCGAGGGCCCAGGTGCCGCGCCCGGCGGTGAACAGGGAGATGGCGGTCAGGGTCCAGGCGGTGGCGAGCAGTTCCAGGACGACGAGGGCGGGGCCGTAGCGGGCGAGCGGGGCGAGGCGGCGGTAGCGGCGGGCGGCGACGGTCAGGGCGCAGACCCCGACGAGGGCGCCGGTCATGGCGAGGGTGCTGCTGACGGCGTGGGCCTGGTGGGTGGCCGGGACCAGGCCGGCGGTCTCGCGGGCGGCGCACACGGGGTCGGCGGTCGGCCGGCAGCTGAGCGGCAGCCAGGCGTCGGCGGCGGTGGCCGCGCCGAAGAGGGTGACCCCGGCCCAGCCGGCGACCGCCCAGGGGCGGCGGGAGCCGGGGTCGAGGGCGGGGCGGGAGAGGCGGAAGGGGCGGGCGAGGCGGGCGAGGCGGGCGAGGCGGGCGAGGGCGAGGAGGCCGCCGAGGAAGACGAGCAGGCCGGCGGTGAAGTCGGTGGCCCGGAAGAGGCCGCCGAGGGGCTGGTCCTGGGCGGCGAGCTCGCTGACGTACGTCTCGATGGGGTTGAGGCCCGTGGAGAGGACGACTTCGAGGACCCAGGCGGTGTACGCGGCCGCGCCGAGGCCGACGAGGCCGACGAGGCCGGCGACGGACCCGGTGCCGGTGTCGCTGCCGCGGTCTTCGGGGTCGGGACGGGGGTCGGTGTCGGGGGCGGGGTCGGCTTGTGTACCCATGGGGTGCATGATCCTCAGCAGATCGGGCGGTGACGCGCGGCGCCCCGCGCGGCGGCGCTGCCGGGGATCGCCGGGGGCCGTCCGGCGGAATCCCTCAGCGGGCTGAACGAGGGGGCGGCGCGGAGCGTTCCCCTCCGGGTGGGCGGGATGGTGACAGATCGCCAGATTTCCGCCTCCGGGGGGAGGCCGGGGGCCAATCCGGTTGGAGGGGACGGACGGTCGTGGCAGGCTGCCCGCATCTCCGTAGCCCGCACTCACAAGGACGCCGCCAGGTATGAGCACGCCGCCGACCCCGCCGAACCGCCCGTCCGGCCCGCCGACCGAACCCGGCGGCACGCCGATACCCGAGGCGGCGCCCCACCCCGGAGACCAGCCGTCCCCGACGCAGCCGAATCCCACCGAGACGGCCCGCCTGCCCCTGGAGACGCCCGCCGCCCCGGCCGAGGAGCAGCCCGCGGAGCTCCCGGACGAGGACCTCGCCGAGACGGCCCGGCTGTCGCTGGACAAGCCCGCCGCCCCCGCCGAGGAGCACCCCGCGCCCCAGGCCCAGGGCGAGGACCTCGCCGAGACGGCCCGGCTGTCCCTCGACAAGCCCGCCACCCCGGCGGAGGACCCCGCCGAGACCGCGCGGCTTTCGGGCGGTGAGCCCGCCTCGCCCGCGCCCGAGGGAGGTGCCGGGGACGGGCGGCTGTCGCTGAACAAGGCGGAGGCGGCCGGCGCCGCGGCCGGTGGGGCAGCGGCGGAGACCCCCACCGCCCCCACCCCCACCGCCCCCGCCGCACCGCAGGTGCCCCCGCACACCCCCGCCGCCGCACCGCAGGTGCCCCCGCAGGCCCCCGTCGACCCGTGGGCGACGCCCGCGCCCGGAGCGCCCGCCGCGCCCGCCGCCGGTGCGCCCGGTGCCCCTGGGGCGTTCGCCGCGCCCGGGGCGTACCCGCCCCCGCCGCACGGGGGCGGGTACGCGGTGCCCGGCGGGTCCTGGGGGCCGCCGCCGCCCGGCGGGTACCCGGGGTACCCCGGGGTGGCCGGGTACTACCCCGCCCCTCCGCCGCGGACCAACGGCCTGGCCGTCGCCGCGCTCGTCCTCGGGATCCTCTCCCTCCCCATCGGCGCCCTCCCGTTCCTCTTCTGGCTCGGTGCCTGCCTCGCCCTCACCGGTATCGGTCTCGCCGGCGGCGGCCTGGCCCGGGCCCGGCGCGGCGCCGGGCGCAAGGCGATGTCCGTGGTCGGCGCCGTCCTCGGCATCGCCGGCCTCGCCGCCTCCGTCGGCGGCTGGTTCCTGACCACCGCCATCCTCGACAGGGCCCACGAGCGCATCGCCCACGAGCGGCAGAACGACCCCCAGTGGGGCGAGGACCCCGAGGACTGGCAGGACGAGCCCTCCCCCACCCCGTCCGCCCCGCGCTTCTCCCTCCCGCCCAAGCCCTCCAAGCCCAAGGGCTCCAAGGGCCCGGGCTTCGGCACGCCCGTCCCCTTCGGCCGGACCGTGGCGTACCCCGACGGCATCAAGGTGACCGTGGCCCCGCCGCACAAGTACGTCAGCAAGGCCGAGTGGATGGACGTGGGCAACGCGGTGGAGGTGTCGTTCACCCTCACCAACGACTCCGACAAGCCGCACAAGGTCATCTACGCCATGCCGGAGGTCAAGGACGACAAGGGCGGCTCCGCCAAGCTCGTCTTCGACGGCGACACCCCGAAGTGGATCAAGGGCGTGATCGAGCCGGGCCAGTCCATGACCGGCACCGCCGCCTTCCAGGTTCCCGAGGGGACGAAGAGCATCAGCGCCGAGCTCTCCCCCGGCACCCTGATGGACCCGGCGAAGTTCACCGGACCCGTCGAATAGCCCGTCGAACAGCCCGTCGAGCGGCCCGGGTCCAGGACATCGCGTCAGAAAGACGATTAGACTGGGCCCGTGCCTCAACTACGCCTCGCGCTGAATCAGATCGACTCGCGGGTCGGCGACATCGCCGCCAACGCCGACTCGGTCGTGCACTGGACCCGGCACTCCGCCGAGCAGGGCGCCCACCTCGTGGCGTTCCCCGAGATGGCGCTCACCGGGTACCCCGTCGAGGACCTCGCCCTGCGCGGGTCCTTCGTCGACGCCTCCCGCACCGCGCTGGTGGCCCTCGCCCGCCGGCTGGCGGACGAGGGCTTCGGGGAGCTCCCCGTCGTCGTCGGCTACCTCGACCGCGCCGAGCGGGCCGTGGCCCGGCTCGGCCGCCCCGCCGGCTCCCCGGAGAACGCGGCCGCCGTGCTGCACCGCGGCGAGGTCGTCCTGCGCTTCGCCAAGCACCACCTCCCCAACTACGGGGTCTTCGACGAGTTCCGCTACTTCGTGCCCGGCGACACCCAGCCGGTGATCCGGGTCCGCGGCGTCGACGTGGCCCTGGCCATCTGCGAGGACCTCTGGCAGGAGGGCGGCCGCGTCCCCGCCACCCGCTCCGCCGGAGCCGGACTGCTGATCTCGGTCAACGCCTCCCCGTACGAGCGCAACAAGGACGACGTCCGCCTGGAACTGGTCCGCAAGCGGGCCCAGGAGGCCGGCTGCACCCTGGCCTACCTGGCGATGATCGGCGGCCAGGACGACCTGGTCTTCGACGGGGACTCGATCGTCGTGGACGCCTCCGGAGAGGTCGTCATGCGCGCCCCGCAGTTCTCCGAGGGCTGCGTGCTGGTCGACCTGGACCTGCCGGCGGCCCGGCCCGACGCCCCCGGGGGGATCGTGGACGACGGCTTGCGCATCGACCGCGTCGTCCTCTCCGAGGAGCCCGTGGAGCCGTACGAAGCGGTCGTCCCCGGCGGCTACGCCGAGCGCCTCGACGACGACGAGGAGGTCTACGACGCGCTGGTCGTGGGCCTGCGCGCGTACGTGAAGAAGAACGGGTTCCGGTCCGTCCTGATCGGGCTCTCCGGCGGCATCGACTCCGCGCTCGTCGCCGCCCTCGCCTGCGACGCCATCGGCGCGCAGAACGTGTACGGCGTGTCGATGCCCTCGAAGTACTCCTCGCAGCACTCCCGGGACGACGCCGCCGACCTGGCCCGGCGGACCGGCCTGAACTTCCGGACCGTCTCCATCGAGCCGATGTTCGACGCCTACACGGGCGCGCTGGAGCTCACCGGCCTGGCCGAGGAGAACCTCCAGTCCCGGCTGCGCGGCACGCTGCTGATGGCACTGTCCAACCAGGAGGGGCACATCGTGCTGGCCCCCGGCAACAAGTCGGAGCTGGCCGTCGGCTACTCCACCCTCTACGGGGACTCGGTCGGCGCGTACGGGCCGATCAAGGACGTCTACAAGACGGACGTCTTCCGGCTCGCCCGGTACCGCAACCGGGCGGCCGCCGAGCGGGGCGAGACCCCGCCGATCCCGGAGAACTCGATCGTGAAGCCGCCGAGCGCCGAGCTGCGCCCGGGCCAGGTGGACACGGACTCGCTGCCGGACTACCCGGTGCTGGACGCGGTGCTGGAGCTGTACGTGGACCGCGACCAGGGGCTGGAGGCGATCGTGGAGGCGGGCTTCGACCGCGCGCTGGTGGCGAGGACCATCCGGATGGTCGACACGGCCGAGTACAAGCGGCGCCAGTACCCGCCGGGTACGAAGATCTCGGCGAAGGGCTTCGGGAAGGACCGCCGGCTGCCGATCACCAACGGCTGGCGCGAACACCCGTAGGGCCCGGGGAACGCGGAAGGGGCCCCGCCGCCACCCGCGGCGGGGCCCCTTGGGTACGCCTCGTCTTCCGTACGCCCCGTCTTCCGTACGCCTCGTCTTCCCTACGCCTCGCCCTACTTGCGGACCGTGAGCCGCGCCGCGACCGGGAGGTGGTCGCTGCCCGTGCGCGGCAGGGTCCAGGAGGCCTCCGGCTTCACCCCGCGGACCATGATCTGGTCGATGCGGGCCATCGGGAACTGGGCGGGCCAGCTGAAGCCGAAGCCGTTGCCGGCCGCGCCCTGGGTGGAGCGCATCTGCGAGGTGACCTCGGACAGGGAGCGGTCGTTCATCGTGCCGTTGAGGTCGCCGAGCAGGACGACGTTCTTCAGCGGCTCGGCGGCGAGGGCGGCGCCCAGGGCGTCGGCGCTGTTGTCGCGCTGGTTGGCGGTGAACCCGGCGTTGAGCTTGACGCGCACCGACGGCAGGTGGGCGACGTAGACGCCCATCTCGCCGAAGGGGCCGGCGACGGTGGTGCGCATGGCCCGGGTCCAGCCCAGCCGGATGTCCACGGGCTTGCTGGAGGTCAGCGGGTACTTGCTCCACACGCCGACGGTGCCCTCGACCGCGTGGTACTTGTACGTGCCCGCCAGGGCCTCCTCGTAGATCGGGACGGCGCCGGCCTTGAGCTCGGTGAGGGCCAGGACGTCGGCTCCGGACCTGGCGACGGAACGGGCCGTGCCGCGCGGGTCGGGGTTGTCGGCGTCGACGTTGTGGGTGGCGACCACCAGGTTGCCGCCGGGGCCCGACTTGTCGGTGACCAGTCCGCCGAAGAGGTTCACCCAGACCGCGGCCGTCAGCAGTATCGCGAGCAGGGCGGTCGCGGACCTGCGGACCACCGCGATGACCAGCAGGACCGGCACGAACACGCCCAGCCAGGGCAGGAAGGTCTCGGTGAGGCTGCCGAGGTTGCCGACGTCGTTGGGCAGGTCCGCGTGGAAGACCATGATCCCGGAGATCAGCAGCGCGAAGGCCGCGGTGACGATGCCCCGCTTCCAGATGCCGGGATCGCGGCGCAGCTCCGCCAGTCTGCGACGCAGCGCGGCCCATCGGCGTCGCAGACCGGATCCGGAGGGCCCGGGCTCGGAGCCGCCGTTCCCCGTCTCCGTCAGGTACGCCTGTGCCATGCCATGTCCTCGCTGCCGTGCTCGCGCTCCGTCCCCGCCCCTTGACCCTAGGCGATGACGGGAGCCTTCCGTGTCGTCCTTCACGGACGTACGACCGGGAGGACGAACGGCCGTGCGGCCGGGGTTCCGCTTGTCACGAAACGCGCACATTGGCTCCGGTGCGCCTGGAGCCCGGCCAGGAGTGTGACGGACCGGTCGGTGCGCCGCCGCTGCGGCACTTCCGTCCACGCCCGAGGGAGTGCCACCATGGTGGGTGAGTCCGGGGACGCCGTGAGGGCGCCTCGAGATGACACAAGGAGCAGTTGCAATGACGCATGCCGTTTCGCCTGCCCGCGAAGCAGCCTCCCCCACCCTGTACGGGGGCACGGGCACCCGGCGGATCACCGTCCGCGACCTCACCCTCGCCAAGGAGCGCGGCGAGAAGTGGCCCATGCTCACCGCGTACGACGCCATGACGGCGTCCGTGTTCGACGAGGCCGGCATCCCGGTCATCCTCGTCGGCGACTCGATGGGCAACTGTCACCTCGGCTACGAGACCACCGTCCCCGTGACGATGGACGAGATGACCCTGCTGTCGGCGGCCGTCGTACGGGGCACCAGCCGGGCCCTGGTCGTCGGCGACCTGCCGTTCGGCTCGTACCAGGAAGGCGCCGTGCAGGCGCTGCGCAGCGCGACCCGGCTGGTCAAGGAGGCCGGTGTCGGGGCCGTGAAGCTGGAGGGCGGCGAGCGCTCGCTCGCCCAGACCGAGCTGATCGTGCAGTCCGGCATCCCGGTCATGTCCCACCTGGGCCTGACCCCGCAGTCCGTGAACGCCATGGGCTACCGGGTGCAGGGCCGCGGTGACGAGGCCGCGCACCAGCTGCTGCGCGACGCGAAGGCGGCGCAGGACGCGGGCGCCTTCGCGGTGGTGCTGGAGCTGGTCCCGGCCGAGCTGGCCGCCGAGGTCACCCGGTCCCTGCACATCCCGACCGTGGGCATCGGGGCGGGCGCGGAGTGCGACGCGCAGGTGCTGGTGTGGACCGACATGATGGGCCTGACCGGCGGGAAGATGCCGCGGTTCGTGAAGCAGTACGCGAACCTGCGCGCGACCATGGGTGACGCGGCGAAGGCGTTCGCCGAGGACGTCGTCGGCGGATCGTTCCCGCAGCCGGAGCACGCCTTCCACTAGCGGGTCCGCGGACGGCCCGCCGGCAGCCCTCCTCCGGGCTGCCGACGGGCCGTCGGTACGCCGTCGGTACGCCGTCGGCCGGCTGTCGGGGCTTTGTCGGTGGCGGCTGGTCCCATGGTGGACATGACGCGAAACGACAAGAACCCCCACGCCGTAGAAGTGCGGGGGCTGGTGAAGCACTACGGCGACACGAAGGCCCTGGACGGGGTCGACCTCTTCGTCCGCGAGGGCACCGTGCTCGGCGTCCTCGGTCCGAACGGCGCGGGCAAGACCACGCTGGTCCGCTGCCTGTCCACGCTGATCGTGCCCGACGCCGGCACGGCGACGGTCGCGGGCTACGACGTGGTCCGCCAGCCGCGGCAGCTGCGCCGCACCATAGGCCTGACCGGCCAGTACGCCTCGGTCGACGAGAAGCTCTCCGGCTGGGAGAACCTCTACATGATCGGCCGGCTGCTGGACCTGTCCCGCAAGGAGGCCCGGTCGCGGGCCGACGAGCTGCTGGAGCGGTTCTCCCTCACCGAGGCCGCGAAGAAGGCCGCGATGCACTACTCCGGCGGCATGCGCCGCCGGCTCGACCTGGCCGCCTCGATGATCGGCCGCCCGGCCGTCCTGTACCTGGACGAGCCGACCACCGGTCTGGACCCCCGCACCCGCAACGAGGTGTGGGACGAGGTGCAGCGGATGGTCGCCGAGGGGGCCACGGTCCTGCTCACCACCCAGTACATGGAGGAGGCCGAGCAGCTGGCGAGCGAGCTGACGGTCATCGACCGCGGCAAGGTCATCGCCAACGGCAAGGTCGACGAGCTGAAGGCGCGCGTCGGCGGCCGGACCCTGCGGATCCGCCCGGTGGCCTCCGCCGACCTGCCGGACATGGCCCGCGCCCTGTCCGAGGCCGGTCTGGACGGGGTGGCCGGCGCCCAGGCCGTGCCGGACGAGGGGGTGCTGCTGGTCCCGATCCTCAGCGACGAGCAGCTGACGGCCGTCGTCGGCCTGCTGGCCGGGCGCGGGTACGCGATCGCCGACCTCGGCACCTACCTGCCCAGCCTGGACGAGGTGTTCCTCTCCATCACCGGACAGCGGCCCGCCGTGTCCGAGGACTCCGTTCCCACCGAGAAGACCGAGGAGGTCGCGGTATGAGCACCGTCACCACCACCAAGCCCGCGGCCCCCCGGGCCGCCGCGGCGGCCCCGTCCGAGGACGGCCGGATCGGCCTGCGGGGCAACCTGCGGCACATCGGCGCCCTGGTGCGCCGCAACGCCCTCCAGATCAAGCAGGACCCGGAGTCGATGTTCGACGTCCTGTTCATGCCGATCATCTTCACGCTGCTGTTCGTGTTCGTCTTCGGCGGCGCGATCTCCGGCAAGGGCAACCAGGGCGAGTACGTCAACTACGTGGTCCCGGGCCTGATGGCGATGATGGGCATGAACATCGCCATGGGTGTCGGCACCGGCGTCAACGACGACTTCAAGAAGGGCGTGATGGACCGCTTCCGGTCCATGCCGATCGCCCGGTCCTCGGTCCTCGTCGCGAAGATCGTGGTCGAGCTCGGCCGGATGATGGTCGCCATCGCGATCCTACTCGCCGTGGGCTTCATCCTGGGTCTGTCCATCAAGACCTCGGTGCTGGACCTGTTCCTCGCCATCGGGCTGTCGGCCGTCTTCGGCGCCTCCCTGATGTGGATCTTCATCCTGCTGGGTCTGACCCTGAAGACGGCCCAGGCCGTCCAGGGCATGGCGATGATCGTCCTGATGCCGCTGCAGTTCGGCAGCTCGATCTTCGCCCCGCCGACGACGATGCCCGGCTGGCTGCAGAGCTTCACCGACGTGAACCCGCTGTCCAACCTGGCCGACGCGGCCCGCGGGCTGATCAACGGCACCCCGCTGGGCAACTCCGTGTGGATCACGCTGGCGTGGTCGGTGGGCATCACCGCCGTCACCATGCCGATCGCGGTCCGCAAGTTCCGCCAGAAGACCTGATCCGGGCGGACGGTCCGTTCCGGATCGCGTCCCGGACCGGGCCCCGTACGGGGGGCGGGTCAGTAGAGGGCGGCGGCCTCCTCCATCGTGAGGCCGCCGCCTTCGGCGCGCGCGGCCTCGTACGCCGCGTCCCCCAGCGCCGCCCGGGCGAGTTCCTCGGCACGGGCGGCGTCCTCGCGTTCCGCGGTGACCGGGACGTGCCGGGGCGGCAGGTGCGCCTGGTAGGCGCCGACCAGCCGCGCCGCGTCGTACGCCCGCTCCCGGCCGCCGAGCAAGGCGAGGGAGACGGCGGCCGTCACCAGGAACACGGCGGGCAGCTGCGGGGCGACCATCGCCGCGAGCGGGTGGCGCATGGCCGCCCGGGCGTCCCGGATCCGCTCCAGGGCGTCCTCGCACTTGCCCTCCTGGTTGTCCAGCCAGGCCGCCGTCGCCTGCAGGAACACGTCGAAGACGGCGAACGCGCCGAGGGCGAACTCCTCGCGCAGGACCGCGATCTGGGCGCGGGCCTCGGAGATCCGGCCGGTGCGGCCGAGGAGTCCCGCGTAGAACATGCGGGCGGCGGGCATGGCCTCGTTGCCGAACCACTGCTCGGTGGCGGTGATCCCGCCGAGGATCTCCTCCGCCTCCTCCAGCCGGCCGCCCTCCATGAGGGACCCGGCCATCCGTACGCGCAGCACCATCACCTGGGCCTGGGCGCCGAGCCGTTCGGCGTAGGTGATGGCTTCGAGGTAGTCCTGGCAGGCGAGGTCGTACGCGCCGCTCTTCTCCCGGGACTCGGCGCGCGCGGACAGCGCTTCGGCGCAGCCCCAGTCGTCGCCGAGCTCGCGGAAGAGGGCGAGGCTCTCGTCGGCGTCGCGGGAGGCGTCGCCGGCCCAGTCGGCGCGGTTGGCGAGGATGTTGGCCCGCAGCTGGAGGGCGGAGGCCAGTTCCCAGCGGTAGCCGTGGCCGAGGGCCCGGGCGGTGTCGAGGGTCTCGTCGACGACCCGTCTGAGCAGTCCGGCCTCCCCCGCGATCATGACAGCGTAGATCCACAGGGAGCCCGGCGTACAGCAGGTCTGCGGGAGGCCGGGCCGGTAGGTGGCGAGGACCCCTTCCACCTCGGCGCGGGCCTCCGGGCTGTCCCAGGTGGCGGACGTGTGGTCGCGGGAGGAGAGGCGCAGCAGGTGCACGGCGCGCCAGGCCTCGGTGAGGAGCTCCCCCGAGTAGGGCGGGGGCGAGTCGAGGAGTCGCTCCAGGACGGGCTCGGCCGGGACGTGGGGCGGCGCGAAGGGGTCGGGGCCGAGGGCGGCGGCGGCCTCCGTCCAGTGCCGGGTCTCGGTGCGCAGGTCCTGCATGTGCCAGTACCAGGTGAGGGCGTGGATCAGGCACAGCACCTCGCCGACGTCCCGGACGGCGACGGCGCGGCGCAGGGCGGTGCGGAGGTTCTCGTACTCGGTGGCGATGCGGTCGGCGGCCGCGCGCTGGCCGTGGCCGCGCAGCAGGGGCTCGGTGGTGCGGGCGAGTTCGCGGTAGTGGACGAGGTGGCGGTGTTCGGTCTCCTCGCGGTCGGCCTCCTCCAGCCGCTCGGCGGCGTACTCGCCGACGGTCTCCAGGAGGCGGTAGCGCATGTCGCCGGCCGGGCCGGGGGCGGCGACGACGAGGGACTTGTCGACGAGGGCCGCCATGAGGTCGGCGACGTCGAGGCCGCTGCCGTCCGCGCAGACGGCCTCGGCGGCCTCCAGGTCGCAGCCGCCGGCGAAGACGGACAGCCGGCGCAGGACGGCCCGTTCGGGCTCGTCGAGGAGCTCCCAGGACCAGTCGACGACGGCGCGCAGGGTCTGCTGGCGGGGCAGTACGGTGCGGGCTCCGCCGGTGAGGAGGCGGAAGCGGTCGTCGAGCCGGTCGGCGATCTGGCGGAGGGTGAGCAGGCGCAGCCGGGCGGCGGCCAGCTCGATGGCGAGCGGCAGTCCGTCGAGGCGGCGGCAGATCTCGGCGGCGGCCTCCGGGTCGTCGGCGACCCGGAAGCCGGGCCGGGCGGCGGCGCCGCGGTCGTCGAGCAGCCGCAGCGCGACGGGGTCGGGCAGCGGCTCGACGGGCCGCAGCAACTCGCCGGGCACGCCCAGGGGTTCCCGGCTGGTGGCGAGGATCCGCACCCCGGGGCACTGGGTCAGGATCCGCTCGGCGAGCTCGGCGGCGGCCCCGATCACGTGCTCGCAGTTGTCCAGGAGCAGCAGGAGGCGGCGTCGGGAGCAGTGCTCGGCGAGCCGGTCGAGGGGCCGGTCGCCGGCGCGGTCGGTGAGCGCGCGCAGCTCCTCGGCGGCGGCGGCGCGCAGCCTGGTCTCGCGGGCGCCGACGGCGGCGAGGGCGGCTTCGGCGACGTCCTCGGGGTCGTCGACGGGGGCCAGTTCGACGAGCCAGACGCCGTCGGGCCAGTCGGCCGCGGGGTGCGCTTCGGCGGCCTCCTGGGACAGCCGGGTCTTGCCGGCCCCGCCGGGTCCGAGGAGGGTGACGAGGCGGGACCGGGCGAGGTCGCTCCCGATGACCCGGATGTCCTCCTCCCGGCCGACGAAGGTGGTCAGCCGTGCCCGCAGGTTCCCGGCGACGCCCCCGGCCGGGGCCCCGGTGTGCGGGGCGGCGGGGGCCGGCGGGGCGGGCTGCGGGGCGGGGGTGCCCGAGAGGAGTTCGGTGTGGAGGGCGCGCAGGGCCGGGCCCGGGTCCGTGCCGAGGCGCTCGGAGAGGTCCCGGCGGACGGTCTCGTAGGCGGCCAGGGCCTCGGCGGGGCGGCCGGCGGCGCGGAGGGCCCGGATGCGGAGGGACTGCAGGGACTCGTCCAGGGGGTGGCGGGCGCACAGTTCGGTCAGCTCCGGCAGGGCCCGTTCCGCCTCGCCCAGGGCCAGCGCCGCGCCGAGCCGGCCCCGGCGCGCGTCCATCCGTACGGCCTCCCAGCGGGCGGACTCGGCCGACGGGTCGGGGAGGGAGTCCAGCGCGGGGCCCCGCCACAGGGCGAGGGCCTCGTCGTACAGGGCCGCCGCCCGGGCGGGGTCCGGGGCGGCAGCGGCGGAGCGCACGAGCCCTTCGAAGCGGTACAGGTCGACGTCGTCACGTCCGGCGTCCAGCCGGTAGCCGCCCTCCGCGGAGCGCACGGCCCCGTGTCCCAGGGCCCGCCGCAGCCGGGCCACCAGGGCCTGGAGCGCGGCGGGGGCGTCGGCCGGCGGGTCGGCGTCCCACACCTCGGTGACGAGCAGTCCGGCGGGTACGGTCCGGCCGGGGCGCAGGGCGAGGGCGGTCAGGAGGGCGCGCAGGCGCGCTCCGCCGACGGCGACGGGGGTTCCGTCGTCGCGGATGGCCTGGGCGGTGCCGAGAATCGCGTAGCGCACCGGCCCATTGTCCCCGGCCCCCGGGGGCGGGCTGACCGCGCGGCCGGGATAGGTTTCGCCGCATGGTTCACCAGGGTGGCCGCAGCGAGCGGCGTGTCAGTTCCGTTTTCCTCGGCATCGTGGCCGTCATGGCGGTGACGGGCTGGGCGGTGTGGACGGGGTACGCGACGAGCCCGGGGCTGGCCGTGTTCCTCTTCGTCACCTCGGCGTGGGTGGTCTCGCTGTGCCTGCACGAGTACGCGCACGCCCGTACCGCGCTGCACGGCGGTGACATCAGCGTCGGAGCCAAGGGCTACCTCACCCTGAACCCGCTGAAGTACACGCACGCGCTGCTCAGCATCGTGCTGCCGGTGGTCTTCGTGATCCTGGGCGGGCTGGGCCTGCCCGGCGGGGCGGTGTACATCGAGCGGGACCGGATCCGGGGCCGCTGGAAGCACAGCCTGGTGTCGGCGGCGGGCCCGCTAACGAACGTGGCCTTCGCGGTCGTGTGCACGGCGCCGTTCTGGCTGGGCGCCCTCGACGGGGTGCCGGTGACGTTCCGCTTCGCGCTGGCGTTCCTGGCGCTGCTCCAGGTCTCGGCGGCGATCCTGAACTTCCTGCCGGTCCCGGGCCTGGACGGTTACGGGGTCATCGAGCCCTGGCTGTCGCACCGCGCCCGCCGCGAGCTCGCGCCGCTGGCGCCGTTCGCGCTGATCGGGGTGTTCGCGCTGCTGTGGATCCCGCAGGTGAACGCTGTCTTCTTCGACGCGGTCCAGGCGGTCCTGCGCGCGCTGGGCGTGGAGGACCTGGAGACGTACTGCGGCCACGACCTGTACCGCTTCTGGCGCGAGCAGGACGGCTTCTGCGCGGTCCCGACCGACTGACGGGCGGGCACCCCTCAGGCGGCGGTGCGCTGCTTCTCGGCCTTGGCCTTGCGCACATAGAACCAGGCCATGTTGGACGTCACGCCCGCGAGCAGGACCCACACGATCCCGAGGAAGCTGCCCTCCACGAAGGCGACCACGGCGGCGGCCACGGCAAGGACGCAGACGACTACGGCGAACACGGCAAGGCGGGGCATCGGGAACAGCTCCTCGGCGACACGAAACGGGGTCGAGCCCCTCCAGTGTCCCCCATCCCCGCCGGGGCCCCGCGTCGGCGGCGCGGGGCCCGGGGGTGGCTGCTCAGACGTCCGTGAGGCGGAGGCCCGCGTGGGCCTTGTAGCGGCGGTTGGTGGAGATGAGGTTGGCGACCATCGCCTCCACCTGGTGGGCGTTGCGCAGGCGGCCCGCGAAGACCCCGCGCATGCCGGGGATGCGGGCGGCGAGGGCCTGGACGAGGTCGGTGTCGGCGCGGGACTCGCCGAGGACCATGACGTCGGTGTCGATCTCCTCGACGGAGGTGTCCTGGAGGAGGACCGCGGAGAGGTGGTGGAAGGCCGCGGTGACCCGGGAGTCCGTGAGCAGGGCGGCGGCCTGCTGGGCGGCGCTGCCCTCCTCGACCCGGAGGGCGTAGGCGCCCTGCTTGTCGAAGCCCAGCGGGTTGACGCAGTCCACGACGAGCTTGCCGGCGAGGTCCTCGCGCAGGGCCTCCAGGGTCTTGGCGTGGCCCTCCCACGGCACCGCGATGATGACGATGTCGCTGCGGCGGGCGCACTCGGCGTTGTCGGCGCCCTCGACGCCGAGGCCCAGTTCCCGGGCGGCGGTCTCGGCGCGGTCGGCGGCGCGGGAGCCGATGATGACCTTCTGGCCCGCGCGGGCGAGGCGGTAGGCGAGGCCCCGGCCCTGGTCGCCGGTGCCGCCGAGGACGCCGACGACCAGGCCGGAGACGTCGGGGAGGTCCCAGGGGTCCTTGGCCGGCGGCTTCTGCGTGCTGTCTGAGGAAGTCATGGGGGCGAGCGTACTGCCGGGTACGCCGGGGTCGAAGGGGTGGGAGAGGGACGGAAGCGCTCCGTGGGGCCCGGCGTGTGCGGCAGGATGCGGGCCATGGATGCCGTGAGGGTGGCTCTGCTGCGCGAGGTGCTCGCCGGGACGCCGTGGCCGGGTGAGGCGCGGAGGTTCGCCGGGTCGCTGCGGCGGGCGGTGGTGCCGGCCGGCGGGGGCCTGCTGCTGGTGGGGACGGAGCGGTACGAGCCCTGGCACCTGGCGGCGCACCTGGTGGACGAGGCCGCCTGGTCGGGGCAGCCGGAGCTGGCGCCGACGCTGGTGCGGCACCGGGTGCGGCCGGGCGAGCCGCCGCACCTGTCCGTCGGTCTGGGCCGGCTGGAGGCGGCCCGGCGCGGGCACACCCTGCTGGTGGTGGCTCCGGAGCGGCCGGGCGAGGGCCTGCTGGAGCGGGTCCACGACGCCCGGCGGGCGGGGGCGACCGTGCTGTCCCTGGACGGCGGGGACGCGGATCTGGGCGCCCTCGCGCACGACGCGCTGTCGGTGCCGGCGGCGGACTGCGCCCTGGACCTGGACACGGTGCAGCACCTGGTCGGGGCGGCGGCCGGGGAGAACGGCCTGCCGGTGCGGCGGGGCGCGGGGGCCGGCACGGGGGTGCGGCGGCTGCGGGACCGGCTGGCGCGGCTGGCCGATCAGCTGACCGCGCCGCCGCCCAGCCGCTGGTGACGGGGGTCCGTCAGGGGGTGGCGGTGCCGGTGCCGTCCCCCTCGTCCTCGCGGGTCCTGTCGTTCCAGTGGGGGTCGTTCTGCCATTCGAGGTTGCGTTCCTGCGCCGTCTCCATGGCGTGGGCGGCTTCCTCCGGCGTGGTGTACGGGCCGAAGCGGTCCTTGGCGGGGCACTCCGGGCCCTCCTCGACCTTCTTGTGGACCAGGCAGTAGTACCACTCGCCCGGCTTGCCCACCTGCCGCTTCTTGAACAGGGCCATCGTCTCCAGGCTCCTCTCGGTCCCTCTCGGTCCTCTCTACAGCGCCATGCTGCCCCAAGACCGCTCGATACACTCGCTTGCATGTCTGGCCAGTCGCTGCTCGTACCAGGCGAGCTCTCTCCCGCCCGTTCCGTTCCCGGAAACATCCGCCGTCCCGAGTACGTGGGCAAGCCCGGCCCGAAGCCGTACACCGGACCCGAGGTGCAGTCCGCCGAGACCATCGAGGCCATGCGCGTCGCGGGCCGCATCGCCGCGCAGGCGATGGAGGAGGCCGCGAAGCACATCGCGCCGGGGGTGACCACGGACGAGCTGGACCGCGTCGCGCACGAGTACATGTGCGACCACGGCGCCTACCCGTCGACGCTGGGCTACCGGGGCTTCCCCAAGTCCCTGTGCTCCTCGCTCAACGAGGTCATCTGCCACGGCATCCCCGACTCGACCGTCCTGCGCGACGGCGACATCGTCAACCTCGACGTCACCGCGTACATCGGCGGTGTGCACGGCGACAACAACGCCACCTACCTGTGCGGCGAGGTCGACGAGGAGTCGCGGCTGCTGGTGGAGCGCACCCGCGAGGCCCTGAACCGGGCCATCAAGGCGGTCAAGCCGGGCCGCCAGATCAACGTGATCGGGCGGGTCATCGAGTCGTACGCGAAGCGGTTCGGCTACGGCGTGGTCCGGGACTTCACCGGGCACGGCATCAACTCGTCGTTCCACTCCGGTCTGATCATCCCGCACTACGACAGCCCGCACGCGACCACGGTCATGGAGCCGGGCATGACGTTCACGATCGAGCCGATGCTGACGCTGGGCACCCACGAGTACGACATGTGGGAGGACGGCTGGACGGTCGTCACGAAGGACCGCAAGCGGACGGCGCAGTTCGAGCACACGCTGGTGGTGACGGAGACCGGGGCGGAGATCCTGACCCTGCCGTAGCGGCCTTCGCCGTAGGGGACTTTTTACCGACAACCCGTCGGGAACACATTGACTTAGGTATGCCTAAGCAGGAGGATCGGGCGTGGCGGCGGTGTCGCCGCGCCCGATTCCTCTTCTGCGGAGGTCCGTCTTGGACGCCTTCTCCACGCTCATCCGTGTCGCCTCGCACGAGCAGCACACCGAAGCCGAGACCTCCGCGTTCATGGGCGACCTGCTCGGCGGTCGGCTCGGAGTGGACGCCTACACCCGCTACACCGAGCAGTTGTGGTTCGTGTACCGGGCGCTGGAGGACGCGGCCGGCGCCCTGCGCCAGGACCCGGTGGCGGGCCCGTTCATCCGGCCGGAGCTGATGCGGGTCGCCGAGATCGAGCGGGACCTGGCGCACCTGATCGGGCCCGGCTGGCGGGAGAGGGTGTCGGCGCTGCCCGCGACGGAGGCGTACGCGGCCCGGGTGGCGCACTGCGCGCGGAGCTGGCCGGGCGGGTACGTCGCCCACCACTACACCCGCTACCTGGGCGACCTCTCCGGCGGGCAGATCATCCGGGACAGGGCGGAGCGGACCTGGGGCTTCGCGCGCAAGGGCGACGGGGTGCGGTTCTACGTCTTCGCGGACATCGCCAATCCGGCGGCGTTCAAGCGGGAGTACCGCGAGCTGCTCGACGCGATCGCCGCCGACGACCTGGAGAAGCGGCGGATCGTCGACGAGTGCAAGCGGGCCTTCGACTTCAACGGGGCCGTGTTCCGGGAGCTCGGGGAGGAGTTCCGGATCAGCGCGTAGCGCCAGGGGGCGTGTTCCTAGGGGGTGTCCGCAAAGTCCCGCCTGCCCCGCGACGCCCGGCACGCACTCTCGCCGCACCGGGCGCAAGACCGAGTACGTCCAGTACGAGGTCTCGCGCCCGGCGCACCGAGAGCACGCACCGGACGCCGCAGGGCCCGCCCTGCGGGCGGACGACGCTACTTTGCGGACACCCCCTAGGCCGCGAAGCGGACGCGGCCGCCCAGTTCCACCGTGCCGTCCGGGGCCGGGGCGGTGAGCAGTTGGGAGCCGGCGCCCTGGGTGATGTTCAGGGCGCGGCCCAGTTCGGCGGTGAGGAGGATCGCCGCCGAGCCGGTGGCCTCGTCCTCGGCGATCACCCCGTCGGGGCGGCGCGGGAAGCCCCGGGCGCGGATCCGGCCGGCGGGCTCGTCCTCCCAGGCCCAGGCGTAGAGCCAGCCCTCGCCGGGCGGCGGGGTGGGCAGCGCCTCGACCTCGGCGGCGCTGGCGTACTGCCGGGTGCGCTTGCCGGTGACCCACTCGGGGCGGGCGGTGATCCAGGTGAACTCCCCGTCGCCGCGGGCCCACACGGGGCCGGCGGGCGGCTGGAGCTCCTCGATGTCGAGCAGCCAGGCGACGCCGACCAGCGGGTGTCCGGCGAAGGACATGCGCGTGCCGGGGGTGCGGATGTCGACGACGCCGCGCTCGGGGTCGTCGACGAACACCGTCTCGCTGTAGCCGAGTTCGGCGGCGAGGGCCTGCCGGGCCGCGTCGTCCGGGACGGTACGGCCGTCGCGGACGACTCCGAGCAGGTTGCCGTGCCGGCCGTCACCCGCGCAGAACACCTTGATCACGTCGAGATCGTTCACAGCGGCATTGAAGCACGGCCCGGCGCGGACCCGGCCCCGTGCGCCCCCCGGCGCTTCCGCCGCCCGCCGAAGCCCGGGCAAAACCGGACGGTAACCCCGGTCCACACGGGAACGCGGGCAGACACTTGACTCTTGCTTGACCTTCGCTTGAGCCGCCCATGGAAGGGCCGTGACGGGCCCGTGTCCGGGGCCGGAAGGTGAGAGCTGAATCACTGGACGAGTGGGTATCGGTGAGGTAAGCCTCGGTTAAGTTAGGTCCGCCTCACCAGGCTGCCCCACGCCTCCACCCTCGCCAGGAGCCCTCATGCGCCCCGCCCGCCTCACCGTCCTCACCGCGGCCGCAGCCGTCGCCGCGCTCACCGCCGTCACCGGCTGCGCGGAGAAGAGCGACAAGGGCGGATCGGACGCGCTCCACGTGAACGCGACCGACAGCGCCTGCGAGGTCTCGAAGACGGAGTTCCCGGCGGGCAAGGTCTCCATCGAGGTCGAGAACAAGGGCTCCAAGGTCACCGAGCTGTACGTGCTCTTCCCCGACGACCGCATCGTCGCCGAGCGCGAGAACATCGGCCCCGGCACCAAGGCCACCATCACCGCCGAGATCAAGGCCGGCGACTACCTCTTCACCTGCAAGCCCGGCATGAAGGGCGACGGCATCCGCACCAAGGTCAAGGCCACCGGCAAGGGCGGCGCGGAGAAGCGCAGCCCCGAGCTGGACGCCGCCGTGGCCTCGTACCGCAAGTACGTCCAGGAGCAGGCCGACGAGACCATGCCGAAGGCGCAGGCCTTCGCCGACGCCGTCAAGGCCGGCGACCTGGAGGCCGCGAAGAAGGCCTACGCCCCCTCCCGCCTGGGCTGGGAGCGCACCGAGCCGGTCGCCGAGTCCTTCGGCGACATCGACCCGAAGGTCGACGTGCGCGAGGACGGCCTGGAGGCCGGCCAGGACCCGGCGAAGGACTGGACCGGCTGGCACCGCCTGGAGAAGTCCCTCTTCCAGGACAACAAGATCGACGACAACGACAAGAAGCTCGCCGACACCCTGATCACCGACCTCACCGCCTGGCAGAAGAGGGTCGGCGAGGCGGAGATCACCCCCACCTCCATGGCCAACGGCGCCAAGGAGCTCCTCGACGAGGTCGCCACCGGCAAGGTGACGGGCGAGGAGGAGCGCTACAGCCACACCGACCTGGTCGACTTCAAGGGCAACGTCGAGGGCGCCGAGAAGTCCTACGAGCTCCTCAAGGCCGTCACCGCCAAGAACGACCCGGAGCTCGCCAAGCAGCTGGACACCCAGTTCGCCGCGCTGAACACCCTCCTGGACAAGTACCGCGCCGACAAGAACTCCTACGAGTTCACCTCCTACGACAAGGTCGGCGAGACCGAGCGCAAGGAGCTCTCGGACGGTGTCAGCGCCCTGGCCGAGCCGCTCTCGAAGCTGGCCGCCGCGGTCGCCAAGTAGTCCACAGCCAGGCAGAGCGGGAGATCTCACCATGACCGACGCCCAGGAGCCGAAGGTGTCCGAGGCCCAGGAGTCCGCCCAGGAGTCCGCCCAGGAGTCCGCCGACGGCGCCGTCGCGCCCTCGCGCCGCGCCGTGCTCGGCTGGGGCGGAGCCGGGCTCGCGCTCGGCGCCGCCGCGGCCGGCGGTGCCGCGGCCGCGTTCGGCGGCGGCTCGGACATCGCGCCGGCGGCCTCCGCCGGCGCGGCCGTGCCCTTCCACGGCGAGCACCAGGCGGGCATCGCCAGCGCCGTCCAGGACCGGCTGCACTTCGCCGCCTTCGACGTGAAGACGAAGGACCGCGAGGAGCTCGTCAAGCTCCTCAAGGACTGGACGGCCGCCGCCCGGCTGATGACGGCCGGCCTGCCCGTCGGCGACGTGTTCGAGGGCGCGCCCGAGGCCCCGCCGACCGACACCGGCGAGGCCCTGGGCCTCAAGCCCTCCCGCCTGACCCTGACCTTCGGCGTCGGCCCGGGCCTGTTCGCCAAGGACCGCTTCGGCCTGGAGGGCAAGCGCCCCGAGGCCCTGGTGGACCTGGAGGCCTTCCCCCACGACAACCTGGACCAGGCCCGCTCCGGCGGCGACCTGTGCGTCCAGGCGTGCGCCGACGACCCGCAGGTCGCGGTGCACGCCATCCGCCAGCTGGCCCGCATCGGCTTCGGCAAGGTCGCCATCCGCTGGTCGCAGCTCGGCTTCGGCAAGACCTCCTCGACCACGCCCGACGAGCAGACCCCGCGCAACATGATGGGCTTCAAGGACGGCACCCGGAACATCGCCGGGACCGACACCGCCGCCCTCGACAAGCACGTGTGGGTCGGCGCGGGCGACGGCAGCGACTGGATGACCGGCGGCTCGTACCTGGTCGCCCGGCGCATCCGGATGCACATCGAGACCTGGGACCGCACCTCCCTGCGCGAGCAGGAGGACATCTTCGGCCGCGACAAGGGCGAGGGCGCGCCCGTCGGCAAGTCCAAGGAGCGCGACGAGCCGTTCCTGAAGGCGATGAAGCCCGACTCGCACGTCCGCCTCGCGCACCCCGACAGCAACAACGGCGCGACCATCCTGCGCCGCGGCTACTCCTTCACCGACGGCACGGACGGTCTGGGCCGGCTCGACGCGGGCCTGTTCTTCCTCGCCTACCAGCGCGACGTCCGCAAGGGCTTCGTCGCGATCCAGCGCCAGCTGTCGAAGAACGACGCGCTGAACGAGTACATCCAGCACGTGGGCTCGGCCGTCTTCGCCGTCCCGCCGGGCGTCCGCGACAAGGACGACTGGTGGGGCCGGACGCTGTTCGCGTAGTCGCGTAGTCCCTTCCGGAGAGGAAACGCCGTGTTCGGCAACTATCTGATCGGCCTGCGCGAGGGCCTCGAAGCCAGCCTGGTCGTCTGCATCCTGGTCGCCTACCTGGTCAAGACCGGGAACCGGGCCGCGCTGCGGCCCGTGTGGCTCGGCATCGGGATCGCCTGCTCGATCTCGCTGGCCTTCGGTGCGCTGCTCACCTTCGGCACGCAGGAGCTGACCTTCGAGGCGCAGGAGCTGCTCGGCGGCAGCCTGTCGATCGTCTCGGTCGGCCTGGTGACGTGGATGGTCTTCTGGATGAAGAAGACCGCCCGGCACCTGAAGAGCGAGCTCCAGGGCAAGCTCGACGCGGCGCTCGCGATGGGCACCGGCGCGCTGGTCGCGACCGCCTTCCTGGCGGTGGGCCGCGAGGGCCTGGAGACGGCGCTGTTCGTGTGGGCGTCGGTACGGGCCAGCGGGGAGGGCTCCTCGGCGCCGCTGATCGGGGTGCTGCTGGGCATCGCCACCGCCATCGTGCTGGGCTGGCTGTTCTACCGGGGCGCGCTGAAGATCAACCTGTCGAAGTTCTTCACGTGGACCGGCGGGATGCTGGTCGTCGTGGCGGCGGGCGTCCTCGCCTACGGCGTGCACGACCTCCAGGAGGCCGGGTTCATCGGCGGCCTGCAGAACAAGGCGTTCGACATCAGCTCGGCGATCCCGCAGGACAGCTGGTACGGGGTCCTGCTGAAGGGCGTCTTCAACTTCCAGCCGGACCCGACGGTGGCACAGCTGGTGGTCTGGTCCCTGTACCTGGTGGCGGTCCTGACCCTGTTCCTGCTCCCGGCGGGCGTGCGCGGCGCGGCCAGGACCCCGGCCGCGGTGAAGTAGCCCGCTCCCTCCGGCCCGGCGCCCGGCTCGTTTCCCCCTCCGCGGGGACGAACCGGGCGCCGTACTCGTTCCCCGGCGGTCCGCTGCTATCCGCGGCCGATGTACGGCATGGCCGTCGCCATCACGGTGGCGAACTGGACGTTCGCCTCCAGCGGGAGCCCGGCCATGTGCAGGACCGTGCGGGCGACGTCCGCGGCGTCCATCACCGGCTCCACCGCCAGCTGTCCGTTGGCCTGGAGGATCCCGGTCTGCATCCGCGCCGTCATGTCCGTCGCCGCGTTGCCGATGTCGATCTGGCCGCAGGCGATCCGGTACGGCCGCCCGTCCAGCGACAGCGACTTCGTCAGGCCGGTCATGGCGTGCTTGGTCGCCGTGTAGGCGATCGAGTTCGGGCGCGGGACGTGGGCCGAGATGGAGCCGTTGTTGATGATGCGCCCGCCCTGCGGGTCCTGCGCCTTCATCACCCGGAAGGCCCCCTGTGCGCAGAGGAACGCCCCGGTGAGGTTGACGTCGACGACCTGGCGCCAGTCCTCGTACGCGATGTCCTCCAGCGGGACGCCGGCCGGGCCGAAGGTGCCGGCGTTGTTGAAGAGGAGGTCGAGGCGGCCGTAGCGGGTGCGGACCGTCTCGAACAGCGCCGTCACGTCGCCCGGGTCGCTGACGTCCGCCCGTACCGGCAGGACGTCCGCGTCCTGCCCGGCGGCCGCGGCGGTCTCCTCCAGGGGCTGGACCCGGCGCCCGGCCACGGCCACCGACCAGCCCGCCCCGGCCAGGGCGAGGGCCACGGAGCGGCCGATCCCGGAGCCGGCCCCGGTCACTACGGCGATCTTCTTCCCAGGTGCGCTCATGGGGCCGCAGGTTACGTCACAGCGGACATCCGGTCCGGAACGTTCCGACAGCTGAGAGCATGGGTCGGTCAGGGGTGCATAAAGCAGATGAAAAGACTGGAGTCCCGTATGTCGGAGAGAGGCCCCTCCGCGGCCCCCTCGCACGCGTCCCCGCCCTCCCCCTCGCCCCCCACCGCCGTCCCCCTGACCGCCGCGCGCCGCACCGGGCTGCTGGTCACCTTCATCCTCGGCGGCCTCACCGCCCTGCCCCCGCTGTCCATGGACATGTACCTCCCGGCCCTGCCGGAGGTCACCGCCGCCCTGGGCAGCCCGGCCGCGACCATCCAGCTCACCCTCACCGCCTGCCTCGCCGGCATGGCCCTCGGACAGCTGGTCATCGGCCCCATGAGCGACAAGTGGGGGCGGCGCAGGCCCCTGCTCACCGGCATGGCCGTCTACGTCCTCGCCACCGCGACGTGCGCCCTCGCCCCCTCGGCCGAGCTGCTCATCGGCTTCCGGCTGCTCCAGGGCCTCGCCGGCTCCGCCGCCATCGTCATCGCCCGGGCCGTCGTCCGCGACCTGTACGACGGCGTCGAGATGGCCCGCTTCTTCTCCACCCTGATGCTCATATCCGGCACCGCCCCGATCATCGCCCCGCTGATCGGCGGCCAGGTGCTCCGCTTCGCCGACTGGCGCGGGGTGTTCGTCGTCCTCACCGCCGTCGGCCTCGCGCTGACCCTGGTGGTCTGGCGCGGCCTCGGCGAGACCCTGCCGCCCGAGCGGCGCCAGACCGGCGGCGTGGGCGCCGCGCTGCGCACCATGCGGGGGCTGCTCGCCGACCGGGTCTTCGCCGGCTACACCCTGGCGGGCGGCTTCGCCTTCGCGGTGCTCTTCTCGTACATCTCCGCCTCGCCCTTCGTCGTCCAGGAGATCTACGGCGCCTCCCCGCAGGCCTTCAGCCTGCTGTTCGGCCTCAACTCCGTCGGGCTGATCGTCGTCGGCCAGGTCAACGGCAAGCTGCTGGTCGGCCGGGTCAGCCTGGACAAGGTCCTCGCCGTCGGCATCGCCGTCCTCACCACCGCCTCGGTGGCCCTGCTGCTGATGTCCACCGGGGTGTTCGGGGAGGTCGGGCTGCTGCCCGTCGCCGCCGCCCTGTTCGTGCTGATGTCGGCGATGGGCCTGGTCCTGCCCAACACCAACGCCCAGGCCCTGATGCGCACCCCGCACGCCGCCGGATCGGCGTCCGCGCTGCTCGGCACCTCCTCCTTCCTCGTCGGCGCGGTGGCCTCCCCGCTGGTCGGGATCGCGGGCGAGCACACGGCCGTGCCGATGGCCCTGGTCCAGCTGAGCTGCTCCCTGCTGGCGGCGGGCTGCTTCCTCGCCCTGTGCCGCCCCTGGCGGGAGCGGGAGCCCATGGCCGCACCGGCCGACCCGGCGGCGCCGTAAACTTCGCTGGTGAACGCCACCGCCCCCACCACCGCCGAAACCCTCCGCAGCGCGCTGGGCGGGCTGCTCGACGGGCTCCCGCCGAAGCAGGCCGCGGCCGCCGTCGAGCGGCTCATCGCCAACTACCGGGGCACCACCCCCACCGACGCCCCCGTGCTGCGCGACCGCTCCGACGTCGCGGCGTACGCGGCGTACCGGATGCCGGCCACCTTCGAGGCCGTGCGCTCGGCGCTGGACGGGCTGGCGGAGGCCGCGCCCGGCTGGGCGCCGGGCTCGCACGTGGACGTGGGCGGCGGGACCGGGTCCGCGACCTGGGCGGTGGACGCCACCTGGGACGGACCCCGGACGACCACCGTGCTGGACTGGGCCGAGCCCGCCCTGGCCCTCGGCAAGGAGCTGGCCGCCCGCTCGGCCTCCGCCACCCTGCGCGCGGCGGACTGGCGGCGGGCCGTCATCGGGGCCGGCCTGGCCCTGCCCGAGGCGGACCTGGTGACGGTCTCGTACGTGCTCGGCGAGCTGACGGAGGAGTCCCGCCGGGCGGTCGTCGCGGAGGCCGCCCGCGCCGGGCAGGCCGTCGTCCTCATCGAGCCGGGCACGCCCGAGGGCTACCTGCGCGTCCGCGAGGCCCGTCACCAGCTGATCGCCGCCGGACTGACGGTGGCCGCGCCCTGCCCGCACGACGGGACCTGCCCGATCCGCGTGGGCGAGGACTGGTGCCACTTCTCGGCGCGGGTCAGCCGCTCCTCCCTGCACCGGAAGGTGAAGGGCGGCTCCCTCCCGTACGAGGACGAGAAGTTCGCCTACGTGGCCGCGACCCGTTTCCCCACGGCGCCCGTCCCCTCCCGGATCACGCGGAAGCCGCAGATCCGGAAGGGGCTCGTGCTGCTGGAGCTGTGCGGTCCCGAGGAGGCCGGGCTGGGCCGGGCCACCGTCAGCAAGCGCCAGGGCGACCTCTACAAGGCGGCCCGGGACGCCGAGTGGGGCGAGCAGTGGCCCCCCGCCGCCCCGGACCGGGACCTGTAGGTCCGGGACCTGTAGATCCGGGACCCCAGGGGGTGTCCGCCTAGGCCGGCGGCCCCTGGGCCGGGCGCAGCTCCTGGGTGCAGCACTTCACGCTGCCCCCGCCCTTGAGCAGCTCGCCCAGGTCCATCGGGACCGGCTCGAACCCGCGCTCGCGCAAGGGTGCCAGCAGTCCCGTCGCGGCCTGCGGGAGCAGCACGTGCCGGCCGTCGGAGACCGAGTTCAGGCCGAAGGCGGCCGCGTCCGGGGCGTCCACGAGCAGGGCGTCCGGGAAGAGCCGGCGCAGCACGGCCTGGCTGCCCGGCGAGAAGGCCGGCGGGTGGTACATGATCTCGTCGCCGTCGAGCACGCACAGCGCCGTGTCCAGGTGGTAGTAGCGCGGGTCCACCAGGTCGAGGCCGATGACGGGCCGGCCGAAGAACTCCTGCGCCTCGTCGTGCGAGAGCGGGCTGGAGCGGAAGCCCCGGCCCGCGAGGATCCAGCTGGCGGTGACGGCGAAGTCGCCCTCGCCCTCGTTGACGTGCGAGGGCTCGTGGATGTCGGTGAAGCCGTTGGCCCGGAACCAGTCGAGGTGGATCTCCGCCTCGGCGGTGCGTTCCGGGTAGGCGAAGCGGGCGCCGAGGACCCGGCCGTCGACGACGAGGGCGCCGTTGGCGGCGAAGACCATGTCGGGCAGGCCCGGCTCCGGTTCGAGGGTCTCGACGGTGTGCCCGAGGGAGAGGTAGCGGTCCCTCAGGTCCTCCCACTGGGCGAGGGCGAGGGGCAGGTCCACCGGTTTCGTGGGGTCCATCCACGGGTTGATGGAGTACGTGACCTTGAAGTGTGCGGGTGCGCACATCAGGTAGCGCCGGGGTGTGGCGTCTCTGCGCAAAGAAGGCTCCTCACGACTGCGGACTCACGGTACGGGTGTGTACGGAGAGAATCGTCTCCCCTCGGGGTGCGGCCGCGCAGTGGACCGATCGGGTGGTTTACCACAACGGCCGGGAGACGAGACGTCTCGCCGGGATTGGTACGTTGGGCCGATGAGCAAGCTCCCGGACTCCGGCCGCCGCAGCGAGCGCTCCCGGCGCGCCATCCTCGACTCCGCCCTCGCCCTCGTCGGCGAGGTCGGCTACAACAAGCTGACCATCGAGGCCATCGCGGCCCGCGCGGGGGTCGGCAAGCAGACCATCTACCGCTGGTGGCCCTCCAAGGCGGCCGTCCTGCTGGACGCCTCGCTGGCGCTGGCCGGGGAGGCCGGCGCGGATTCCGGCTGGTCCGGATTCCCCGATACGGGTGACCTGGCGGCCGATCTGAAGTCCGTGCTGCGGGCCACCGCCGACGAGTTCGCCGACCCCCGGTACGACGCCCCCGCGCGGGCCCTGACGGCGGCCGGGGCGACCGACCCCGAGCTGGGGGCGCGCTTCACCGAGCAGCTGCTGGAACCCCAGCTCGCCCTGTACGAGGCCCGGTTGCGGTCGGCGCAGAAGGCAGGGCAGCTCGCGGCGGACGCCGACGTCCGACTGGTGGTGGAGATGCTGCTGGGCCCGCTGACGTACCGGTGGCTGCTGCGGACGGCTCCGCTGACGCACGCCTACACGGACGCGCTGGTGGACTCCGTGCTGGGCGGCGTGGCAAAAGTCACCGTCCGATAGCCGGACGCCCGGTGACCTCGGCAAGGCCGAGAACATATGGCCGGATTATGCGGTTATCAGGTGAAGTGGGAGCGGGGGTGCCCTCGGGGGTGCGGTCAGCCGGCCCACGGGAGGGTGGGACCATGGATCGGTCTGCCGGGGCAACGGTGAGGTAGGGGATAGATGGGGTCTGAGTCCGGCCGCGTCAAACGCGGCGAGCAGAGCAGGATTTCCCAGTGGCTGCGCCGCCGCTCGAAACCCGCTCCCGAGGACCCCGGCAGGGAACGCGAAGCGCTCCTGGTGGCCGTCGCCGCCGCCGGCCTCCCGGTCGCCCCCGCCGCGCATCCCGTCGGCTACCGCTGTTCGTGCGACCGCATCGGCTGTCCCACCCCGGCCCGGCACCCGGTCTCGTTCGCCTGGCAGACCCAGTCGACCACCGACCGCGCGCAGATCGAGCGCTGGGCCCGCAACGAGCCGCAGGCCAATTTCATCACCGCGACCGGCATGGTCCACGACGTCCTGGACGTCCCCCTGGAGGCCGGCCGCAGCGCCCTGGAGCGGCTGATCGCCGCCGGCGTCGAGGTCGGCCCGGTCGCCGAATCGGGCGGTACGGGCGACCAGGCGCGGATGCTCTTCTTCACGGCCACGCGCGGGACGCCCGAGGACGAGGACGAGTGGTGGCCCTGCGAGCTGGACTGCCACCCCGAGACGATGGACGAGCACCCCGGCCTGCGGTGGCACTGCCGTGGCAGCTACGTCCTGCTCCCGCCCGCGGCGCTGCCGGGTGAGTTCGCGGTGACATGGGTACGGGACGTGCGGCACGCGCTGCCCGACCCCCTGACGCTGCTGGAGATCCTCACGGACGCGTGCGCCCAGTACGCCGGCGCGGCGGAGCAGACCCCGTCCCCGGTCGCCTGGCCCCTGGGCCGCTAGGCCCTGCCGCGCGGCGGCGTCCCGGGGCGGGCCGGCCGTCCCCGGGCGGGCCGGCGGTCAGTGGATCTGGCTGACGACCACGTCCAGGGACCACGCCTTGCCGGTCTTGGCGGGGGCCTCCGCCTCGACCACGTAGCCGAGGTCCCGCAGCGCGTCCACCAGCTCCGCGGGGCCCCCCGGCTCGATGCCGGCGACCAGCAGGTCCCGCACCAGCCGGCCCTTCGTCGCCTTGTTGAAGTGGCTCACCACCGACCGCTTCTCCACCCCGTCCACGACCTGCGCGTGCAGCACCCGCACCGTGGCCGTGCGCCCGGCCGTCTCCCCCTTCGGCTTCCACGCCGACGCGTACGCCGACGAGCGCAGGTCCAGCACCAGCCCGTCCCCGGCCGCCTCCGGCATCACCTCGGCCATCGGCGTGCGCCAGTACGCGCCCAGCGCCCCCAGCCCCGGCAGCTTCACGCCCATCGAGCAGCGGTACGACGGGATCCGGTCGGTCACCCGTACCGCGCCCCACAGGCCGGAGAACACCAGCAGCGTCCGCTCGGCGAGCGCCCGGGCGCCGGCGGGGAGGTCCGCCAGGCCGAGGGCGTCGTAGAGGACGCCGGTGTAGATCTCACCCGCCGGCAGCGCCGGCGCCGACCGCAGCCCGGCGTTCTTCGCGACCTCGCCGCGCAGCCCCTCGCTGAGCCCCAGGACCTCGCGCGCCTTCAGCTCGTCGCCCGCACACAGCTCGACCAGTTCCTCCAGCACGGCCGCCCGCGCCCCGGCCAGCCCGGGCAGCGACAGCGAGGCGGGGTCGAGCGGTGCGCCGGAGCCGCCGGCGGCCTTTCCCTCGGAGGGCGGCAGCAGCACGAGCACGGTGGTTCTCCTATCGATGGCACGACGCGGGGGTGCGGCCCCCGGGCCAGGGTAGACGGCCCGCCTCGGCCGGTCACGGGCGAACGGCCACGGCCGGGCCCCGGGCCGCTGGGGCCGGGGGCGGGCCGTGGCCGCCGGTGGGGGGTCCGTGGGGGCGGTGCCTCGTCGCCCTCCGTGCTGCGGTGCAGGACCGACTGTGCGGCCCGGGCCGGGGCCCCGTCCAGGTCTTTCGAGCAGGTTCGAAAGACCTGGACGCGGCCTCACCCGTGCGGCCTCACCCGCGCAGCAGCAACGAGCCCAGGGCGGTCACCGCGTGCAGCACCGAGTTGCGGTGGCGGGTCGAGCTGATCAGGCCCGCCGCGCGCAGCACGGAGGTGTGGTGGCTGACCGACGCCTGGGACATCCCGACCAGCCGGGCGAGTTCGGAGGTGCTGCGGGAGCCCTCCGCGGTGTGGTGCAGGATCTCCGTACGGGTGCGCCCGATCAACGGGACGAGTTTCCTCCCGCCGGGATCGTCCGGGGCCACGGTCCGCCGTGCGGGATAGGTGAGCACCGGCGGGAGTTCCGGGTCCAGGAGCGAGACCGGGGTGCGGGCCCGGAACAGGGTGGGGACGAGGAGCAGGCCCCGCCCGCCCAGGTGCAGTTCCTGGTCGACGGGGTACCGCACTTCGAGCACCGGCGGCCTCCACCGCATGCCCGGCCCCAGAGCCGACAGCACCCCCTCGATCCCCGCTTCGGCGGCCGTCCTCGCCTGCGCCGCGTACTCCGCCCGGACCGTCGTCCGCATCGTCTCCTCCAGCGGCGCCACCGCCGCCGCGTGGTAGGCGCGCAGCGCGCCGGTGAGCCCCCGCAGCGCGTCGGGGCGGCCGGCGGCCAGGTCCCGCGTCCAGGACGGGAGGGGCCCGCCGGCGCCGAGGACCGCCAGGTCGCCGCCGAGGTGCCGGACGGGGGTGGCGGTCAGCGCGTCGAGGCCCTGCTCGACGTCCGCGGACCCGTCGGAGGGGGTGAGGAAGTCGGGGAAGTAGCCGAGCGGGCGCACCAGGGGCAGGAGCGTGCGCAGGCTGTCGGGGCGCCGGGCGAGGACCGCGCGGCCCCAGGCCTCGACCGCCGGATGGCCGGTGCGGTGCTGGAGCATGCGCAGGCTCAGCACCGTCTCCCACAGCGGGTCGGGCCGGCTGGCCACGCTCGTGCGCGCCAGGTCGGCGCCGGTGAAGTGGATCCGCAACAGCATGTGCCGCCCCGTGGGTGAGTTCCGATCGGTTCCGGTGGGTTCGGGCGGTCCGCCCCCCACATTGCGCCCCGGCCGGGCCCCGCGTTCCAGGAGGTTTCACGCCGTCGTGCGCGGCCGTTTCCGCGCCGTGTTCCGCTCACCGGAACACGGCACCGGATTCCGGACGCCCGGGCGCGCCGGAACCCGTGCGGCGGGCGCCGCACCCGGCCGCCGAGAAGATCTCCCGGGCAGGACATACGCTCGGTCCATGCCACGCCGTCACATGCACATGACCGGTGCGGACGGGACCGCCCTGGGCGCCGCGCTGCGCGGCCTGCGGACGCGACTGGGCGTGCCCGACGCCTTCCCGGCGGAGGTGCTCGCCGAGGCGGAACGGGCCGCCGCCGCTCCCCGGCTGCCCGCCGAGGACGCCACCGGCATCCCCCTCTTCACCATCGACCCGCCCGGCTCCACGGACCTCGACCAGGCCATGCACCTGGAGAAACGGTCCGGCGGCGGCTACCGCGTCCACTACGCCATCGCCGACGTCGCCGCCTTCGTCACCCCCGGCGGCGCCCTCGACGCCGAGGCCCACCGCCGGGTCACCACCCTCTACTTCCCGGACGGACGGGTCCCCCTGCACCCGCCGGTGCTCTCCGAGGGCGCGGCGAGCCTGCTGCCGGACCGGACCCGCCCGGCCCTGCTGTGGCGGCTCGACCTGGACGGGGACGGGCGCGTGGAGACCACCGAGGTCCGCCGCGCCCTGGTCCGCAGCCGGGCCCGGCTCGACTACGACGGCGTCCAGAAGGCCATCGACACCGGCACGGCCGAACCCGCCCTGGCCCTGCTGAAGGACATCGGGACGCTGCGCGAGGCGCTGGAGACGGCGCGCGGCGGGATCTCCCTGAACGTGCCCGAACAGGAGGTCGTCGCCCAGGACGGCTCCTACGGGCTGGTCTACCGGGCGCCGCTCCCGGCCGACGGCTGGAACGCCCAGATCTCCCTGATGACCGGCATGGCCGCCGCCGACCTGATGCTGGCCGCCGGAACCGGGATCCTGCGCACCCTCCCGGCCGCCCCCGACGGCGCGGTGGGCCGGCTGCGGCGGGCGGCGCAGGCCCTGCGGATCGAGTGGCCGCACCACGTCCCGTACGCCGCGCTGGTGCGCTCCCTGGACCCGCGGATCCCCGCGCACGCCGCGTTCCTCCAGGAGTGCACGGCTCTGCTGCGCGGCGCCGGGTACACGGTGTTCACCGGTGGCGAGCGGCCCGAGCACGCCGTGCACGCGGCGGTCGCGGCGCCGTACGCGCACTGCACCGCCCCGCTGCGGCGGCTCGTCGACCGGTACGCCGGGGAGCTGTGCGTGGCGGCGGTGGCGGGGGCGGAGCCGCCCGGGTGGGCGGTCCGGGCCCTCGCGGCGCTGCCGCACGAGATGCGGGAGGGGACCCGGCTGGCCAACTCCGTGGAGCGGGAGTGCGTGGACCTGGTGGAGGCGGCCCTGCTCGAGGACCGCGTCGGGGACGTCTTCGAGGCGATGGTCATCGACGTCGAGGAGCGGGACCCGCGGGCCGGGACGGTGCACCTGGAGGACCCGGCGGTGGTCGGCCGGGTCGAGTCCCCGTCGGCGGAGCTGCCGCTCGGCGAGCGGATCCGGGTCCGCCTGACCCGGGCCGACCCGGGCACGGCCAAGGTCCTCTTCACACCGGCGTAGGGCCGTCCTGGGCGGTCGCCCGGCGCAGGGCGGTGACCAGGGCGTGGGGGTCGTCGGCGTGGAAGCGGACCGTACGGGCCCGTGCGCGGGCGCCGAGGGGGCGGCGGAAGTCCAGCGGGCGGTGCAGCTCCAGGGTGACCGTCGTCTGGCTGCCCACGATCAGGTCGAGCACCCCGTCGCCGGACCCGGCCTGCGACAGGGTGACCAGCCGGCCCTCGGGGTAGCGCCGGTCCACCCGGGCCGAGGCCACCGCGTCCGGCGGGACGGTGAGGTCGAACAGGGCGCCGTAGCGGATCCGCAGCGTGCCGTCGGGCCGTACGACGTGCGGGCGGGTCACGCAGGCGGCGTGCAGGGCCAGCACCAGCAGCACCCCGTAGACGTCGAGCACGAGGACCACCCGGTGCACGGCGGGCCAGGGGATCAGCACGGCGAGCCCGACGGTCTCGACCAGCGACACGAACAGCAGCCCGTACATCATGACCGTCTGCGGTCCGGTGTAGGCGGCGGCGAGGTCCCCCGGCCGTACCCCGTGCGGGCGGCGGGCCACCCACCGCCCGAGCGAGGCGCAGGCCCGCAGCTCGTGCAGCAGCAACCGGCGCACCGGCTCCGGCACCGCGGCCCGTACGGCCCCCCGCCAGGACCCGGTGCGCCGCCGCAGCACGTACAGCGCCCGGGCCTCCAGCAGCAGCACCCCGAGCACCAGCGCCTCCGCCCCGGCGGTGGCCCATCCGGGCGGGCGCAGTCCGGCGGCCACGCAGACGACGAGGACCAGCTCGCCCGGGACCACGGCGGCGGCCGCGATCCGGGCGGCGCGGACGGCGTTCACGCGGGCCCCCTCCGCGTCACGAAGGCGTCCATCACCCGGCGGACGACCTCGGCCTGGGCGGGCGCGTACTCGGCGAGCAGCGCCTCCCCGAAGCCGGGGACGGCGGGCCCGCCGGACGGGATCGCGGCGAAGGCCGCGGCCGGCACGGCGGCGACCATCGCCTCGGCGAGCGGGCCGATGCGGGGGTCGTCGGCGGGGGCGTCGGCCAGTTCGTCGAGCCGCTCGTAGAGCGCGAGCACGGCCGGGTCGGCGGCCAGCGGCCCGAGCACGGCGTACAGCTCCTCACCGGCGGCGCCGGTGGCGTCGAGCAGGGTCAGGTGCTCGCGGTCCTTCGCGGCGGCCGGGGAGTCCGTCGGGGGCGCCTTCGCCAGCAGCGCGGCGAGCGCGGGCGAGACCGGCTCCCCCTCGCCCGGCCCGGCGGCCAGCAGCACCGCGAGGCGCCTGCGCCGCTCGGCCAGCTCGGCCTGCTGCCGGGCGAGGTCGGCGTCGAGTTCCTCCAGCACCTCGGCGAGGTCGCGGCCGGCGTCGTCCGCGAGGACGTCCCGGACCTCGTCCAGGCCCAGCCCGAGCTCGGTGAGCCGGCGCACCCGCGCCAGGAGCACGGCGTCGCGCACGGTGTAGGCCCGGTATCCGTTGGGGCGCCGCTCCGGCTCCGGGAGCAGCCCGACATGGTGGTAGTGCCGGACCGCCCGGGTGGTGACCCCGACCAGTGCGGCGATCTCTCCGATCCGCATGCCCCTCAGTAGAAACCCTGCCGCCGCGTCAAGGTCAAGCCGCCGACGAGCCGGTGCCGGCAGCCGGTAGCATGGTCGGCACGACAGACGAGTCGGCCGGGCGGCCGCGTCGGGGTCCCAGGATCCCGCCGAGGAACGTCCGGGCTCCACAGGGCAGGGTGGTGGGTAACGCCCACCCGGGGTGACCCGCGGGACAGTGCCACAGAAAACAGACCGCCGGGGGCTTCGGCCTCCGGTAAGGGTGAAACGGTGGTGTAAGAGACCACCAGCGCCTGAGGTGACTCAGGCGGCTAGGTAAACCCCACCTGGAGCAAGGTCAAGAGGATCCGTCCCCGGACGGGTCTGCGCGAACGCTTGAGGGCTGCCCGCCCGAGTTCGCGGGTAGACCGCACGAGGCCGGCGGCAACGCCGGTCCTAGATGGATGGCCGTCTCCCCGGCGACCGCGAGGTCTCCGGGCGACAGAACCCGGCGTACAGGCCGGCTCGTCTGCCGTGCCCCTTTTCCTGCGGGGTCGCGCGAACGCCCCACGGTGGGCCGTTCCATGGGGCACGCTCGCCTCCATGACCGATCGCCCCGCGGCCGCGGCCGCCGCCGCCGCGCACATACGCGAGCTCGCCGAAGCGACTTCCGACCCCCACGACGCGTACACGGGTCACGCCGACGTCGCCTCCGTGACCGGGAGCCTGCTCGACCTCGCCCGGCACCTGGAAGACGCCCTGCTCAACCTGGCCCGGCACATCGAGCGGAACCAGGACCGCTTCGACACCGTGGACGAGGAACGCCGGCTCCCCGGGCAGATCGCCCGGGACGCGAGCGGCGGGATCCGGACCGCCGAGGCCCAGGCGCGCACCATGGCGCGCGCCCTGGAGCGGTCCGTGGAAGCCCTCGGCCGCCTCAGGGCGGCCCCCTGACCAGGTCCTCAGGTCCTCATCAGGTCCTCAGGTGCGAGGTGTCGTTGAGCAGCCGGAGCGAGGCGTTGCCGTCGGCGTAGTAGGCCACCGCCGAGAGGGAGGCCGCGGAGAGCTCCATCTTGAACAGGGACTCCGGCGGCGCGCCCAGCGCGAGGCGGACCAGCGTCTTGACCGGGGTCACGTGCGTGACCAGCAGCACCGTGCGGCCCGCGTACGCGGACAGCAGCCGGTCCCGGGTGGCCGAGACCCGGCGGGTGACGGCGGCGAAGCTCTCGCCGCCGCCCGTGGGGGCGGCCTTCGGGGAGTCCAGCCAGGCCTGGAGGTCGTCGGGGAAGCGCTCGCGCACCTCGGCGAAGGTCAGGCCCTCCCAGGCGCCGAAGTCGGTCTCGCGCAGCCCCTCTTCGAGGGTGACGGGCAGCCCGAGCCGGTCGGCGACGGCCTGGGCGGTCTCCCGGCAGCGGCGCAGCGGCGAGCTGACGACGGCCTGCACGGTGCCCCGGGCGGCCAGCGCCTCGGCGACGGCGAGGGCCTGCCGCCGCCCGGCCGGGGACAGCTCGGGGTCGGTGCCGCCGCTGCCGGAGAACCGCTTCTGCGGGGTGAGCGCGGTCTCTCCGTGCCGCAGCAGCACGAAGGTGGCGGGCGCCCCCATGTCGGGGCCGCCCCACCCGGTGCCGGTGCCGCCGGCGGTGTCAGGGGCCTGCCCGACGGCGGGCGCACCCACACGGGCCGACCCGGATCCCTGGGCCGAAGCCGCGCCCGCACCGGCCGGACCCACGCCGTGCACGGCCGTGCCCAGCGGAGCCGGGGCCTGGGCTGAGCCCAGGGCCTGGGCCAGGGCCTCGTCGTCGCCGAAGAGGGTGTCCGCCTCGGGCGCCGCCGCGCCGCGCGCCGCGCGCAGGTCGGCGGCGGAGGCGGCGGGCGACGAGGAGTCCGTACCACCGCCGGAGGCCATCGCCGCGCGGACCGCCGCCGCGCCCTTCGCCGCGTCGCCCGGGGGGCCCTGCGGGGGCAGGGCGGCCGTGGAGGCGGAGGGTTCCCACTGCCGGCCCCGGCGGCCCGCGTCCATCGCCTCGTTGGCCAGTCGGTCCGCGTGCTTGTTGCGCTCGCGCGGGATCCACTCGTACGTGACCTGCGCGCGCGGCAGGACCGTCGCCGCCTCGGCCGCCAGCGGCCTCATGCCGGGGTGCTTGATCTTCCAGCGCCCCGACATCTGCTCCACGACGAGCTTCGAGTCCATCCGGACCCGGACCTCCGCGTCGGGGGCCAGTTCGCGGGCGGCCTTCAGTCCCGCGATCAGCCCCCGGTACTCGGCGACGTTGTTCGTCGCGACGCCGATGTACTCGGCGCGTTCGGCCAGGGTCTCCCCCGTGACCGGGTCCAGGACGACCGCGCCGTAGCCGGCGGGACCCGGGTTGCCCCGGGAGCCGCCGTCGGCCTCCACGACGAACCGCGGCATCAGATGCCCGAGTCCGCCGTACGGACCAGGATGCGGCCGCAGTTCTCGTGGCGTACGACCTGGTCGCGGGCGGCGGCCTTGATCTCGTTGACCTCGGCCATGTCGAGCTCCAGGCGGCAGCCCTCGCAGCGGCGCTGGTAGAGGCGCGCGGCGCCCACCCCGCCCTGCTTGACGCGGATCTTCTCGTACAGGGCCATCAGGTCGGCCGGCATGGAGCCGACGATGACCTCGCGGTCCTTGGTGGTCCTCGCGGCCTCGGCGTCCAGCTCACCGGTGGCGGCGTCGCGGCGCGCCGTGGCGTCGGCCAGCTTGGCCTCCAGCGCGGAGACCCGCTCGGTGATCGCGGTGACGCGCTCCTGCGCGCCCTCCAGGCGCTCCATGACCTCCAGGACGACGTCCTCCAGGTCGGCCTGCCGCTTGGCGAGCGAGGCGACCTCGCTCTGGAGGTTGGCCAGGTCCTTGGCCGAGATGCCGGCACCCGACTCCAGGCGCTGCTGGTCGCGGGCCGCGCGCTGGCGTACCTGGTCGACGTCCTGCTCCGCCTTGGTCTGCTCGCGGGCGGCGTCGCTGGCCTGGGTCTGGGCGGCGACGAGCAGGTCGCGCTGCTGGGCGAGGTCCTTGGTCAGGGAGTCGACCTCGGCGTGCTCCGGCAGCGACTTGCGCTTGTGGGCGAGCTGCGACAGCCGGACATCCAGGGCCTGGACGTCGAGGAGTCGGATCTGGTCGGCGGGCTCGGCGTTCAGTTGGGGGCTCCAGAGACACTAGAAGGGGTGGTTCCGGACGGCGCGTGCGCCGTCCACGGGTCGGTGACCGTGCGCGAGACGTGGGTCCGCAGACCCCAGCCGTGGCGCTCGGAGACGGCGTCGAGCTGGGCCGCGGCCTGCTCGCACCAGGGCCACTCGGTGGCCCAGTGGGCGGCGTCGACGAGGGCGAGCGGGTTCTGCTCGCGGGCCTCGGACACCGGGTGGTGGCGCAGGTCGGCGGTGAGGAAGGCGTCCACGCCGGCGGCGCGGACCTGCGCGAAGAGGCTGTCGCCGGAGCCGCCGCTGACGGCGACGGTACGGATGACCGCGTCGGGGTCGCCGGCGACGCGGATGCCCTGGGCGGTGCGCGGGAGCCGGGCGGCGGCGCGGGCGGTGAACTCGCGCAGGGTCTCGGGGCGGTCCAGCTCGCAGATCCGGCCGAGGCCGCGGCGGCCGGACGGGTCGACCGGGTCGGGCACGAGGGGGCCGGTGACGCGCAGGTCGAGGGCGCCGGCGAGGGCGTCGGAAACCCCGGGGTCGGCGGTGTCGGCGTTGGTGTGGGCGACGTGCAGCGCGATGTCGTTCTTGATCAGCGTGTGCACGACGCGGCCCTTGAAGGTGCCCGCCTCGACGGTGGTGGTGCCGCGCAGGTAGAGGGGGTGGTGGGTGACGATCAGGTCGGCGCCGAGCTTCACCGCCTCCTCGACGATCTCCTGTACGGGGTCCACGGCGAACAGCACCCGGGTGACCTCGGCGTCGGGGTCGCCGCAGACGGTGCCGACGGCGTCCCACTGCTCGGCCCGCGAGGGGGGCCACAGAGCGTCCAGCGCGGCGATGACTTCAGAGAGAGAGGGCACGGGCCAAGGCTACCGTCCGTGGCGACCGGCCAGCCTGTTCCCCCGGACGGCACAGCCGGTCCCCCCGTCACCGGAGAACCACGGGGGCGCCACCCGTACGTGTGAAGCGTGCGCGGTCGTGTGGTCGGGCCGGAAGCGCGAAACCTAGTTTCCTCCCCGGAGGTGACGGCCGGATGACTGTCTGTGCCACCGAGATGACCACGACCGCCCCCCTCACGATCGCCGCCGACGGGACGTACGCCGCGCGGCTGGCCGGGGAGGGGGAGGCCCGCTATCCCGAGCGGTGGACGCTGGGGGGCCCGGAGCCGTACGCGGTGCCGCTGCCGCTCGCGCAGCCGGAGGAGGCCGACAGCGAGGTGCTGCCGCTGGCCGACGGGCGGGTGCTGATCCACCGGCGCGTGGCCGACCGGCACGCGTTCGCCCTGCTCTACCCCTCGGGTACATACACGGGCCCCCGCTCCTCGGGCTCCGGCGCGGGACCGCGCACCGGCGAGCTCCGGCTCGGCGGGGTCGACGCCGAGGAGGGGCTGCGGGTCCGCCTGCTGCCTCCGTCCCCGGACGGGAGCGCGGCCTACGCGCTGGCGGTGGGGGACGGCGGGACGACCGTCTGGCAGGTGGCCGGGCACGGCTCCGAGGGTCCGCGGCGGGCGGCCGTGCTGCCGGGCCGCTGCTCCGGCGGGGTCTGGCTGGACCGGGCGGGCCGGCTGCTGTCCCTGGACCGCGAGCAGGACGGCCGCGTCAAGGCCGTCGCCGTGGACCTGGCCCGGGGCGGGGTGGTCACCCCGCTTCTGCAGATCGCCGAGGACAGTGACGACCGGCTGCTGATGGCCGCCCCGGACAGCGGGCTGCTGCTGATCCGCTCCGACGCGCCGGGCGAGCCCCGGCTCGGCTGGGGGGTGCTGGGCAGTGCCCGCCCGGTCCGCTTCCCGGAGTGCCTGCGGCTGGAGGACGCCCACCCGTTCGCGGTGCAGCCGGGCCAGGTCCTGATGCCGGAGACCTGCGGGGTCGCCCTGCGCGTGGGCGGGGACGGGCTCGCCCTGTGGCGTCCGGCCGACCGGTACGTGTTCCGGCTCGCCGCCCCGGCGGGCTGGCTCGGCACCGGCCTGTGGACCCCGGAGGGCCGGCTGCGGCTCCCGTACGCCACCGCCGAGGTCCCGTGCGGCATCGTCGGGCTGAGCCAGCCGGTCGCCCCGCCGCCGCCCGTGCGCGTGGACCCGCCGCCGAAGGCCGCCGTCCGGCCGGTGCCGCTGCGGGAGGCCCCACTGGGCTGATCGCCGGGCGAACCGGCGTGATAGGGAAGGGGACATGACGACCTCCACCGCTTCCGGTACGGCCAGGCCCTTCGACGCGGTCCTGTGCGACGTCGACAACGTCATCCGCTTCTACGACTCCACCCCCGTGGAGGAGCTGGAACGCGCGGCCGGTCTCCCGGAGGGCACGACGGCGAAGGTGGCGTTCCACCCGGAACAGCTCGGTCCGCTGCTCCTCGGGAAGACGACCAAGGAGCAGTGGGCGGAGTCCGTCGCCGAGCGGCTCGCGGAGGGCGTCCCGCTGCCCGGGCCGCGGGCGCGGGAGCTGGCCGGGGCGATGGCCCGTTCCCCGTTCCGGGCGGACGAGGAGGTGGTCCGCGCCCTGCGCGGGGTGCGTGCGGCCGGGCTGTCGCTGGTCCTGGTGAGCAACGCCGCGCTGGACCTGGGCGAGGACCTGGCGGCGATGGGGCTGGAGGACCTCGCGGACCACGTGGTCAACAGCGCCCTGGAAGGGGTCGCCAAGCCCGACCCGGAGATCTACTCGATCGCCGTCGGCCGGGCGGGCGCCGCCCCGGAGCGCTGCCTGTTCGTGGACGACCAGCGGGAGAACGTGGAGGCGGCCGTCGCACTCGGGATGACGGGCGTCCACTTCCGCGGTGCCGAGGACCTGCTCGGGGCGCTCGCCTTCCTGGACCGGTAGGGGTTCGGGGGTTCAGGGGTTCAGGCGGCCCGCAGTGCGGCCAGCAGCCTGGTGCGCAGGAGGCGGACGGCCGGCGCGTGCTGGTCGGGGCGGGTGACGAGACCGAGGCGGGCGCGCGTGGCCGCGTCGGTGAGCGGGACGGCGCGCAGGCCGGGGACCCCTGCGGAGGAGGCGCTGAGGACGGCGACGCCCGCCCCGCGTTCGGCGAGGCGGAGCAGTGCGGCCGGGGAGCTGGCTTCGAGGTCCACGCGCGGGTCGAGGCCGGCCCGGCGGCAGGAGTCCTCGTAGGCGGCGCGGATGCCCGTGCCCGGCGGGAGGCAGAGGACCTTCTGGCCGCGCAGGGCGGTGAGGGGCAGTTCCGTCCGGTCGAGGGGGTGCCCGGCCGGGACGACGGCGGCGATCGGTTCGTCGATCACGACGTCCGCCTCCAGGCCGGGTGCGGTCTCGCCCGCGTAGCCGATGAGGGCGAGGTCGAGGGTGCCGGAGAGGACGCGGGCCTGGAGGGCGTCGGAGTGGTCCTCGTGCAGGCCGAGTTCGATGCCGGGGTGGGTGCGGCCGAGGTCGGCGAGGGTGTCCAGGAAGGGCGGGATGGCGCAGCCCATGACCATGCCGAGCCGGACCCGGCCGCGGACGGCGTCGGCGAACTCGGCGGCGGTGTGCCGGATGGCGTCCAGGGTGGCGAGGGCGCTCTTCGCGAGCGGGAGGACGGCCTCGCCGGCGGGGGTGAGGCGCACCTGGCGCCCCGAGCGGTCGAAGAGCCGCTGGCCGAGCTCGTGCTCCAGCTTCGCGACCTGGGTGCTGACGCCGGACTGGCTGACGTGCAGGCGCTGGGCGGCGCCGGTGAACGTGCCCTCGTCCACGACGGCGGCGAAGTAGCGCAGCTGGTGCATCTCCATATCTGATGATGATAGCTGGCATGAGATCCATCTGTTGGACGGATGGACAGGGGCTCGCCAGGATGGAGGCATGACGACGACGAAGACCGCACGCGAGCTGGCCGAGACCTACTTCACCGCCTGGGAGGCGGGTGATTTCGACACGATGCGCGGACTGCTGGCCGAGGACGTCGACTTCGTCGGCACGCTGGGAACGGTCCGGGGGCGGGAGGCGGCGCTGGCCGGGCTGCAGGGGCTGGGGAAGGTGCTGGAGAAGATCGACGTGAAGGTGCGGGTGGCGGAGGGCGACGAGGTGATCACCTGGTTCGAGCTGTGCACGGGCATCGCGCCGCCCGCGCCGACCGCGAACTGGATGCACGTGGCGGACGGGAGGATCGCCCGGATCCGGGTGACCTTCGACCCGCGCGGGCTGCTGGCGGGCTTCGCCGAGCAGGGCTGAGCCCCCCGGCCAGGCTCCCCGGCCCCGCTCCCCCGCCGGCTCCCCGGCCCCGCTCCCCGTCGGGAGAGCGGGGTCCGCGGGCTCCGGCTAGCCGTGCTTGAGGCCCAGGACCTCGGGCGCCGCGAACGTCTCGTTCGCGGGGCGGGAGTCGTAGTGCGGGCTGAGGAGGGAGTCGAGCTCCTCGAAGGAGAAGACCTCCTTCGAGGTGTCGAACTTCGCCGCCACCCGGGGCCGTTCCATCACCACGACGATCCCGCCGTGCACCACGAACAGCTGGCCGTTGGCCTTCGCCGAGGCCGGCGAGGCGAGGTAGCCGACCAGCGGGGCCACGTGCTCGGGGGCGAGCGGGTCGAGCCGGCCCTCCTCCGGGACCTGGAAGCCGGCGAAGACGTCCTCGGTCATCCGGGTGCGGGCGCGCGGGCAGATGGCGTTGGCGGTCACCCCGTACTTGGCCAGGGCCAGCGCGGTCGAGGTGGTCAGCCCCACGATGCCGCCCTTGGCCGCCGCGTAGTTGGGCTGGCCCGCCGAACCCCCGAGGAAGGCCTCGGAGGAGGTGTTGACGATCCGGCCGTAGACCGGGCCGCCCGCCGCCTTGGAGCGTTCGCGCCAGTGCGCGGAGGCGAAGTGGGTGGTGTTGAAGTGGCCCTTGAGGTGGACCCGGATCACCGAGTCCCACTCGTCCTCCGACATCGAGAAGACCATCCGGTCGCGCAGGATCCCCGCGTTGTTGACCAGGACGTCCAGCTTCCCGAAGGCGGAGACCGCCAGCTCGACCAGTTCCCGCGCCTGCTCGAAGTCGGCCACGTCCCCCAGGTGCGCCACCGCCCGCCCGCCCGCCGCGCGGATCTCGGCGGCGACCTCCTCGGCCGGGGCGGCCGAGGCCTCCCCGGAGCCGTCGCGGCCGCTCTGGCCGAAGTCGTTGACGACCACGCTCGCGCCGAGCCGGGCCAGTTCGAGCGCCTCGGCCCGGCCGAGCCCCCGGCCGGCGCCGGTGACGATGGCGCTGAGCCCTTCCAGTGGCAGTGACATGTGCCGGATTCCTCTCAGAACGGATCGGGGCGTCAGATCTCGATGCAGGTGCGCAGGGCCGTGCCCGTGCGCATCTGGTCGAGCGCGTCGTTGATCTCGGTGAGCCGCACCCGGTGGGTGATCAGGCCCGCCAGGTCGATCCGGCCTGCCCGCCACAGCGCGATGGTGCGCGCGTAGGAGCGGAGCACGTCCCCGCCGCCGTACATCGAGGGGAGGATCTTCTTCTCGTCGAAGAACAGCGAGAACATGTCGATCTGGAAGTTGTCGTCGAGGGCGCCCGCCCCGACGATCACGACGGAGCCGCCGCGCCGGGTCATCCGGTACGCGGTGCGGGCGGTGGCGGACTTGCCGACGACCTCGAAAACGTAGTCGAAGCCCTCCCCCGAGGTGATCCGGGCCTTGGCGTCGTCGAAGGCCTCGGGCGCGACCGCCTCCGTCGCCCCGAACCGCAGCGCCGCCTCGCGCCGGGACTCCACCGGGTCGACGGCGATGATCTGCGCCGCGCCCTGCACCCTGGCGCCCTGGATGACGGAGATGCCGACGCCCCCGCAGCCGATGACGGCGACCGACGAACCCGCCTCCACCTCGGCGGTGTTGACGGCCGCGCCGAGTCCGGTGGTCACGCCGCAGCCGATGAGCGCGGCGATGTCGAAGGGCACGTCGTCGGGGATCGGGACGGCGCAGTTGGCGGCGACGACGATCTCCTCGGCGAAGGTGCCCGTCGCGGCGAAGCCGAAGACCTCCCCGCCGGCCCGCCGGAAGTTGGGGATGCCGGCGTTGGCCAGGCTCTCCAGACACAGGTGCCCCTGGCCGCGCTTGCAGGCGGCGCAGTGCCCGCACGGCGGGAGCCAGCAGACGAGGACCCGGTCGCCCTCCTTGTGGCCGGTGACCCCTTCGCCGACCCCGGTGATCACCCCGGAGCCCTCGTGGCCGGGGATGAAGGGCGCGGGCTGTGGCAGGACGCCGCTCATCGCGGAGAGGTCGGAGTGGCACAGGCCGGTGGCCTTGATGCGGATCCGCACCTTGCCGGGGCCCAGGCCCACGGCTTCCACGTCGTCGACGACCTCCAGCTTGTCCTGGCCTATCTCGCTCAGCAGTGCTGCGCGCACGGTGCGGCTCCTTAGGAGTGTGCCCGGGGGGGTGTGCCCGGGCGTGGGCTGGCGCGTTACGCGTGCTCGACGACGGTGTCGGCGAGGACCGGGGCGTCGTCGCGTTCGGCGGCGGTCACCGAGACCAGGACGCGGCCCGGCTCCTGCCACATCCGGATGCGCAGGGTCTCCCCGGGGAAGACGATCCCGGCGAAGCGCGTGCGGTAGGCGCGGACGCGGGAGACGTCCCCGCCGAGGAGCGTGTCGACGACGGCCTTGAGGGTCATCCCGTACGAGCACAGGCCGTGCAGGATCGGCTTGTCGAAGCCGGCCAGCTTGGCGAACTCGGGGTCGGCGTGGAGCGGGTTCCAGTCTCCGGAGAGCCGGTAGAGCAGGGCCTGTTCCTCCCGGATCGGCCGCTCCTCGGTGCGGTCGGGGGCGCGTTCGGGCAGCTCGCCGCGGACGGAGGGGCCTCGGTCGCCGCCGAAGCCGCCCTCTCCCCGGACGAAGATCTGCGCGTCGCTGGTCCACAGCGGCCCGTCGGCGTCGGCGACCTCGGAGCGCAGCACGATGACGGCCGCCTTCCCCTTGTCGTAGACGGCGGCGACCCTGGAGGTGGAGGTGGCCCGTCCCTTGACGGGGATCGGCCGGTGCAGCTCGATGGAGTGCCCGCCGTGCAGGACGTTCGCCAGGTTGACCTCGATGCCCGGGGCGGCGAGCCCGCCGAGCATGGCCATGCCGGCGCCGGCGACGGTCGCGAAGCTGGGGAGCACGTGGAGCCTGGACTCCAGGGTGTAGCGCAGTTCGTCCGGGTCGGTCGCCAGGCTCTTCCCGTGCCGGGAGGAGCCGGCGCCGAGGCCGAGGTGGTAGAGCTGGATGTCCTTGTGGTCCCAGCCGATCTCCCCCTGGCGGGGGTCGGCGGCGAGGGCCCTGGCGGCATCGATCGGCATTCGGATGCTGCTCCTTCTGCTCTCTGGAAGACCTCGGCGCGGCCGTCCGCACCGTCGGCCGCACCGAGGTCGCATGCGGGGCCGGTTCTAGAACGCGTTCTAGGAAGCGGCTGAGGGAATGTATAACGCACGCCCCTGCCGTTGGGAAGAAGACTGCTGACTTCACGTCAGATGACTGTGGCGCGGGGTGTGTTGCCGGTCCAGGACGGGGCCGGCCGGTAGCCTGCGGCGGGTGGATGAGATGCCCGTGGCCCACCGGCCCGCCCGCTCCCTGCGCGTCCTGCTGCTCCCGCCGAACCCGCCGCTCGCGGTCCGCCTCCGGCTCCAGCCGGACATCGAGGTGGTGGCCTCGGCGGCGGAGCGGCCGGCGGTGGCGCTGGTCGAGGACCCTGCCTCGGTGGCGGCCCTGCTGGCAGAGGACCCGGAGTGCCGGGTCCTGGTGGCGACGGGGTCGGCGCACCCCGGGCTTCGGGAGGCCGTCCTGGAGGCGGGCGCGGCGGGGCTGGTGCTGCGGGACGGGCCGGTCGAGGAGCTGGCGGAGTGCCTGCGCCGGGCGTCGACGGGCGAGACCGTGGTGGACCCGGCGCTCGCGGGACCCTGAGGCGACGGGGCCCCCGGCGCGCGGCACCCGGGGTGCCGGCGGGCCGCCGGGCGCGGGTGGGACCGTACGCGTACGGGAGCCCTCCGCCGGTCAGCGGCGGAGGGCTCCCCTCGGGGCTCGGGGCCCCGGTCAGTTCCCCGCGGTCCAGTCGTCGACCGTACGCGAGGGGTCCAGGGCGACGGGCAGCCTCTCCAGCCCGCGGAAGGCCGGGAAGGGCCCCTTGAGCCAGTCCCCCTCGGCCGGCGTCGGCATGGCCAGGACCATGTCCGGGAACCGGTCGAGCAGCGCCGTCAGGCAGATCTCCAGCTCCAGCCGGGCCAGCGGGGCGCCCAGGCAGTAGTGGGCGCCGTAACCGAAGCCGAGGTGGCTGCTCTGCAGCCCCTCCCGGGTGAAGTCGAGGGTGTCCGGGTCGGGGAATTTCTCCGGGTCGCGGTTCGCGGAGGAAAGGGCGATCTGCACGACCGCCCCCTTCGGAATGACGGTCCCGCCGATTTCCACGTCCTCCAGCGCGTACCGGAAGGTGGACGTCTCCACCGAGCCCTCGAAGCGCTGCATTTCCTCGATCGCCTGCGGCAGGAGTTTCCGGTCCTCCCGGACCGCCCGGAACTGGTCGGGGTGGGTGAGGAGGCTGTAGACGCAATTGCCGATCTGGAGCGTGGTCGTCTTGTGCCCGGCGAAGAGCAGGACCCAGATCATCGAGACGAGTTCGTCGTCGGTCAGGGGCTCTTCCTCGTGCGGCGTCTCCACCAGCATGCTCAGGAAGTCGTCGGAGGGCTGGAGGCGGGTCCGGTGGATGTGGCGGGCGAAGTAGTCCCGCAGCCAGATCTCGGCCTCCTCCAGGTCTCCCTTCAGGTCCTTGCTGAACCGGGAGCGCGTCACGACGGCGAACCACTTGAGGACCTCGGTCCGCTCCTGCCCGACGATGCCGAGCAGCTCGCAGATGACCATGACGGGCAGCGGCAGCGCGAAGGCCTGCATCAGGTCGACCGGCCGGTCCGTGGGGCACCGGTCGAGGAGCCCGTGGGCGAGTTCCTCGATGTGCGGGCGCAGGGCGTGGATGTGGCGCGGGGTGAAGGCGGTCTTGGCGATGTGGCGCAGCCGGGTGTGGCGGGGCGGGTCGGCGAACAGGAGGTTGTCGTCGAGCGCCTCGCACAGGTCCCCGAAGAGGGCGTGGTAGAGGTCGATGCCCTCGTGCATGTCCTTGCCGATGCGGGGGTCGGAGAGGAGCGCGTGGGCGTCGGCGTAGCGGGTGATCAGGTACGTGTCCACGCCGTGGCCGGGGGTGAGCCGGGCGATGGGGGCCTGTTCGCGCAGGGTCCGGTAGACCGGATAGGGACACTGCCTGTAGGCGGGCGTGCTCTTCGTCGCGGCCGCCACCGCTTCGTGCAGCGCGAGACCGTCATCCGCGGCGGTAGTCGGTTCAGTCGTCACGCGCCCAGACCTTTCGGGTAACCCGGAATTGACAGTCGGCTCCTTTCCCGGGCCGCCTCGACGGCGAAACCCGATTGACCCGTTCGGAGCCGAAACCTCCCCCCGCGGAATGTCCGGGCCGCGGTTTCCGGAAGCCGCCCTAGGGTGTGCCGGAGTTTGCGACGCTCGGCCGACGAGAGGGAAATGCGCACATGCCGGAATACGGTGCGGGCGGCCTGGCCGTCGGCGGGGCGGCACGCCCGGACGCGACGGGTGGGGCGGACGGGGCGGGCGGCCCGGAGGACGACGGCAGCCGCGCCGTGATCGACGTCCACCACCACTTCTGCGCCCCGGCCTGGCGCCGGTGGGCCGGGGACCGGGGGCTGGTGGGCCCCCGGTCGCTGCCCCCGTGGGCGGGCTGGAACGCGGAGGACGCGCTGGCGCTGATGGACCGGGCGGGGATCGCGGTGGCGGTGCTGAAGCCGATGCTGCCCGCGCGGTACGAGAGCTCCGCGCAGCTGCGGGAGGCGGTCGCCGTCACGATGGAGGCGGCGGCCGGGGTGGTGGAGGCGCACCCGGGGCGCTTCGCGTTCCACGCGCCGCTGTTCCTCGACGAGGAGGAGGTCTCCTCCTGGACGCTGCGGCGCGGGCTGGACGAGCTGGGGGCGGTGGGGGTGAACGTGACGGCGAACTACCGCGGGGTGTACCTGGGGGACCCCGCGTACGACCGGATCTTCGCCGAACTGGACGAACGCGCGGCCGTCGTGGACACCCACCCGCACGTCCTCCCGGACGGCCCGAGCGGGGGGCACCCCACGGTGGGGGCCGGCCGGCCGGGCGGACCGGGCGGCGGACCCGGCGGGCCCGGCGTGGCGGGCGGGCCGGGCGGGGGCGGCGGGCCGGGCGGGGCCGGCGGGCCGGGTGGGCCCGGTGGCGCTCCCGGGGGGCCGGCTTCCGTGCCCGGGGTGCCCAACTTCCTCTGCGACTTCCTGCTCGACACCACCCGTGCCGCCGCGAACATGATCCGCACCCGGACCCTCGACCGCTTCCCGAACCTGTCGGTGCTCCTGCCGCACGGCGGCGGCTTCCTCCCGCAGATCGCCACCCGCATGGAGGCCTTCGCGTACGCCTTCGACCCGCCCGTCGAGCCCGCCGCCGTACGGGACCACCTGCACCGCTTCTACTACGACACCGCCGGCCCGCTGTCCCCGGCCGGCACCCTGCTGGCCACCGTGGACCCCGACCGGATCCTGTTCGGCAGCGACTGGCCGGCCTGCCCGGCCGGGGTGATCACGGACCTGGCGGTCCCCGCCCTGGCCGCCGACCCGGCGCTGACCGTGCGGCAGCGCCGGGGCATCAACCGGGAGAACGCGCTGCGCCTGATGCCGGCCCTGGTCCGCGCCTGACACCCCCGACCGACCGACCGGCCGCCGCGCCGCGCCGCGAGCCCGCGGGCCCGTCAGCGGCGCAGGAGCGTCACCACCGCCGCCCCGCCCAGCCCGATGTTGTGGGCCAGGCCCGTCCGGGCGGCGGGGACCTGCCGGGCCCCCGCCTCACCGCGCAGCTGCCACACCAGTTCCGCCGCCTGCGCGAGCCCCGTCGCCCCCAGCGGGTGGCCCTTGGAGATCAGGCCGCCCGAGGGGTTGACCACCCACCGGCCGCCGTAGGTGGTGGCGCCGCTCTCGACGAGCCGGCCGGAGGCCCCGTCCGCGCACATGCCGAGCGCCTCGTACGTCAGCAGCTCGTTCACCGAGAAGCAGTCGTGCAGCTCCACCACGTCGACGTCCTCGATGCCGAGCCCCGACTCCTCGTACACCCGGCGGGCGGCGGCCGCCGTCATCGGCTTGCCGACCACGTCGATGCAGGAGCCGCCGAAGCTCTCCTGCGTGTCCGTGGTCATGGCCTGCGCGACGATCTCGACGGCCTTGTCGTGCAGCCCGTGCGCCACGACGAACCGCTCCGAGACCACGAGCGCGGCGGCCGCGCCGTCGGACGTGGGCGAGCACTGGAGCTTGGTCAGCGGGTCGTGGATGGTCTTGGCGGCGAGGACCTCCTCCACCGTGTAGACGTCCTGGAACTGCGCGTTCGGGTTGTTCGCGGAGTGCCGGTGGTTCTTCGCGCCGACCGCCGCGAGCTGCGCGGGCGTGGTCCCGTACCGCTCCATGTGCTCGCGGGCGGCGTTGCCGAAGATCTGCGCGGTGGGCGGGGACATCTCGAAGCCGTGCGCGGCGGCCATGATCCCGTAGTGCCGTGCGACCGGAGAGGTCTTGAAGTCGCCCCCGTCGGCCCCGCCCAGCGCACCCCGCTTCATCTTCTCGAACCCGACCGCGAGGACGCAGTCGCTGATCCCGCCCCGCACGAACTGGCGGGCCATCATCAGCGCCGTCGAGCCGGTCGCGCAGTTGTTGTTGACGTTGTAGACCGGGACCCCGCTCAGGCCCAGTTCGTACGCCGCCCGCTGGCCGGCGGTGGAGGGCTGGAAGCAGTAGCCCACCGGCACCTGCTCGACCAGCCCGTAGTCGACGCCCGCGTCGGCGAGCGCCGCGCCGCCCGCCTCCCTGACCATGTCCCAGTACTGCCAGTCCCGGGACTCCGGCTTCTCGAACTTCGTCATGCCGACGCCCACGATGTACGACTTCATCTGCGCTGACTCCTAGTCCCTGGGGAGGCCGAGGATCCGCTCGGCGACGACGTTGAGCTGGACCTGCGTGGTGCCCCCGGCGATGGTCAGGCAGCGAGACATCAGCATTCCGTGCACCGCCCGCTCCCCCGCCCCCTCCCGCACCGCTCCGGCAGGGCCCAGCAGTTCGAGCGCGAGCTCGGCGGTCCGCTGCTGGTGGGGGGTCTGCACGAGCTTGCGTACGGAGGCGCCCGCGCCCGGCTCCAGCCCGGAGACCTGCTGGAGCGTGGTGCGCAGCCCGATGCAGGCGAGGGCGTGCGCCTCGGCGGCGAGCGCGCCGATCCGGACCCCGTAGGAGGCGTCGAGTCCGCTGGAGGCGGCGATCAGGGCCTCCAGGCCGGTGTGGAAGGTCATCTGGTCGGCCATGTGGACGCGTTCGTTGCCGAGGGTGTTGCGGGCCGCCTTCCAGCCGCCGTCGGCGGCGCCGACCAGGGCGTCGGGCGGCAGCGGGGCGTCCTCGAACCAGACCTCGTTGAAGAGGGCTTCGCCGGTGATCTCCTTGAGCGGACGGACCTCGATGCCCGGGGTGTTCCTCATGTCGACGACGAAGTAGCCGAGCCCCTGGTGCTTGGGCGCCTGCGGGTCCGTCCGGGCGAGGAGGATCCCGAAGTCGGCGGTGTGCGCGGAACTCGTCCACACCTTCTGTCCGTTGATCCTCCAGGAGCCGTCACCGGTCCGTTCCGCCCGGGTGCGCAGGGAGGCCAGGTCGGAGCCGGCGCCCGGTTCGGAGAAGAGCTGGCACCAGGTGGTGTCCCCGCGCAGGGTGGGCAGGACGTACGCCTCGCGCTGCTCCTCGCTGCCGAAGGCGATCAGCGAGGGGACGATCCAGGTGGCGATCCCGAGGTCGGCGACCTGGACCCCGGCCTCCTTCAACTCCTGCTGGATCACGATCTGTTCGGCGGGCCCGGCGCCGCGCCCGTACGGCGGCGGGAGGTAGGGGGCCGCGTACCCGGTGGGCGCGAGGACCCGGCGGGCGGCGGCCGGGTCGAGGCCGCGCGCGGCCCCGATGGCGGCGCGGGCCTCCGCGCGGTGGGCCTCGGCCTCCGCGGGGAGTTCCAGGCGCAGCTCGCGCCGGGCTCCGGCGGCGGCGAGGCGGACGGCGCGCAGGCGGTGGGCGTCGCCGGGGCCCAGGAGCTGGCGGGCGACGAGGGCGCGGCGCAGGTGGATGTGCGCGTCGTGCTCCCAGGTGAAGCCGATGCCGCCGAGGATCTGGATGCAGTCCTTGGCGCAGGAGTACGAGGCGTCGAGGGCGGTCCCGGCGGCGAGGGCGGCGACCAGTGAGCGCACGCCGGGCGCCTCGTCCGCGCTGCCCGCGGCGTCCCAGGCGAGGGCGCGGGCCTGTTCGAGGCGGACCAGCATGTCGGCGCACAGGTGCTTGACGCCCTGGAACCGTCCGATGGGCCGGCCGAACTGTTCGCGGGTCTTCGCGTACTCGGCGGCGGTGTGGACCGCCCAGGCGGCGGTGCCGCAGGCGTCGGCGGCGAACAGCACGCAGGCCGTGTCCCGCACCAGGGCCTCGTCCAGGTCCAGGAGCCGCGCGGCCGGGACGGTCAGGCCCCGCGCCCGGACCTCGGCGGTGGGCCGGGTCGGGTCGGCGCTCTCGTGCGGCCGGACCTCCAGCGCGGCGGCGTCCACGGCGAACCACCGCACCCCTCCGGCCCCCTCGGCGGCACCGCCACCCTCGGCACCCCCGGCACCGGCACCCTCGGCGCCCCCGGCGACCTCGGCGGCGAGCAGCACCAGTTCGGCCTCACCGGCGCCCAGCACGGGCGGTGCGACCCCGTCCAGCCGCCACCCGCCCCCCTCGACGGCGACGGCGGTGACCCCGCCGGGCCCGAGGGCGACCGCCCCGACCCGCCCGTCGAGCGGCGGCGCCCCCGCCCGGTCCAGGAGTACGGAGGCCAGCGCACTCGGCAGGAACGCCCCGGGCAGCGCCGCCCGGGCGGTCTCCTCCACCACGACGGCCAGATCCAGCAGGGTCCCGCCCTCCAGGTGGGGGGTGGCCAGCCCCTGCGCGTGCATGCCGTCCCAGTAGCCGGGCCGCGCCCCGGCCTGGGGCGGCGCGTCGAGCAGCTTGCGCACCACCTCGGGCGGCACCGCCCGCGCCACCCAGCCGCGCACGGCGCCGGCCAACTCCCGTTGCTCCTGCGTGATTCCGATGCCCATGCGCGGCACACTAGAACACGTTCCAATCTGACGGAAGGTCAGAAGTCGGTGTTCTTCTCCGGCGGGGCAGGTGCGCCATCGGACACCCGCGACCGCCGGGGCGGAGCCGGACCGCCCGCCCCACCCTCCGCCCGCTCCGCGTACCGGGCGGCGAGTGCCGCCACCGCCTCCGCCACCGCCGCCCGCAGCTCCGGCGGCCCGAGCACCTCCGTCTCGGGGCCCAGCCGGAGCAGGTCCCCGACCGCCACGGCCCGGGACTCCACCGCCAGTTCCACCTCCACCCAGCCCGCCCGGTCCGGCTCACCGGCCCCCTCCAGGGCCCGCGCCCCCGCGGCCCCGAACTGCATGGGCAGCAGCCGGCGGGCGCGCGGGGAGATCCGCAGCCGGGCCGTCTCCCGGTGCAGGGCGGCCTCCAGACGGCGGGAGGACTCCTCCCAGTGGGCGGCCAGGTCGAAGCCGGCCGGACGCTCGAAGGTCCCGCCCGTCTCCGCCACCGCCAGCAGCCGGGACACCCGGTAGGTGCGCGGGCTCCCGCCCGCCCCGGCGACGAGGTACCAGATGCCGCCCTTGAGGACGATCCCCAGCGGATCCAGCTCCCGCCGCCGCAGCTCGCCCGACCAGCGCTGGTACTCCACCCGCAGCGTGCGCCGCTCCCACACCGCCCGCGCCACCGCCGCCAGGTGCGGGACGGGGTCGGCTTCCCGGAACCAGGCGGGGGCGTCCAGGTGGAAGCGGTCCTGCACCAGCCGGGCCCGGTCCGCCAGCGCGGCGGGCAGGGCGGCCTCCAGCTTCAGCCGGGCGGTGGCCACCACCGCGCCCAGGCCCAGGTCCCGGGCGGCCCCGGGCGCCCCGGCCAGGAAGAGGGAGCCGGCCTCGGCGTCGGTGAGGCCGGTCAGCCGGGTGCGGTAGCCGTCCACGAGGCGGTAGCCGCCGGCGGGCCCCCGGTCGGCCCGGACGGGCACACCGGCGGCGCCGAGCGCCTCGACGTCCCGGTACACCGTCCGGACGGACACCTCCAGCTCGGCGGCGAGTTCGGGGGCGGTCATCCCGCCGCGGTTCTGGAGCAGCAGGAGCAGGGAGAGGAGCCGGTCGGCGCGCATGCGGCCATTCTCGGCGGCGTACCTGACAGGAGGTGTCAGGTACCCCGCCGAGGCTGGTCACACGCCGGACGGGAGGAGCCCGTACGGCGGCCCGTACGAGAGGACCCCCATGCCCACGCAGCGGACGACCGGCCTGTTCACCTTCGCCGACTGGCAGGAGCGCACCCTCGGCCCGGACGGGGTCCTCCCGAGGCTCGCCCACGCCTCGGTCGTCAACTCCTTCTCCGGCGGCATCGAGGCCGCCGGCACCACCTGCGAGTACACCATCGCCTACGTCACGGAGAAGACGGGCACCTTCACCGGCATGGAGCTGCTGGCCGGCCGCCTCGACGGGCGCGAGGGCGGCTTCGCGGTCGAGGAGCGCGGCTCGTTCGCCGAGGACGGCTCCGTACGCTGCGCGTTCGAGGTCGTGACGGGTTCGGGGACCGGCGAGCTGACCGGGCTGCGGGGCACCGGCGGCTTCGTCGCCCGTCACGGCGAGCCGTCCGTCGCCTACACCTTCGACTACGAGCTGGCCTGACGACGCACACCCCCGGCCGAACGGAGCTCCCTGCGTAAGGCCCCCCGGCCTGGTCGGCTACCCGGCGGTAGGGCAGCATGGGCCGCCGTACACCACCACCGCCGGAGGAACCATGGCCGCCACCCCCAAGCCGGAGACCCTCGCCGCCTTCGAGGCCGCCAAGGGGTTCATGCCCGTCGGCGAGGGCCTCGCGCTCCACGAGGCGGCCTCCGCCGCGGCCGCGCTCGGGCTGCCGCTGCTGGAGGTCGGCACGTACTGCGGCCGCTCCACGATCCTGCTGGCCGACGCCGCCCGCGAGGCGGGGGTCGCCGCGATCACCGTCGACCACCACCGCGGCAGCGAGGAGCAGCAGCCCGGCTGGGAGTACCACGACCCGACGGTGGTGGACCCGGAGGTCGGGCTGATGGACACCCTCCCCACCTTCCGCCGCACCCTCCACCGGGCCGGCCTGGAGGAGCACGTCATCGCCGTCGTCGGCCGCTCCCCCCAGGTCGCGGCGGCCTGGGGCGGCAAGCTCGGCTTCGTGTTCATCGACGGCGGCCACACCGACGAGCACGCCACGAACGACTACGAGGGCTGGGCCCCGCACCTGGCGGTCGGCGGCACCCTGGTCATCCACGACGTGTTCCCGGACCCGGCCGACGGAGGCCAGGCCCCGTACCGCATCTACCGGCGCGCCCTGGCCTCCGGCGCCTTCGAGGAGCTCTCGGCGACGTCCTCCCTCCGCGTCCTGCGCCGCACCGGCGAGGGGATCTAGGGGGTGTCCGCAAAGTCCCGCCTGCCCCGCGGGCGGACGACGCTACTTTGCGGACACCCCCTAGGACCCCGCCTCCCCCTCCCCCAGGGCGGGGCCGGCCGGACCGACAATCGGACCACGCCCTCGGATGGCGCAGGATGCGTACGCGCACCGGCCGGGCGTTCTAGCATCGCGACGTGCGCTACGACGACAGCCCCCCGCCGCCCGAGTCCGCCTCCTCCATCAGCCCGGACCGGCCCTGGTTCGCGCGCCGGCCCGCCCTCGTGGTGGCGCTCGCCGCGCTCGCCCCGGCCTGCCTGGCGGGCTGGGTGCTGACCCAGGTGCTGGGCGGCGGCCTCGGCTCCGGCGCCCCGCAGCCGGCGGGGGCGAAGCTCGCCGCCTCCGCCCCGGCGGCCGCCGCGGACGCCAAGGCCAGCGCCTCCCCGAGCACCCCGCCCGCCTCTCCGGCGGCGGCCCCCGCCAAGGGCCCGCTGGCCGGCCGGACCGTCGTCATCGACCCGGGGCACAACACCGGCAACTTCAAGCACGGCCGGGAGATCGACCAGCAGGTGGACATCGGCACCAACCGCAAGGAGTGCGACACCACCGGCACCACCACCAACTCCGGTTACATGGAAGCCGAGTTCTCCCTCGACGTCTCCCACCGGGCGCGCGCCCTGCTGGAGGCCAAGGGCGCCAAGGTGGTGCTCACGCACGACGGGGAGCGCCCCTGGGGCCCCTGCATCGACGAGCGGGCCCGGATCGGCAACCAGGCGGCGGCCGACGCCGTCGTCTCCGTCCACGCCGACGGCGCCTCCGCGGGCAACCGGGGCTTCCACGTCATCCTCCCCGCCCGGGTCAAGGGCGGTGCGGCCGACACCGCGAAGATCGTCGGCCCCTCCCGCGACCTCGGCGAGCGCATCGCCTCCAACTTCGCCCGCGCCACCGGCTCCTCCCCCGCCAACTACCTCGGCAGCGGTACCGGTCTGGTCGTCCGCGACGATCTGGGCGGGCTCAATCTCTCGACCCGGCCCAAGGTGTTCCTCGAATGCGGCAACATGCGTGACGACAAGGACGCGGCGCAGCTGATGAGTCCGGAGTGGCGGCAGAAGGCGGCCCAGGGCATCGCGGACGGCATCACCGGCTTCCTCGGCGGGTAGTCCTCCCGGGGCGGCCCGCCGCCCCGGTCCTCGCGGTCTGGGAAACCTCCGTACCATGGGGGCGCCCGATCCGCCCTGCCAGACCGAGAAGGACACCTGAGACGTGAACATCCGCTCCCTCACACGAGGCGACGGCGTGGTGATCGGAGCAGCGGCGCTGCTGTTCATCGCCTCGTTCCTCGACTTCTACTCCGTCACCGGCGCCAACCTCCCGAGTGCGTGGGACACCGACACCTACCGGCTGGTCCTCCCGGCCGTCTTCCTGACCGGGTTCATCGCGGCGGGCCTGCTGATCGCGGCCCGGTTCCAGCCCGAGGGCCGCAAGGTCGGCGGGCTGACCCTGACGGCCTGGGGCACGGTGCTGGCCGTGGCCGCCGCCTGGAACGGCCTGTGGTCGCTGATCACCACCCCCGCCCAGGCCGATCTGGGCGCCGGCTGCATCCTCGCCTTCCTCGCGGTGCTCGCCCTCGCCGGGACGGCCATCGCCGGCCCGAAGGTCCCCGCGCTCGCCGGACCGCTCCTGCCGGAGCCCAAGCCCGTCACCGCCCAGCCGTACGGGGGCCAGCCCGGCACCGGCTACGGCTACCCGGGCGGCCAGCAGCCGCAGGGCTACGGGGCCACCCCGCAGCCGGCCCCGCCGTACGGGGGCACCCCGCAGGACTCCGCCGGCGCGGGGTTCCCGGCCGCGGAGTTCACCCCGTTCTGGTTCGCGGTGCCCGTCGCCCGGCCCCTCTTCGCCGAGGACGGCTCCCCCACCCCGATCGCCGAACTCGCCCCGGGCACCTGGTACCTGGCCGTCGACCAGCGCGGCCCGTCCACGCTGATCGCCCAGACCCAGGACGGCCGCCGCGGCGTCCTCAACGACACCTCGGGCATCCAGCGCGGCTGACCCCGCGCACGTGCGCGCACGTACGGCCCCCCGCCCCACCGGCGGGGGGCCGTCGCACTTCCCGGCGGGGCCCGCGTGCCCTACAGTCGCCCGGACGGATCGTCTGACGCATCGTCAGATCGGGTATCGCGGAGGGGACCGCCCATGCGCCTGGGACTCGCACTCGGCTACTGGGGCCGCGGCCCCGGCCCGTCCCACCTCGACCTCGCCACCGAGGCCGAACGGCTGGGCTACGACTCGGTGTGGACCGCCGAGGCCTGGGGTTCCGACGCCTTCACCCCGCTCACCTGGATCGCCGCGCACACCTCCCGCATCCGCCTGGGCACCGCCATCGCCCAGATGGCGGCCCGCACGCCCACCGCCACCGCCATGCACGCCCTCACCCTGGACCACCTCTCCGGCGGCCGGATGATGCTGGGGCTGGGCCTGTCCGGACCGCAGGTGGTGGAGGGCTGGTACGGGCGCCCCTTCCCCGCGAGCCCGCTCACCGCCACCCGCGAGTACGTCGACGTCGTCCGCCAGGTGCTGCGCCGCGAGGCCCCCGTCGCCCTGGACGGCCGCTTCCACTCCCACCCGTACCGCGGGGCGGACGGCACCGGGCTCGGCAAGCCCCTCAAGCCCATCACCCACCCGCTGCGCGCGGACCTGCCGCTGCTGCTGGGCGCGGAGGGGCCGAAGAACATCGCCCAGACCACCCGGATCGCCGACGGCTGGCTGCCCCTGTACTGGTCGCCGACGCGCACGGACGCCTACCGGGCCTCCCTCGCCGACCTCCCCGAGGGGTTCATGATCGCGCCGATGGCCCGGGCCCACGTCTGCGACGACGTCGCCGAGGGACTCCTGCCGGTCAAGGCGATGCTGGGCTTCTACATCGGCGGCATGGGCCACGCGGCCCGCAACTTCCACGCCGACCTGATGGCCCGCATGGGGTACGGGGACGAGGCCCGGCGGATCCAGGAGCTGTTCCTGGCCGGGCGCAGGCAGGAGGCGGTGCTCGCCGTCCCCGACGCCTTCGCCGACGAGATCTCGCTGGTCGGCCCGCGCGAACGGATCGCGGAACGGCTGGAACTGTGGCGCGAGGGCCCCGTCACCGACCTCCTCGTCACTGCCCCGGACCCGCACACCCTCCGGGTCCTGGCGGAGCTGAACGGCTAGTCGGTGCCGGGGCGGGCCGGGTCGTCGGGTGCGGGTGCCGGCGCGGGCGGCAGCGCGGCCAGCAGTTCCTCCAGGTCCGGGGCCATCACCGCGACCTCCAGGTCCGGGCCGCCGTCCGCCGCCGCGCAGGTGACGATCCGGGAGCCGGGGTTGATGGAGAGCCCCTCCCGTACGGAAGGCCCCCGGACCGATCCATGCCGGACACCGGCCAGCGGTACGGCGGCGCCCCGGCCGGGCCGCCAGCGTGCCGCGCCCCCGTCGGCGTGGACCCGGCCCGGGCGCCAGCGGCCCTCGCCGGCCGGACGCCGGGCCATGCCCGGGATGCCCGCCGGCGGCCCGGCCGCCACCCTCTGACGGTGCTTGCGGCGCAGCAGCCAGCCGGTTCCGGCGGCGGCGAGGGCGAAGAGGAAGAACTCGATCACACGTCTCATTCAAACAGCCCGAAACGGCTGAAGCCGCCCACGCGGGTGCCAGTGGGCGGCTTCCGGCAGCAATCCGGCGATTCTTCGATCCGGTCAACCGGTGATCCGGTGATCCGGTGATCCGGTGATCCGGCGGTCAGCCTCCGAGCTGGGAGACGCTCGGCACCTTGTCGGTCACCGGGGCGCCCGCGCTCTTGCCGGCCTCCTTGACCCCGCTGATCACGTTCTCGAAGGAGCTGATGTCGGCGTCACCCGCGTCGCCCTTGCGCAGCTTGGAGCCCAGGTTCTTGAGGGAGTCGATGCCCGCCGTCAGCGGGCCCATCGCCTTCGACAGCAGCGGGTCGCCCTTGGCGTTGTCGGCCGCCGCCTTCAGCCGGTTGTACGCGAACGCGCCCGCGAGGCCCGCCTTGATCAGCGCGAACGTCCGGCCCTTGGCACCCTTCTTGAACTTGCCCGCGCGGTACGGCTTGATGATCCACTGGTAGGTGGCCCCCGCCGCGAGCCCGGCGTTGGCGACGAAGCGCGTCTTGGCGAACTTCTCCCGTTCCGCCGACGTGCTCGGCTCGGGCGTCGCCGCGGCCTGTTCGTCGGCCTCGGCCGCCTCCGGCTCCGCCACGGCGAGGGCGGCCAGCTCCGCCGCCGTCGCGGCCGACGAGACCTCCTCCCGCCGGCCCCGGTCGCCGCCGGAACCGCACGCGGTGGCGCCGGCCAGCAGCGCGGTCGACAGGACCACGGCCGTCACGGCGCGACGGAATCGGACGGTGGTGGGTACGCGCACGGTTGCCTCCGGGGACTGAGGTGTCCCCCGCAGCCTCACCCGGCCGCAGCCGCCCCGCCACTCGGGGCACCCGTTCGGACAGGGGGGCGCAGGGCTTCGGGCCGTACGGGTTTCAACCGTGCGGGAGCGGCAAGACGCCCGGCATGTACGGAGACCGCATCGCAGGACGGCGCCGGGCCGGCTGGTCGGCCGGGCGGCTCGTGGCGCTGGCCGCCGACGTCGTGGCGCTGATCATCATCGTGTGGATCGTGCTGGACCTGCTGGACGCGAACCGCTCCAACGACGTGGTCCAGTGGTTCCACGACGCGGCGACCTGGCTGGCCGGCTGGTCGCTCGGCCTCTTCCACCTCGGCCGCCACTGGGCCCAGGTGATCGTCGACTACGGCGTGGCCGCCGTGGTCTACCTGGTGGCGGGCCACGCCCTGGCCCGGCTCCTGCACCGCGTCTGAACCGGGCGGGCCGGCGGCGGGCCCGTCGCCCCGCCGCCCGACCCGCCGCCGGTTACGCAGCAGCCGGTTACGCGCAGCAGCCGGGGTCCAGCCCCGCCGGGAGCCGTTCGCCGCCGAAGACGGCCGTGGTGGCCTCTTCGCCGCCGAGCGCGGCCACCGCCAGCAGCAGCGAGCCCGCCGTCCAGGTCGTCTGCTCCACCGGCCACACCGTCCGGTCCTCGAAGACGTATCCCGTCCAGTACATGCCGTTCTCGGCGCGCAGGTGGCCGATCGAGCGCAGGACGTCCAGCGCCCGGTCCGACTCCCCCATCGCCCACAGGGTGAGCGCCAGCTCGCAGGACTCCCCGCCCGTCACCCACGGGTTCGGCAGCACGCACCGCACCCCGAGGTCCGGGACGACGAACTCCTCCCAGCGCTCCTCGACGCGCGCCTTGGCCTCCGCCCCCGTCAGGGCGCCGCCCAGCACCGGGTAGTACCAGTCCATCGAGTACCGGGACTTGTCCAGGAACCGCTCGGGGTGCCGGCGTATCGCGTGCCCCAGCGCGCCCGTGGCGAGCTCCCAGTCCGGCTGCGGGTCACCGCGGTGGTCGGCGATGGCCAGGGCGCAGCGCAGCGCCTGGTGGATGGAGGAGGAGCCGGTCAGCAGGGCGTCGGTGACGGCCGTGCCGTCCGCCTCCCGCTTCCAGCCGATCTCGCCGCCGGGCTGCTGGAGTCCGAGGACGAACTCGACGGCCGCCACGACGGACGGCCACATCCGGTCGAGGAAGGTGTCGTCGCCGGTGGCCAGGTAGTGGTGCCAGACGCCGACGGCGATGTACGCGACGAAGTTGGACTCCCGGCCCGTGTCCTGCGGTTCGGCGGTGTCCACCCCGTCGGGCCGGTCCGCGTAGGCCGCGTACCAGGATCCGTCCGGGTTCTGGTGGCGGGCCAGCCAGAGGTAGGCCCGCTCCGCCGCCTCGTGCTCGCCCGCCGTGTCCAGGGCCATCGCGGCCTCGGTGTGGTCCCACGGGTCGAGGTGGTGGCCCCGGAACCACGGTATGGCCCCGTCCGTCCGCTGCACGGCGAGTATGCCCTCCACCGTGCGGGCCGCCTGTTCGGCGGTCAGCACGCCGTCCAGGACGAGGTGTTCGGGTACCGTGCGGCCCGGCGAGCTCACTGGGCGGAGCCGGCTGCGCCGGCGGCTTCGACGGGGAGGTGCGGCTTGGTCGCGTAGGCCACGAAGCTCTTGCCGATGAGCGGGTTGAGGGCCTGCTCGGCGAGGCGGGTGGCCAGGGGCTTCTTCATGATGTCCCAGACCAGCAGCTTGTGGTACGCCTTGACCGGCAGCGCCTTGTCGTTGTCCACGCCGAAGGCGCACTTGAGCCACCAGTACGGGGAGTGCAGGCCGTGCGCGTGGTGGGTGCCGTACGGCTTGAGGCCGGCGGCCTCCATCTTGCCGAGCAGCTCGTCCGCCTTGTAGATGCGGATGTGCCCGCCCTCGACCTCGTGGTAGGCGTCGGACAGAGCCCAGCAGATCTTCTCCGGGCCGTAGCGCGGGACGGTGACCGCGATGCGGCCGCCCGGCTTGAGCACGCGCACCATCTCGGCGAGGACGCCCTTGTCGTCGGGGATGTGCTCCATCACCTCGGAGATGATGACGACGTCGAAGGACTCGTCGGGGAAGGGCAGCGCCAGGGCGTCGCCCTCCATGGCGGTGGCGGTGGCGCCGGCGGGGGCCTCACCGGCCTCCTTCATGGCGGCGAACCACTTGGCGACCTCGCGGATCTCCTCGCCGTTGCGGTCGACGGCGACGACCTGGGCGCCGCGCCGGTAGCACTCGAAGGCGTGCCGGCCTGCGCCGCAGCCCAGATCGAGCACACGGTCGCCGGCGGCGAGCGGGAACCGGGAGAAATCGACGGTCAGCACGGGGTCCTGCCTTCGCGGTCACGGGGGTGAAGGGTGTTGCTGCGCATGGGTGTGGTCACTGCTCGGGTGCGGGCTTCGTTGGGCGGTCTTGGGGGGCGCCGGGTCGGGGCACGGGCTCCGGGGCGCGGAATGCGGGGCGGGCAGGGCGGGGGGCGGCGCTACCGGGTACCGCTGGTGCGGGCGGTGGCCGCGCGCTCGACGGCGGCTCTGTAGTGCGCCGCTGTGCCCTCGGCGGCCCTGGCCCAGGTGAACCGGGCCAGCACCCGTTCCCGCCCGGCCGCGCCGAGACGGGCGCGCAGACCGGCGTCGCCCAGCATCCGGCCCAGGGCGGCGGCCAGCGCCCCCGCGTCGCCGGGCGGCACCGCCAGACAGGTCTCCCCGTCCGGGCCGGCCACCTCGGGGATGGCCCCGCCGGTGGTGGCGACGAGCGGGGTGCCGGTGGCCATGGCCTCGGCCGCTGGGAGCGAGAAGCCCTCGTAGAGGGAGGGCACGCAGGCGACCTGGGCGCTGCGCACGAGGTCGACGAGCTCGGCGTCGGTGATGCCCTTGACGAAGCGGACCGCGCCCTGGAGGTCGTACTTCTCGATCGCGCGGGCGACGGGGCCGCTCTCGGCGCGCTTGCCGACGACGACGAGGTGCGCGTCCGGCTGCTCGGTGCGCAGCTTGGCGAGGGCCTCGACGAGGTGGACGAGTCCCTTGAGCGGGACGTCGGCGCTGGAGGTGGTCACGATCCGCCCGGGGACCTCGGCCACGGAGGGGTCGGGCGACCAGAGGTCGGTGTCGGCGCCGATGTGGACGACGTGGATGCGGTCGTCGCGGACGCCGAGGTGCTCGGCGATCTCCTGGCGGGAGGAGCCGGAGACGGTGAGGACGGAGGGCAGGCGGCGCGCGACACGGCCCTGCATGCGCGTGAACGCGTACCAGCGGCGCACGGACGCCCGCTTCTTGCGGTCCTTCGCGGCGGCGAGGTCGAGCTTGCGGTCGACGGTGATGGGGTGGTGGATGGTCGTCACCAGCGGGGCGCCGAGGTCGCCGAGCAGGCCGTAGCCGAGGGTCTGGTTGTCGTGGATGACGTCGAACTCGCCCGCGCGGGCCTGGAGATGGCGGCGTGCGCGGAGGGAGAAGGTCAGCGGCTCGGGGAAGCCGCCGGTCCACATCGTGGCGACCTCGAGGGCGTCGATCCAGTCCCGGTACTCGTCGCGCTTGGGGGTGCGGAAGGGGTCGGGGCTGCGGTAGAGGTCGAGGCTCGGGAGTTCGGTGAGCGTGGCGCCGGTGTCGAGCACCGGGTAGGGCTGCGCGCCGATGACCTCGACGGAGTGGCCGAGCTTGACGAGTTCGCGGGAGAGGTGGCGGACGTAGACGCCCTGGCCGCCGCAGAACGGGTTCCCCTTATAGGTGAGCAGTGCGATGCGCAACGGCCGTTCGCCGTCGGTGGCGGAACCCGCGAGAGCCTCGAAAGGGCTCGTCACCATGGCCTCTGCGGTCACTCTCGGCCCCCTTCTCCCTGCATTGTCGCCGGAGCGTAACCGCTCGGATAATGTAGAACAAGTTTCAGACTTGATCCGTCGAAGAGCATTGAATCTACCGGCCGGAAACCACACCGTAAGAGGCGGAGCAGGTGATTCGCGCCACGGCTCGGACGCCTGACATGCTTGCTTCCGGACCCCTCCCGGAATCAGCCCCCGCAACGACACGGAACGCCAGGAACGGGACACATGAGAGCGGAAGCGAAGGCCGTCAGGGCACCGGCATCGGCCCCTGCCCCGGCGACCACGGCCGGCTCGGCGTCACCTCCGCTGACGGAGCGCCAGGAGGCGCGGCGGCGCCGGATCCTGCACGCGAGCGCACAGCTGGCCAGCCGGGGCGGCTTCGACGCCGTGCAGATGCGGGAGGTCGCGGAGTCCTCCCAGGTCGCGCTCGGCACGCTGTACCGGTACTTCCCGTCCAAGGTGCACCTGCTCGTCGCCACCATGCAGGACCAGCTCCAGCACCTGCACACGACCCTGCGGAAGCGGCCCCCGGCGGGCGACGAGCCGGCGGAGCGGGTCGCGGAGACCCTGATGCGCGCGTTCCGGGCCCTGCAGCGGGAGCCGCACCTGGCGGACGCCATGGTCCGCGCCCTGACGTTCGCGGACCGCAGCGTCAGCCCGGAGGTCGACACGGTCTCCCGGCTGACGACGGCCATCATCCTCGACGCGATGGGCCTGACCGCCCCGCCGACGGCGGAACAGCTGTCGGCGGTCCGCGTCATCGAACACACCTGGCACTCGGCCCTGATCACCTGGCTGTCGGGACGGGCGTCGATCGCACAGGTGAAGATAGACATCGAAACGGTATGCCGCCTGATCGACCTGACGACCCCGGAAAAGGCCTGAACGGGTTGTCGGGGGCCGGACCGGTATCCCGCTGACCGGTCTCGGAGAAGGGCTGGGGCTTTCCCGTCAGTCCCACTGTCCTTCCGGCTCGGGCCGGTCAGTCAAGGGCGCTCCTCCGTCGCGTCGCTCCGCGATCGCCTCCGGCGACCCTTGACAGCCCGACCCGCCCCGAAAAGACAAGGACTGCCGGGAAACCCCCAGAAGGACGGCACGGTCGTACCTGAGACATCCGGCGGCGTCAGCGATGAGCCGGGTGGGCCGGGGGCCGCCTCGCCGGGCATCCGGGCCGACGAGGCGGTGCATCGGGGCCGCGCTCCGCGACAGATCGCTACGCGCTCCTCCCGTTTCAGCGTCCGACGATCGCCTGGGGCCGCTGACCGCAGCAAAGGACGACAAGATCGTCCCCGGGGTCGGTGGGCGCCAGAGATCGCTACGCGCTCCTCAAGTTCCGGCGTCCGACGGCCGTCTGGGCCCGCTGCCTGCGGGAATGGACGACCAGGGTGGTCAGCGGGCGTCGAAGTCGTACTCCAGGACGTAGGACGCCGAGTCCAGGGTCATGTCGTTGACCTCGACGGGGCGGCCGCCCTCGGCGAAGGCGGTGCGGACGATCTGGATGACCGGCGTGCCCAGGGAGAGCGACAGCCGCTCGGCCTCGTCGGCCGAGGGCATGCGGCAGCGGATCTCCTCGCGGAAGTGGACGGGGGCGTACCCGAGGTCCGTCAGCCGCGCGTAGATGCCTCCCGGGCCGGGGTCGGCCTGGGTGATGGCGGAGTCGGCGACGAGGGCCGAGGGGAGGTACGACGTCGCGATGAGCACCGGCTTGCCGTCGAGCACGAAACGGCGGCTGCGCGCCCAGACCCGTTCGTCGGCGGCGATGCCGAGAGCTTCGGCGGTGCGGTCGTCCGCCTGCTGCTCGCGCACGTCGATCCGGTCGACGACGAGTTCGCGGTCGTCGGTGTCGGCCGACCAGACGGAACGGCCGGAACCCCAGTGATCCTGCGCCAGACGCTCGATACCGCGCCGCCGCAGCGGCTTGAAGTCGCGGACGAAGACACCCGCACCCTTGCGCGCCTCGACGAGGCCTTCGTTCTGGAGGACTCCGAGGGCCTGGCGGGCGGTCATGCGGGCGACGTCGTAGACGGCCATGAGGTCGTTCTCACCGGGCAGCCGGTCACCGGGGCCGTACTCGCCTGACCGGATGGCCGCCTTCAACGCGTCGGCGATCCGCTGGTACTTCGGCTGGCGTGTGCTGCCCTGGCTGGTCATCGAACTGATCACTCCCTCTCCTCTCTAGACACCCTAGGCCCAGGGGTAGGGCGTCGCACTCAGGGGTGTAGCGGCCGGTTCGCACACCGATCGAGGGACTTCTCTAGAGATGCATTGCCTCGGCGTCGAGGACAGTGGAACATCTCTAGAGACATAATCCCCCGGCTGAGGAGTGATCCCCATGCGGCAGATTCCCGTCGAGGCACAGGCCGGTGGAGTGCCCGGCGCCCCCTTGGACAGGGCGGCCATGCCCACCGGGCCCAGCGCCGAGCTTCTTGAGCGGGCGCTCGAAGGGTGGGAGCGGTTTCTCGACGGGTTCGAGGGGGTGTCCGGTGAGTGAGGGCTACGCGTACGTACCGCACCGGCTGCTGCGGCATCGCGTGCGGGACATCCCGTCGGGCGTCGAGGGCGTGCTGATGGCCGTGGTCAACGAGGACGTCTCGGACTTCGCCGGGTACGAGCGGTGGGTGGAACTCGCCTACATTCGCGACGCGTCGGGACGGGAGTTTCACCACCGCCGTCGGGAACGTCGAAGCGGTCGAGTGGATCGGGTGACGGCCCTGGCGGCCACGCCGCCAGGGCAAGGCCGGGTCAGGCCGAGGTGCGGCGGAGGGTGAGGGTGGTGAAGCCCCAGGAGGTGCGGTAGGTGTGGAGCCATTCCGTGCGGCGGGTCGTGGCCCAGTCGAGGATCTGGGGGCTGTCCGGGTGGGTCGGGTGGTCCAGGGCCCAGTCGGCCAGGGTGCCCCAGTTGGACCATTCGTAGTCGTCCAGTTCCTGGCGGGTGCTGGTGTGGCCCTGGACGGGGGTCCAGCCGTTGGCGACCACCTGGTCCACCATCGTGGGGAGGTCGGTGAAGTCGCCCAGTACGTCGACCGCTTCGGGGGTCGGGGTGCCGTCCCAGAAGCCGTCGCCGATCAGGACGCGGCCGCCGGGGGCGAGGTGGGCGCGGGCCGCCTCCAGGGTCGGGAGGAAGCCGCCGAAGGCGTGGGTGGAGCCGACGCAGAGGATCAGGTCGAAGGAGTGCGGGGAGGCGAAGTCCTCGGCCTTCTGGAGATGGAGGTCGAGGCGGTCCCCCACGCCCAGGCGGATGGCCTTTTCGCGGGCCTCCGTGAGGTCGGACTCCGAGATGTCCACGCCCTCGGCACGGACGTCCGGGTGTGCGGTCAGGGCGCGCAGGAGCCATTCCGCGCTGCCGCAGCCGAAGTCCAGGACGCGTTCGTCGCCGCGCGGGAGGGCCTGTGCCAGGACGCGGGTCACCGAGTCGTCGTTCAGGGGGGACTTGATGGGGTGGTGGGTGTGGGCCAGCTTGGATATCTGTTCGCGGTTCACCGGCGCAGCCTCGCAGGGAGGGGGCCCGTTCGCAGCTTGTTTTCCCGGTGGGTGCCGGTGCCGGTGGGGGCGTTAGGTTGTGCCGGTGATCGATGAAGCGCTGGTGTGGGACCGTCTCGCCGCTCTGCTGCCGGATGCCGACGGCGACGAGGTGCGGGTGTGCTGGGCGGTCGGGGAGCAGGAGGCCGGCCTCGAGTACCTGGTGGACGCGCTCCTGCGGCACCGGGTGCCCGTGGGGGAGGACACGCGGGCGGAGATGGCCGTGGTGGCGGAGGGGTGGGGGGTCCGCGAGAGCGTGTGCCGCCGGCTGGTGCAGTGCCCCGGCGACGGCCTGCCCGGCGGTCTGGAGCTGGTCGAGGGGCCCGGCACCGTCCCGCTGAGCGGCGCGGGCGGGCTCGACCCCCGGCTGGACGGCTTCCTCCTGATCCCGTGGATCCGGTCCACGGGATCAGGGAGATTGCTGGTCCGGGCCCATGTGGAGGAGCCCTGGGGGGACCTTTCGCTCATTCCGGAGTACTACGGCGTCCTCGCGTCCGAGCGGGGGCCGTCGCTGCGGCTCTTCGAGTCCTTCTCCGCCCGGGAGGCGTTGGAGGAGCTCCGGGGATCACACCCCTGAGGTCGCCTCGGTCTTGAGCATGCCGCGCAGTGCGTCGCGGAACTCCTGCGTGTCCTCCTCGCCGTGCACGGCGACCGCGTGCTGGACGGCCGCGCCCATGACCTCGTCTTCCTCACCGATGATGGTCAGGGTGCACCCGATCTCGCTCGGGTACTCCCTGCAGTCCATGACCTTGCGCATGACGCACCTCCCAGTGGCGATGCCTACCGGTCACACCTCCTACGATCCTCCGGTCGCCGCCGGGGCGAAAGCCGGGGCGCGGGTCAGCTGCCGCCCGGCTGGAGGACGCCGTTGACGGTGAGGCGGTACGGCGCGGCGATCTTGAGCGTTTCGGTGGGTTCGTAGTGGTCGACGATGGCGAAGACCGTCGCGGCGCGGCTGCCGAGGAGGTGGCGCAGACGGCGTTCGTCGAGGGCCGCGTGGTGGGTGGCGTCGAGGGGGACCTCGGCGGTCCAGGCGTGCCGGTGGTCGTCGGTGTAGGCGACGAGGCGCAGGCTGATGCCGGGGATCTTGTGGATCTGGTGGCTGCTGATCGTCTGCCAGCCGGTGAGGGCCGTGCCGTCGGAGACCAGGGTGGAGCCGGATCGGACGTTGTCGATCCACAGGCCGGGCTCGGTGAAGGAGCCGTCCGTCCTGTAGCGGAAGGCGACGAGTACGGTCCGGCCGGCGAGGTCGGAGAGGTCGATGCTCTGGTGGGTCCAGCCGCCCGAGTCTCCGTTGAAGCCGGGCAGGAGGGCTGCGATCCCGGCTTCGGCGTCGCTGTTCAGGGTGGTGACCATGCCGGCGCTGCGGCGTGAGGTGAAGGTGGCGCCGCCGTCCGTGGAGACCTGGACCACGCCGAGGTCATAGCCCTGTTCGATCTGCCAGCGGGCGTCGAAGGAGAGGGTGGGGTCGGTCGGGTCGACCGTGATCTGGTGGACGATGCTGCGGTCCAGGTTGGCCGCGTCGTTCACGGGGCCCGAGGAGAGGGCGGGGTCTCCGGGGGCGTGGCCGTTCGGGTCGACGGTCCATTCGACCGGGCTCGCCGGGTAGTCGACGGGCGAGTCGAAGGTCAGCGAGCGGAGCGCGGCGGTGGTCAGGGGGCTGCCGGAGGCGTCGCGCAGGCGGACGAAGTCCGCGCCGTTGGAGGGGGCGCCGGGCCGGGCGTAGGCGAAGGGGGTGTCGAGGTTGACGGTGGAGTGGAGGGGCCGTGCCCGGAAGCGGCGGGGGTCGGCGCCGGTGAGTTCGGCTCCGTCGTCGAGGATGCCGTCGAGGGCCGCGGTGGTGGACCAGTCGCGCAGGAGGGCGAAGGGGCTGGTGTGGCTCCCGTGCCGGGCGAGGGTCTTGGAGAGGCGGTCGAATCCCGAGCCGCCGCCTTCGTAGAGGAGGTCCCTGACGAAGCCGTGCCCGTGGCGTTCGGCGAGGGTGTGGATCATGACTTCGGAGGCGCCGTAGTCGCACAGCACGCTCTGGCCGGGGTCGCCCCAGATCGTGAGCGAGTTCTCGGGGCCTCCGTTGCGGTCTCCGTAGGCGTCGGTGTAGCCGGGCGGGAACATGGCCCGCTGGCGGCCCTGGAAGCAGCCGATCTTGAGGTTCTTGAGGGCGTCCTGGGAGCGGTCGTCGTAGCCGACCAGCCATCTGGCCCATTCGGCGGTGCCTTCGATGGTCCAGGCGGCGCCGTCGGCGTCCTTCGCCCCGCTGTACCAGAGCACGTGGTTGTACTCGTGGGCGAGCAGGCCCTCGATGTAGTGCGGCATCGGGAAGCCCTCCCAGACGCGGCACGGGTCCGGGCCCAGGTGGGCCGGTGTGGCGCCCAGCATGGTCTTCCAGCCCGCGGCCTCGATGACCAGGATGTTGCGGTCGACCGCGTCGACGTCGCTGCCGATGAATTCGCCTCCGGCCGCGATGTTGTCGACGAGGACGACGACGCGGTCGCCCTTGCCGCGCCAGGCGTCCGCCGGGATGCTCGGGTCGAGCAGTTCCGGCTTGGCGTTGCTGCCGTCGCGGGGCCTGGGGACGCCGAACACCTCGGCCTCGCGGGGGCGGATCACGTGCTCGAACTGTTCGCCCAGGTAGCGGAGCTGCGGGTCGGTGATCACGAGGTCGTCGGCGTTGGAGGTGGAGCAGTCGCCGGTGTCCACCCTCAGGTCACCGGTGGGGACCCAGAGCTCGACGTGCGGGGTGAGGGCGCGCAGCCGGAACTCCCGCAGCACGGTCTGGCCCGAGAAGTCGATGGTCGGCCAGGTGCGGAGCGTGCCGACCTTGGCTTCGCCGCCCCCGTAGCGGCCCGCCTTGGCCTGCTGGGACAGCCGGGGGTGGTGGTGGCGGCGCTTGTGGTGTGCCGGGTCCCGGCGGTCGTGGGCCGCCCGGGGCCGGGGCTCCGGCCGGGGGGCGGCCTGGACGGGGGCGGGCGGGAGCGCCCAGGCCAGCAGGAGCACGGTCAGGACCAGGGGCCACCACGCGGCGCGTCCGCGCGCGGTGGAGGGGGCGGGGGCGGGCTGGCGCATCGGTCTTCTTCCGGAGGAGTGGAAGGGGATGATGCGACAAGTTAGCGACATGGGATATTTCGTCCGGGCATGTCGGGTGGAGTGCGTGTCGGGCCGCAGCCGTCGGCTCCGGCCCGGCTGTCGGCGTCAGTCCTCGGGCGGGAACACCGCCTCCCCCGTCGCCGCGAGGGTGATCAGGATGGCCTCCACCGGGCAGCCCTCGGCCGCCGTGAGGGTGGGTTCGTTGGCGTCCGTCTGCGGGGTGCGGGGGTGGGACTGGCGGGCCGAGTCGAGGGCGAAGGCGTCCGGGGCGTGGTTCACGCACATGCCCGAGCCGATGCAGACGCCCCGGTCCACCTCCACCTGCCAGCGGTCGCCCATCACGAGCCCGCCGGCAGGTGGATCATCTTGTGCTCCAGGTACTCGCTCAGCCCCTCGGGCCCGAACTCCCGTCCCACGCCGCTGTTCTTGTAGCCGCCGAAGGGGCCGAGCATGTCCAGGCTGAAGGTGTTGACGTTGAAGGTGCCGGTGCGCACGCCGCGGGCGAAGTCGACGCCGTGGTCCACGTCGGCGGTCCAGACGCTGCCGCTGAGGCCGAACTCCGAGTCGTTCGCGATACGGGAGGCCTCCGCCTCGTTCCCGTACGGGATCAGGCAGACGACCGGGCCGAAGATCTCCTCGCGGGCGATGCGCATCGCGTTGTCGACGTCGCCGAAGAGGGTGGGTTCGACGTACCAGCCGCGGTCCAGGCCGGCCGGGCGGCCGCCGCCGGCGAGGACCTTGGCGCCCTCCTCCTGGCCGATGCGGATGTAGTCGAGGGAGCGCTGCTGCTGGCGCCGGGCGACGAGCGGGCCGACCTGGGTCGCCGGGTCGAGGGGGTCGCCGACGACCAGGGCGCCGGCGGCGGCCGCGAGGGCCTCGGCGATCTCCCCGTAGCGGCTGCGCGGGGCGAGGATCCGCGTCTGGGCGACGCAGGCCTGGCCGTTGTTCATCCAGGCGGCGGGGACGATCCCGGCGACGGCGGCCGCCACGTCGGCGTCCGGGAGGATCACGGCGGCGGACTTGCCGCCGAGTTCGAGGGTGACCCGGGTCAGGTTGCGGGCGGCGACCTCCATGACCCGCCGGCCGGCCGCGACGGACCCGGTGAAGGCGACCTTGTCGATGCCGGGGTGTCCGACCAGGTACTCGCTGACCTCGCGGTCGGCGGGCAGGACCGACAGCACGCCCTCCGGCAGCCCGGCCTCCCGGGCGATGTCGGCCAGGATGAAGGAGTCCAGCGGCGCCTCGGGCGAGGGCTTGAGGATGACCGAGGAGCCGGTGAGCAGCGCCGGGGCGAGTTTCGCGGCGGCCACGAACTGCGGGACGTTCCACGGGATGACGGCGGCGACGACCCCGACCGGTTCGCGGCGCACGAGGATCGGCCCGAGGGCCCCCTGGCGGCGCTCCTCGTACGGGTAGTCGCGGGCGACGGTGATGGCGGCGTCGTAGACCATCATCGCGCCGAGGGCCTGGGCGAGAACGCTCCAGGAGTACGGGGAGCCGTTCTGCGAGCTGATGGAGCGGGCTATCTCCTCGTGCCGGACGGTGATGGCGTCCTTGATGCGGGAGACGACGGCGATGCGCTCGTCCAGGGAGAGCCGGGGCCAGGGGCCCTCGTCGAAGGCCCGGCGGGCGGCGGCGACGGCCCGGTCCACGTCGGCCTCGCAGGCGTGCGGGACGCTGCCGATGACCTGCTCGGTGTGGGGGGAGACGACGCGGATGGTGTCGGTGCCCAGCGGATCGGTCCATTCCCCGCCGATGAACAGGTGTCCGTGTTCCACGAGCTCGGTCATGTCCGATGCCTCCAGGGGCTGCGCACGCTCTCACCGGTGTCGCAGAACTGATACCAGTTCTAGTTCCAGGAGTCCACGGTCCGGACGAGGGCTCCGGAAGATCCGATGCAGGGTCAGGACTGTTGGTGGAAGGTCGACTTGGGCTACTACTGGAACGCGTTCTCGTCAGAGCGGATCGAGCCGGCCAGGGGAGCACCCATGTCAGAGGTCATGTCACAGGTCACCGACCACGGCGGGGGCGTCTGGGGCCTCAAGGTCCCCATCCCCGACAACCCGCTCGGCCACACCCTCGTCCACGTCCTCGACACGGACGCCGGGCCCGTCCTCGTGGACACCGGCTGGGACGACCCCGACGCCTGGGACGCCCTCGCCTCCGGGCTCGGCGCGCTCGGCCTCACCGTCGCCGACGTCCACGGCGTGGTCATCACCCACCACCACCCCGACCACCACGGCCTGTCCGGGAAGGTGAGGGAGGCGTCCGGGGCGTGGATCGCCATGCACGCCGCCGACACGGAGGTCGTCCTGCGCACCCGCTCCGCCGAGCCGGGCGTGTGGTTCGACTACATGGGCGAGAAGCTGGCGGCCGCCGGAGCCCCCGAGGAGCACCTCGCGCCGCTGCGGGCGGCCCGGGAGAGCGGCCGGCTGCGGACCCTGCCCGGGCTGCGGGCCGCCGTCCCCGACCGGGAGATCGTCCCCGGCGAGCTGCTGCCGCTGCCCGGCCGCCGGCTGCGGGGGATCTGGACGCCCGGGCACACCCCCGGCCACGTCTGCCTGCACCTGGAGGAGGCCCACCCCGCGCACCTGCCCGGCAACGGCCGGCTGTTCTCCGGCGACCACCTGCTGCCCGGGATCTCCCCGCACATCGGCCTGTACGAAGCCCCGGAGGACACCCGGGCCACCGACCCCCTCGGCGACTACCTCGACTCCCTCGAACGCGTCGGCCGCCTGGAGCCCGCCGAGGTGCTCCCGGCCCACCAGCACGCCTTCACCGACGCCCCCGCCCGCGTACGGGAACTCCTCGCGCACCACGAGGAGCGGCTGAGCGGGCTGCGGCGGCTGCTGCTGGCGGAGCCGCTGACCCCGTGGGCGCTGGCGGAGCGGATGGAGTGGAACCGGCCCTGGGAGCAGATCCCGTACGGCTCCCGCACCATCGCCGTCTCGGAAGCGGAAGCGCACCTCCGGCGGCTGGTGAAACAGGGCCGGGCGGAGGCGGTCCCGGGCACGGAGCCGGTGGCGTACCGGGCGGTGTGAGCGGCGCCGGCCCGGGGCGCGGGGGCCCGGCACCCCGGGGCCCGGCGGGTACGGGCCGGTAGAGTGAGGCCGTCGTCCACACTTCCGTACGGGGGGAAGCCGGTGCGAATCCGGCGCTGACCCGCAACCGTGACCCGGCCCGCAGCACGCGGGGCGGCGAGCCGGAATGCCCCGTAGCGGAGGTGCGCGGCTCGTGCCGCCGGAGCCCCCGGCGGCCGGCACCGTCGAGGTAAACGGAGCCGGAGCCCGGTGCCCGCGCGTGCCCGTCTCCCGCTCCCCGCACGAGAGGCACCCGCCCCGCCATGAACGTCCGCCGCAGCGCCGCCGCGCTCGCCGCCTCCGCCGTGCTCTGCCTGGGCGCCGCCCCCGCAGCCCTCGCCGACACGCCGCCGTCCTCCCCCTCCGCGCCGCCGGTGATCCCCTCGGGCCTCTTCGGCAAGGCCGACCCGTCCTACGACGGGGTGTGGCGCCAGTCCTTCGCGCTGCTCGCCCAGCAGACGGTCGGCCTCAAGCCTGCCGCGCAGGCCGTGGAATGGCTGGCCGGGCAGCAGTGCGCGAACGGCGGCTTCGCCTCGTTCCGCGCGGACGCGGCCAAGGCCTGTGACGCGACGACCGTGTTCGACACGAACGCCACCGCGGCGGCCGTACAGGCGCTGAAGGCCCTCGGCGGCAAGGACGCCCAGGTCAAGAAGGCCGTGGACTGGCTGAAGTCCGTCCAGAACGAGGACGGCGGCTGGGCCTACGTCCCCGGTTCCCCCAGCGAGGGCAGCTCGACCTCGATCGTGATCAGCGCCCTCGCGGTGGCGGGCGAGAAGCCGGCCGAGGTGAAGTCGAAGGCCGGCAAGTCCGCCTACGACGGCCTGCTCTCCTTCCAGCTGGGCTGCTCCGCCGAGCCGGCCGCCGACCGCGGCGCCTTCGGCTACCAGCCGGCCGACGGCAAGCTCGCCGCCAACGCCGACGCCACGGCCGCCGCCGTCCTGGCCGGCCTGGGCAAGGGCACGCTCGTCGAGCCCGCCACCACGGACACCGCCACCGCCCCGCTGGCCTGCCCGGCGGGCGCCGCCGACCCGGCCGCCGCCGCCCAGGCCGCCGCCGGCTACCTGGCCGAGGCGCTGAAGAAGGACGGCCACCTGACGGCCGTCACCCCGGGCGCCGACCAGCCGACCCCGGACACCGGCAACACCGCCGACGCCGTGATCGCCCTGGCCGCGACCGGGCACCGGCAGGCGGCTTCGGGCGCGCTGGAGTGGCTGAAGAACAACTCCGCCTCCTGGTCCAACCGGAACCCGGCCGCCCTGGCCACCCTGGTCCTGACCGCCCACGCGACCGGTACCGACCCGAAGGCCTTCGGCGGCGTCGACCTGGTCGCTGCGCTGAACGCCACGGGCCCGGCCCCGCAGCAGCCGGACGCCGAGGCGCAGACGGTGGAGAACAAGGGCGACAAGCCCTCCTCCGGCAACCAGAACCTGTGGTGGATCATCGGCGCGGGCGCCGCCGCCGGCATGGGCATCGGCATCCTGCTGAGCGGCCGTCGCAAGAAGAACCAGCTGTGAGCGCGCGCCGGGCGCGGGGCCCCGTCGGCCTGCTGGCCGTCCTGGGCCTGGTCCTCACCCTGTTCGCGGCCTCCCCGGCGCTGGCGGCGAGCTACCGCTACTGGTCGTTCTGGGAGGGCACGGGCGGGAAGTGGGGCTACGCCGCCCAGGGCCCGTCGACGGCCGTACCCGCGGACGGCGCCACGCTCGGCTTCCGCTTCTCGGTGAGCAAGGACGCCGGCGCCGAGGCGGCCCAGCCGCGCACCGCCGCCGGCTTCGAGGCCGTCTGCGGTGGCACCGCGGCGGCGGAGGGGAAGAAGCGGGTGGCGCTGGTCATCGACTTCGGGGTGCCCGGGGACGCCCCCGCAGGCGAAGCCCCGCCGCAGGAGGCCCCGCGCACGGCCTGCGCCCTGGTGGCCCCGGAGGCCACGGCCGCCGAGGCGCTGGCGTCGGTGGCGAAGCCGCTGCGCTACAACGGCGCGGCGCTGCTGTGCGCGATCTCCGGCTACCCGAGGTCGGGCTGCGGCGAGCCGATCGCGGACGCCGCCGAACCGAAGACCTCCGCTTCCGCCCCCGCCGCGGCGCCCTCCTCGGGCGGGGGCTCCGGCCCCTCGGCCGGCCTGCTCGCGGGCGTGGCTGCGGTCGCCGCCCTGGGCGCGGCGGCCGTCTGGCAGTCCCGCCGCCGCAGGCGATGACCAGCCCATCGGAGGGCGCCCGGCACGGCCGCGACGGCGCGGCCGCCGCCGACGGCGCTCAGCCGCCCACCGGGGCCACCCGCACCGGTCCTACGGTCCGCACGGGTGGTGCGGGTGGGAACACCGCTCGGCCGCAGGCCGGGCGCACCACCCACCGCCCCGCGGCCGACGGCACGACCCCGCCCGGGCCCGGCTCCGCAGGGGCCGGTCGGGGGCCGCACGGGCCGACGTACAAGAAGGAACGGCCCTGGCGGGCTCCCGCGGCACGGCGTGGCAACGCCCTGCACGCGGGGGCCTGGTGGCTGTGGGCCCTCGGCCTCGCGACCGCCGCCTCCCGGACCACCAACCCGCTGCTGCTCGGGCTGATCGTCGGCGTCGCCGGGTACGTGGTCGCCGCCCGCCGCACCGAGGCGCCGTGGGCGCGCTCCTACGGTGCCTTCGTGCGGCTCGGCCTGTTCGTCATCGGGCTGCGGCTGCTGTTCTCCGTGCTGCTGGGCTCCCCCATCCCGGGAGCGCACGTCCTGTTCACCCTGCCGGAGGTGCCGCTCCCGGCGTGGGCGCAGGGCATCCGGTTCGGCGGGCGGGTCACCGCCGAGCAGCTGGTCTTCGCCTTCTACGACGGGGCGAAGCTGGCGACCCTGCTGATCTGCGTCGGCGCGGCCAACGCCCTGGCCAGTCCGGCGCGGTTGCTGAAGTCGCTGCCGGCCGCGCTGTACGAGGCGGGGGTGGCCGTCGTCGTGGCCATGACGTTCGCGCCGAACATGGTCGCGGACGTGGCCCGGCTGCGCACCGCCCGCCGGCTGCGCGGCCGTCCCACGGGCGGGGTGCGGGCCGTCCTCCAGATCGGGCTGCCGGTGCTGGAGGGCGCGCTGGAGCGCTCGGTGGCCGTCGCCGCGTCGATGGACGCGCGCGGGTACGGGCGTACGGCCCAGGTCCCGCCCGCGGTGCGGCACACCACCAACGCCCTCACGCTGGGCGGCCTGCTCGGCATGTGCGCGGGCACGTACGCCCTCCTCGCGGCGGAGGGCGCCGGCTACGGGCTGCCCCTGCTCGGCATCGGCCTGGCCCTGGCCCTGGCGGGGCTGCGGCTGGGCGGGCGGCGCAGCGTCCGCACCCGCTACCGGCCCGACCGGTGGGGGGTGCGCGCCTGGCTGGTCGCCGGGTCGGGAGCGGCGGTGGCGGCCCTCCTCGTCCGTGCGGGGTCGGTGGACCCCGAGGGGCTGCGGCCGGGCGTGGTGCCGCTGGTCGCGCCGGGGCTGCCGCTGTGGCCCGCGGCGGCGGTCCTGATCGGCCTGCTCCCGGCCCTCGTGGCCCCCGTCCCTTCCCCTTCCTCCGAGGAGCCGTCCCGTTGATCCGCTTCGACCAGGTCTCGGTGACGTACGACGGCGCCGCGCGGCCCTCCCTCCGCGATGCGGACTTCACCCTCCCGGAGGGCGAGCTGACCCTGCTCGTCGGCCCGTCCGGGGTCGGCAAGTCGACCCTGCTGGGCGCCGTCTCCGGGCTGGTCCCGCACTTCACGGGCGGCACGCTGCGGGGACGGGTGACGGTGGCCGGACGCGACACCCGTACGCACCGGCCGCGCGAGCTCGCGGACGTGGTGGGCACGGTCGGGCAGGATCCGCGGGCCCACTTCGTGACGGACGTGGTGGAGGACGAGCTGGCGTACGGCATGGAGTCGCTGGGCCTGCCGCCCGCGGTGATGCGGCGCCGGGTGGAGGAGACCCTGGACCTGCTGGGCCTGAACGAACTCCGCGACCGCCCGATCGCGACCCTGTCCGGGGGCCAGCAGCAGCGGGTGGCGATCGGCTCGGTCCTGACGACGCACCCGCGGGTGCTGGTCCTGGACGAGCCGACCTCCGCGCTGGACCCGGCGGCGGCGGAGGAGGTGCTGGCCGTGCTGCAACGGCTGGTCCACGACCTCGGCACGACGGTGCTGATGGCGGAGCACCGGCTGGAACGGGTCGTCCAGTACGCCGACCGCGTCCTCCTCCTCCCTTCCCCGGGCGCGGCCCCGGTCCTGGGCACCCCGTCGGAGGTCATGGCCGTCTCCCCGGTCCACCCCCCGGTGGTCTCCCTGGGCCGCCTGGCGGGCTGGACCCCGCTCCCCCTCTCGATCCGCGACGCCCGCCGCGCGTCCGCTCCGCTGCGGGACCGGCTGTCGGGGCACGCCGTCCCAGCCCCGCCGGCGTTCGAGGCGCGGGGGTCCGGGGGCGGAGCCCCCGAAACGGGGTCAGGGGCGGAGCCCCGGGGAACGGCGGAAGGGCGGGGCGGGGAGCAGCTCCGCGCAGCGACCCCCGCCCCCACCCCCACCGCGCCTACACCGGCACCGGCCCCTGCCCGCCGCCCCGGCCTCCTGGCCCGGCTGGCCGGCCGCTCCCGGCGCGGGCCGGGCGACGCCACACCCGCATCTCCCGCCCCCGCGGCCACCGCAGCCACCGCCACCGCCCTCGGTATCCGCCGCGCCCGCGCAGAGGTCCTCCACGACATCACCCTCACCGTCGCCCCCGGCGAGACCATCGCCCTGATGGGCCGCAACGGCGCCGGAAAATCCACCCTGCTCGCCGCCCTCACCGGCACCCTCGCCCCCACCACCGGCCAGGTGACGGTCGGCGGCCGCGCCCCGCACCGCACCCCGCCCGCCGAGATGGTCCGCCGGGTCGGCCTCGTCCCGCAGGAGCCCCGCGACCTCCTCTACGCCGACACCGTCGCCGCCGAGTGCGCCGCGGCCGACGCCGACGCCGGGGCCGCGCCCGGGACCTGCCGGGCCCTGGTCAGCGCCCTGCTGCCGGACGTACCGGACGGCACCCATCCGCGGGACCTGTCCGAGGGCCAGCGCCTCACCCTCGCCCTCGCCCTGGTCCTCACCGGCCGGCCGGCCCTGCTCCTCCTGGACGAGCCCACCCGCGGCCTGGACTACGCCGCGAAGGCCCGCCTCGTCGAGACGCTGCGCGCCCTCGCGGCCGACGGCCACGCCATCGTCCTCGCGACGCACGACGTGGAGCTCGCCGCGGAGCTGGCCCACCGCGTGGTCATCCTGGCGGGCGGTGAGATCGTCGCCGACGGGCCGACCGCCGAGGTCGTGGTGTCCTCCCCCGCCTTCGCCCCGCAGGTGGCCAAGGTCCTGGCCCCGGGCCGCTGGCTCACGGTCTCCCAGGTGGCCGCCGCCCTGGAGGCGGCGGAGGCGCCGAAGACCACGGAGGCCCTGAAGGCAGCGGACGCGCTGAAGGACACGGAGGCCGCACCGTGAGCCCCCGCCCCGTCCGCATCGGCCCCCGCGCCGCCGCGGCCCTGGTCCTCGTCACCCTCATCGGGATCGCCGCCTTCGGGTGGCCCCTGCTCGCGGACGCCCAGTCCGGCCTGGCCCACTCCCAGGACGCCCCCTGGCTCTTCGCCGCGCTGCTGCCGCTCCTGGTGGCGGTGGTCGTCGCGACGATCGCCGACAACGGGATGGACGCCAAGGCGGTGGCGATGCTCGGCGTGCTGGCCGCCGTCGGGGCGGCCCTGCGGCCGCTGGGCGCGGGCACGGCGGGCCTGGAGCCCATGTTCTTCCTGATGGTGCTCAGCGGCCGCGTCCTCGGCCCCGGTTTCGGGTTCGTCCTGGGCGCCGTCACGATGTTCGCGTCCGCCCTGCTCACGGGTGGGGTGGGGCCGTGGATGCCGTTCCAGATGCTGGCCCTGGGCTGGTTCTCGCTGGGCGCCGGGCTGCTGCCCGGGGCGGTGGGGGTCCGGGGGCGGGCCGAGCTGGCGATGCTCGCGGCGTACGGGTTCGTGGGCTCGTTCGCGTACGGCACGGTGATGAACCTCCAGGGCTGGGTCCTGCTCCAGGGCATGGGCCAGGGGGTCTCCTTCCACCCGGGGGACCCGGTGCCGGAGAACCTCGCGCGGTTCGCGGCGTACTGCCTGGCCACCTCGCTGGGCTGGGACCTGGGGCGGGCGGTGCTGACGGTCGTGCTGACCTTCGCCCTCGGGGGCACGCTGCTCAGGGCGCTGCGGCGGGCGACTCGGAAAGCGGCGTTCGACGCGCCCGTTTCCTTCGATTCGGTGGCCGGAAGTGGCCCGGGACACGCACCGGACCGGGTATGAACCGGCACGCACGGTGACATAGGGGCCGCTCGGCGGTGAGGCGGCCCACAGGACCCACGTCACATCCGGCCCCGCCTAGTAGACCCGCCCGCACCCCCGCCCACCGTCTCCCACCAGCGGGATCCGCCCCTCCGCCCGGCGGGGACCTGTCGCTCCGTTCCGAAGCCGGCTGGTAGGAGGGGGGCGTTGCCAGGGCGGCGGGGGCCTGGCTAACTGGTGATGTCGCCGGGGCGGCCGGGGCGCACAGCCCCCCGCCCGGACGGCCCC
>NZ_JBVILR010000025.1:105629-128210 GCF_055580265.1 Streptomyces sp. NPDC032091 | reverse complement strand
CCCCCCCCCCCCCCCCCCCCCCCCCCCCCCCCCCCCCCCCCCCCCCCCCCCCCCCCCCCCCCCCCCCCCCCCCCCCCCCCCCCCCCCCCCCCCCGGTACGGGTGCGCGGGGTCAGGCGGAGTAGTCGTGCCGGGCCTCGGCGCGCTCGGCGGTCCGGGGGGCCGGGCCGCCCTGGGCGACCGGGACGGAGCGCGGCCGGTCCAGCCTCTCGCCCTCGACGTCCATGTCGGGCAGCAGCCGGTCGAGCGGGCGCGGCAGCCACCAGGCGGACCGGCCGAGGAGGGCGAACAGGGCGGGGACCAGGGCCATGCGGACCACGAAGGCGTCGAAGAGGACGGCGGTCGCGAGGCTGAAGCCGACCATCTTCACGAAGTCGTTCGTCTCCAGGATGAAGCCGGAGAAGACGCTGGTCATGATGATCGCGGCGGCGCTGACGACGCGTCCGCCGTAGCGGAACCCGGTGACGACGGCCTCGGTGGGCGTTGCGCCGTGGACGTACGCCTCCCGGATCCGGGTCACGAGGAAGACCTCGTAGTCCATCGCGAGGCCGAACACCACGCCGATCATGAAGATGGGGAGGGTGCTCATGATCGGGCCGGGCTGTTCGATGCCGAGGACGTCGGCGAACCAGCCCCACTGGAAGACGGCCACGACCGCGCCGAGGGCCGCGGAGACCGACAGGAGGAAGCCGAGGGCCGCCTTCAGCGGGACCAGCAGCGAACGGAAGATCAGGACCAGGAGCAGGAAGGCGAGTCCGACGACCAGCCCCAGGTAGGGCAGCATCGCCTCGTCCAGGGTGCGGGAGAAGTCGATGAACAGGGCGGTCTGCCCGGTGACCAGGATCTCGGCCCCGGTGTCCGCCCCGATGGCGCCCGCCTTCGCGCGGAGGGTGGCGACCAGTTCCTCGGTCCGGTGCTCGGTGGGTCCCGAGGACGGGACGACGCCCAGGACGGCGGTGTCACCGGCGGCGTTGGGCGTCGCGGGGGTCACCGTGGCGACGCCCTCGACCGCCGCGAGTTCCCGGCCGACGGCGCCGGCCGCGGCGGCCGCGTCCTTGGCCTGGACGGTGACGGTCAGCGGGCCGTTGAAGCCGGGCCCGAAGGACTCGGACAGCATGTCGTAGGCCTTGCGCTGGGTGGTGTCCGGCGCCATGGTGCCCTCGCCGGGCAGGCCGAGCCGGAGGCTCGTGGCGGGCACGGCGAGGGCACCGAGGCCGAGGACGCCGACGGCCAGGACCAGCAGGGGACGGCGTACGACGAACTGCGCCCAGCGGGTGCCGAGGTTGGGCTTGGTGCGTGCGGCGAGCCGGTCGGCCCGGCGCTGGAGGCGGGGGGTCGGCGGCTTGCCCTGGAGGGCCCGCCGCTCCAGGCGGGGCATGACCTTGACCGGGGCGAAGCCGAGCAGGGCGGGGACGAGGGTGAGCGCGATGAGGACGGCGATGGCCACGGTGCCGGCGGCGGTGAGGCCCATCTTCGTGAGCATCGGGACGTTGACGACGGCGAGTCCGGCGAGCGCGATGATGACGGTGAGGCCGGCGAAGACCACGGCCGAGCCGGCGGTGCCGACGGCGCGGCCGGCCGCGTCGGCGCGGTCACGGCCCTCGGAGATCTCGGCGCGGTAGCGGGAGATGATGAACAGGGCGTAGTCGATGCCGACCGCGAGGCCGATCATCATGGCCAGGGTGGAGGTCGTGGCGGACAGGCCGAGGGTGCTGCCGAGGGCGGTGACGGCGGCGCTGCCGACGGCCACGCCGATGACGGCGGTGAGCAGGGGCATGCCGGCGGCGACCAGGGAGCCGAAGGTGAGCAGCAGGACCACGGCGGAGACGAGGATGCCGATGCCCTCGGCGCCGCCCATGGCGGCCTCGACCTTGACGGCGTCACCGCCGGCCTCGACGGTCAGGCCGTCGGCCCGGGCCTTCTCCACTACCGCGTCGAGGCCGTCGTGCGCCGCGTCGGTCAGCTTGAGGGCGGAGACCTTGTACCCGGCCACGGCGTAGGCGGTGGTGCCGTCCTTGCTGACGGTGCCGGTCGTGAAGGGGTCGGAGGCCGAGACCACCTCGGGTGCCTTGGCGAGGGCGGCGACGAGGCCTTCGACCTTGGCCTTCTGGACGGGGTCGGAGACCTTCTGCCCGGCCGGGGCGCGGACGACCACGCGGGCGGTGGCGCCGTCGGCGCTCGCGGCGGGGAACTTCTCCTTGAGCACGTCGAAGGCCCGCTGGGACTCGGTGCCCGGCATGGAGAACGTGTCGGCGGGCGGCGGCGGGGCGGTGGAGGCGGCGAGGCCGACGGCGACCAGGACGGCGAGCCACAGCAGGGTCACCAGGCCCCGCCGCCGGAAGGCGAAGCGGCCCGTCTTGGAGAGGAAGGTGGCCATGGCGCAACAGACTCCCAGGCAGGGGAGCGGGCCCGTACGGCACCGCTCCGATCGATGGCGCCACTATGGCACACACATGGCGCTAGAGGGGAGTCACTCCGGCACTCTGTCTGACGCCATGGCGGCGGGCGACGGCGCCAAAAACCTTCGAATCCGGGCAGATGTTTCCCCCGGTAGCCCCGAACCACCCTTGGATCATGGCGACTCCATGCAGGCGCCACCATGACACCACCACGACTCCACCAGGAGCGGTGAGTGGGCGGTGAGCGCGCGGTGAGCGGGCCGGACGACTGTGGTTCCCGTCGCCGGACCACGGAGGTCCGGCCCGGTACGAGGAGCAGGTCATGGGCACGCTGAACGGCAAGACGGCACTGGTGACGGGCGCCTCCCGGGGGATCGGCCGGGCGGTGGCGCTGCGGCTGGCGGCCGAGGGCGCCCTGGTCGCCGTCCACTACGGCGGGAACGAGGAGGCGGCCCTGGAGACGGTGGCACGGATCGAGGAGGCGGGCGGCCTCGCCTTCGCGGTGCGGGCCCGCTTCGGGGAGGAGGGCGCGGTGGACGCCCTGTTCGAGGGGCTGACCGCCGGGCTGGGCGGGTGCGGGCTGGACATCCTCGTCAACAACGCGGGCATCGGCTCGGGCAGTTCGATCGGCCAGGTCACCGAGGAGGAGTTCGCCCGGCTGCTGGCGGTCAACGTCACCACCCCCCTCTTCGTGGTCCAGCGCGCCCTGCCGCTGTTGAACGACGGCGGGCGGATCGTCAACATGGGCTCGACGGCCAGCCGCTTCGCGGTGACGAGCCAGATCGGCTACACCGTCACCAAGGCGGCCCTGGAGGCGATGGCCCCCACGCTGGCCAACGAGCTCGGCCGGCGCGGCATCACGGTGAACACGGTCGCGCCGGGCGCCGTCCGCACCGACATGACCGCGGGCTACACGGCCGTCCCGGAGGTCGTGGCCGCCCTGGAGGGGATCACGGCGCTCGGGCGGCTCGGCGAGCCGGAGGACGTGGCCGACGTGGTCGGGTTCCTGGCGGGGCCGCAGGGGCGGTGGGTGACCGGCCAGACCGTGGACGTCTCCGGGGGGACCTGGCTCGGGCCGCTCGGCTGACCGCCCGTGCCCCCGCCGGCCGGCCCGCCGGCCGGCCGATCATCGGATGATCGACTCCCGTGGATAATCACAGCCATGCGGTTCTCCATCCTCGGTGAGACTCTGGCCCGACGCGACGACGGCGCCGAGGTCCCCCTGGGCGGACCCGCCCGGCGCGCCCTGCTGACCCTGCTGCTGGCGCGCCCCGGGGAGGTGGTGGCGGCCGAGCGGCTGGCGGACGAACTGGCCCCGGACGGCTCCCTGTCGGCGCACGCCCTCCAGTCCCAGGTGTCCCGGCTGCGCGCGGCGCTGGGACCGGCCGTGATCGAGCGGGCCGGGGCGGGGTACCGGGCGGCCGTGGACCCGGAGGACGTGGACGCGGGCCGGTTCGAGCGGCTGGCCCGCGAGGGCCGGGCCGCGCTGGCCGCCGACGACCCCGTACGCGCGGCGGAACTGCTGCGCGGCGCGCTGGAGTTGTGGCGGGGACCGGCCCTGGCCGACCTGGCCCACCTGGCGGAGGGAGACACCGCCCGGGCGGCCGGCGTACGGCTGGAGGAGCTGCGGCTCGGGGCGCTGGAGGACCGGATCGAGGCCGAGCTGCGGCTCGGCGGCCACCGGGCCGCGGTGGCCGAGCTGCGGGAGCTGACCGGCCGCCACCCGCTGCGCGAGCGCCTCGCGGCCCTGCTGATCCGGGCCCTGTCCGCGGAGGGCGGGCAGGCCGAGGCGCTGGCGGTGTACGAGGAGACCCGCACCCGGCTGGCCGATGAGCTCGGCAGCGACCCCTCCGCCGAACTGGTCGCCCTGCACCGGGAGTTGCTGGACTTCGACCCCTCCCCGACGCAGGTCCGCCCGCCCGCCCGGCTGACCTCGTTCGTGGGGCGCGCCGATGAGGTCGCCGAGGTGGCGGCGATGCTGCGGGTGGCGCGGCTGGTGACGCTGGTGGGGCCCGGCGGGGTGGGCAAGACCCGGCTGTCGGCGGAGGCGGCGGAGGCCGCCGCAGACGACGTGTGCTTCGTCGAGCTGGCCCCGCTGCGCGAGGGCGCCGGCCTGCCGGGGGCGGTGCTGGCGGCGCTGGGGCTGCGCGAGAACGGGCTCCGGCTCGGCGGAGGCGGCGGCCAGGGGCCCGTCGAGCGGCTGGCGACGGCGCTGGCGGACCGGGTGCTGCTGCTGGTCCTGGACAACTGCGAGCACCTGGCCGAGGAGGCCGCCGCGCTGGCCGGGCGGCTGCTGGCGCTCTGTCCCCGGCTGCGGATCCTGGCCACCAGCCGGGAGCCCCTCGCCGTCATCGGGGAGCACCTGTGGCAGGTGCGGCCGCTCGACGACGCGGCGGCCGTACGGCTGTTCACCGAGCGGGCCTCGGCGGTGCGGCGCGGGTTCACGGCGGTCCCGGGGCCGGTGGAGCGGATCTGCGCGGCCCTCGACAACCTGCCGCTGGCCATCGAGCTGGCGGCGGCCCGGCTGCGCACGATGGACGTGGAGGACCTGGCGGAACGGCTCGACGACCGGCTGGGGATGGCCGCCGCCCGTGCCAACCGCGGCGCGGACGAACGGCACCGCACGCTGCGCGCGGTGGTGGCGTGGAGCTGGGACCTGCTGTCCGAGCCGGAGCGGCGGGCCGCCCGGCGCTTCACCGTGTTCCCCGCGGGCGCGACGGCCCGGACGGCGCTGGAGGTGTGCCGCGCAGGGGGCGGGGAGCCGGACCGCGGGGCGCTCGACGCCGAGGGGCTCGACGCCGAGGGGCTCGACGCCGGGGTGCTCGACGCCGGGGTGCTGGAGTCGCTGGTGGACAAGTCGCTGCTGGAGTGGGCGGGCGGGCGCCTGCGGATGCTGGAGACGATCCGCGCGTACGGCGCCGAGCGGCTGCGGGAGGCGGGCGAGGACGTGTCCGCCGGCGAGGCGCACGCGCGTTACGTACGGGAGCTCGTGCGCGCGGCCGATCCGCAGCTGCGGGGCGCCGGACAGCCGGAGTGGCTGGAGCGGCTGGCGGCCGGGCACGGCGACCTGCTGGCGGCGCTGGACCGGGCGGCCGGGGAGGGGCGCTGGGACGCGGCGCTGGAACTGCTGGCGGCGGCCTCGGCGTACCTGTGGATCCGCGGGGTGTCCGGGTCGGTGGCGGCGTGCGCGGCGGCGGTGCTGGACGGCGTCGGGGACGCTCCGCCGGCCGGGCTGGGCGAGGAGTACGCGGCGTGCGTGCTGCTGGCGGCGGCCGGCCCGGGCGGGCCGGCGGCGTGGCGGCGCCACCGGGCGCGGGCCGGACGCCTGCTGGCGGCCGCGTGGGCGCGGGAGGGCGCGGGCGGGCGGTACCCGGTGGTGCTGCTGGTGTGGATGCTGCGCAACGCGGCGGAGGCCGATCCGATGGAGGCGTTCGCGCTGGTGTCGGCGCAGCGCGGGCGCGCCGAGCCGTGGGTGCGGGCGGCGGCGGCGTACGTGTCCGGGTTCGGGCCCCTCGGGGCGGGCGACCCGGCCGCCGCCGAACGGGACTTCGCCGAGGCCGCCGAGGGGTTCCGGGCCGTCGGCGACCTCTGGGGCCGCGCGCTGGTCCTGGACGTGCTGGCCGGTATGGCGGCGGCGCGCGGGGACCGGTCGGGGGCGGTGGCGCTGACCGACGAGGCCCTGGCGCTGACCGAGCGGCTCGGCGCTCTGGAGGACAGCGCCGACCTGCTGGTCAACCGGGCCGACCACCTCGCGGACGCGGACCCGGCGCGGGCCGGCGCCGACTACGCCCGGGCCGCGTCCCTGGCCCGGCGGGCCGGGGGCTCCGCGGCCCTGGGGGCGGCCCTGCGCGGGCTCGGCGACCTGGCCCTGCGGGACGGGGACCCGGCGCGGGCCCGGTGCCTGTACGAGGAGGCCCTGGAGCGGATCGACCCGCACTGGGTCAAGAGCGCGGGGAGCCGGGTACGGGCCCTGGCGGGCCTGGCCCGGGTGGCGCGGTCGTACGGGGACCATACGACGGCCCGCTCCCGCTCCGCCGAAGCCGCCGCGGCGGCGGCGTCCGTACTGGGCGACCCCACCCCGGCGTCCCTGCGCCTGCTGGGCCTCCCCGAGGACGTCATCGACACCCTGACCACCGGCACGCCCTGACGGAGCCTCCGGGGGCGGCCGGACGGGACCGCGCCGCCGACCGGCGCCGGGAGCGCTGTGCGCCGTACGCCGCAGCGGGAGCGGGCCGGGTGGGGCGGGGGCGTCCCGCCGGCGGGACAGGGGTGGGAGGCATTGCCCGGCGGAGGCCGGACTTGCCATGCTCGAACGCGGTGACGCGCCCGCCCGGGCCGTCCCTTCCGGATCCTGCTCGTCCGGCCCACGCCGGGAGTTGCCCCCGGACCCCCGCCGCCCGGCACCGCACCGCACCGCACCTCGTCGCGTCGGCGGAGCACGGAGTACGCGCGGCGGGGAGCCGTGTGCGCCGTCCGGCGCGGGACCCGGCGACCCGTCCGGGCCGGGCGCAGACCACCTGCCGGCCGCCTTCCGTTCCGCTCCGGTCCGCCCGGCTCTGCCACCGTCCGGACCAGTCAGTCCCGCCACGCCGCGCCCCTCAACCCCGCCCCTGGAGTCGATGGATGAACACCGAACTGCTGATGTCCGACGCCACCCACTTCCGCATCGACTACGTCATCAACCCGTACATGGACACGCGCGTCCAGCCGGACGCCCGGGCCGCCGTCGCCGAGCACGACGCCATCGCCGCCGCCCACCTCGCGGCCGGCCGGACGGTCCACCGGATGCCGTCCGCGCCGGAGTGCCCCGACATGGTGTACACGGCGAACGGTGCCTGGGTGTGCGGCGACCGCGCCGTGCTGGGGGACCCGCCCGCCGCCCGCGCCGCGGAGATCCCCTACTTCCGGTCGTGGCTGAAGGAGAACGGCATCGACGTGTACGACGCCCCGTACTCCTTCAGCGGCCAGGGCGACGCCCTGGCCTGCGGGGACCTGCTGCTGGCGGGCCACGGCCGGCGCACGGACCGCCGGATGCACGAGGTCCTGGCGGACCTGACGGGCCACCAGGTGGTGCCGCTGCGCACGGCCGGCGAGCAGTGGTACGACCTGGACCTGGCCGTGGCCGTGATCGACGAGGCCACGCTCGCCTACCACCCGGACGCCCTGGAGCCGCAGAGCGTCGGTCTGCTGCGCTCCCTCGGGCTCGACCTGATCGAGGTCGGTACGGAGGAGGCCCGGGCCTTCGCCCTCAACCTCGTCAGCGACGGCACGACGGTGACGATGACCACCGGCGCGCCGCGGCTGGCCGCGACCCTGCGCGAGCGGGGCAGCACGGTGGTCGAACTCGACACGGCGCAGCTGCGCAAGGGCGGCGGCGGCGTCCGCTGCACCGCCCTCACCCTGGACAACCCGGTGCCGGCGGCCCGCTGAGGCCCGGGCCCGGCGGGCGGGGACGGCGGACCGGAGGGCGTGGGCCGGTCCGCCGCCGGGCCGGGTCCGTCAGGCGGCGCGGGTGATCACGATGTCGCCCATGGCGGTGCGGGCCCGGACCTCGACGACGCCCTCGGAGCCTTCCGGGCCCTCGGAGGGGCCGAGGGCGTTGTGCACCTTGCCCAGGCGGGAGGTGACGTCGAGCCAGGCGGCGACGGACCCCCGGATGCCGATGTCGATCCGGCCGGCGGCGGTCTGGAGGTCGGCCCGGCCCCGGGCCACCTCGCCGATCCGGATGGCGCCGTTGGCGGTCCTGGCCGCGACGCCGGCGTGCGCCCGCTCGACGGTGATGGCGCCGTTGGAGCTGTTCGCCCGTACCTCTCCGGTGACCTCGCCGATCTCGGTGTCGCCGTTGAGGTTCTTGACGGTCGCCGCCCCGTCGACCCGGCCGATGCCGATCCGGCCCGCGCCGTGCACCTCGGCGTCGCCCGCGCAGTGGTCCAGGCGGACGTCGCCGTGGCCGGTGCGCAGTTCGGCCGGGCCGGCCTGGGCCACCCGGATGTCGCCGGCGCCGGACTTGACGAAGCACGCGCCGAAGACCCCGTCCAGGACGAGGGGGCCGACTCCCGTGACGGCGCGGACGCGGGAGCCCGCCGGCAGCTCGACGCGCACCTCGACCGAGCCGATCCGGCCGAACGGGAGGCGCTTCCTCGGGCCGCGCACCGTCAGCGTGCCGTCGGCGTGGTCGACCCTGCTGTCCCGGGCCGCGCGCTCGTCCTCCGGGTCGCCGGGGGCGGCGGGGAGCACCTCGACGACCGTCTCCGGTCGCGCGCCGGCCGTGACGCGGACGGATCCCGCCTCGATCTCGACGGAGAGGGCGATCGGTGCGGGGGTCTCGAAGCTCTGCATGGCGGTCCGATCCTCATGACGTGGTGCGGGGTCCCGCGGGTCGGGCGGGCGAGGGGGTACGGGAGGGCGGGGCGGCCCGGCGGCGCGGGGTCAGCGCACCCAGCCGGTGTAGCTCTGTCCGGCCCGGGTGCGGCGCAGCCCCGCGGGCGGCTGTTCGGCGGCGGCCCCGGACAGGGCCGCGGAAAGGGTGCGGACCACCCAGGAGTTGACGGAGATCCCCTCGCGGGCCGCCGCCTCCTCGGCCCGGGCCTTGAGGTGGGCGGGCAGGCGGAGGTTGATCCGGGCCGTCCCGCCCTCCTCGCCCTCGGGGAGGGGGGCGGGGGCCGGTGCCGCGGCCGGGGCGGCCGGGCGCTCGTCGTACGCGGGCTCGGTCTCCGGGACGGTCACGACGAACTCGGGGTCCAGGCCGCGCAGCCGTACCGACACCGATCCCGGCGCCAGGTCCCGCGTGACCTCGTCCATCGCGTCGGACAGGGCGCTCAGCAGGGTGAGCCGGGCGGCCGACTCCAGCGGGGCGGTCAGCCGGCCGGCCAGGGCGCGGGCCTCGTCCCCGCCCGCGTCGGCGGCGACGGCGAGCTCGTGCCGGAGGTTCTCTACGTACGGCCTCAGATCCATGGCGCCATTATGGTGCATCCGTGGCACCATGGCCAGAAACGGCATGGGCCGCGCCGCGCACGGGCGGCGCCCCCCCGGGGGGCGACCGGGCGTCCCGGCCCGGGCGGTGAGCCGGCGGTGAGCGCCCGGTGAGCGCCCCCGCGCAGGCTGCTCCCCATGACGAACACGCCGCACACGCCGAACACGCCGCACGCCCTCCCGCAGACCGCCGCCCGGACCGTCCTGATCTCAGGCGCCTCCGTCGCCGGCCCGGCACTGGCCTACTGGCTCCACCGCCACGGCTTCGCCCCCACGATCGTCGAGCGCGCCCCCGCCCTGCGCGAGGGCGGCTACGCCGTCGACTTCCGCGGCGAGGCCCACCTGACGGTGCTGCGCCGCATGGGCATCCTGGACGAGCTCCGGGCCGCCCGGACCGGTACCGGCTCCATGTCGTACGTCAACGCCGCGGGCAAGCCGCAGGCGAAGCTGCCCGCCGACCTGTTCGCCGGGGACCTGGAGGTGCTCCGGGGCGACCTGGCCCGGATCCTCCACGACGCGACGAAGGAGCACACCGAGTACGTCTTCGGGGACTCCGTCACCTCCCTCACCGAGGACGCCGACGGCGTCCACGTCACCTTCGAGCGCGGCGCGCCCCGCCGCTTCGACCTGGTCGTCGGCGCCGACGGGCTGCACTCACGCACCCGCGGCCTGGTCTTCGGGCCGCACGAGCGCCACGTCCGGCACCTCGGCGTCTACTGCGCGGTGTTCACCACCGACAACCACCTCGGCCTCGACCGCACCGGGCACTGCTACCGCACCGCCAACCGGCTCGTGGCGATGTACAGCGGCCGCGAGCGGAGGGAGGCCAAGGCCGTCTTCTACTTCGGCTCCCCGCAGCTCGGCCTCGACCGGCGCGACGTGGCGCGCCAGCAGGCGCTGCTCACCGAGCGGTTCGCGGGCAACGGCTGGGAGAGCGACCGCCTGCTGGAGCGGATGCGCAGCGCCCCGGACTTCTACTTCGACTCCGTCGGACAGGTGCACATGGACAGTTGGTCGCGCGGCCGGGTCGTCCTGCTCGGCGACGCCGCGTACTGCCCGTCCTCCCTGTCGGGCATGGGCTCGGGGCTCGCGCTGGTGGGCGCGTACGTCCTCGCCGGGGAGCTCGCCGCCGCCCGCGGCGACCACCGCACCGCCTTCGCCCGCTACGAGCAGGAGATGCGGGCGTACGCGGAGGGCTGCCAGAAGATGGGCGACGGGGTGGCGAAGCTGATGGTCCCCGAGAGCCGGCTGCTCGCGGGCCTGCTCAACCGCTACTACAAGGTCATGCCGTACCTGCCGGGCAGGAACATGCCCGCGAAGATGGCCCGCAAGGCCGCCGAGAACATCACCCTGCGCGACTACACGCCCGCACCGGCGGTCCGTTGACCCGCTGGACAACCCCAACCTAGAGGCTCTAGGTTAATGCCTAGGGTGACCAGGGAGCCAGGGAGGCGGCACATGGTGCGCGCAGGACTCAACGCCGCACGGCTCACGCAGGCGGCCGCCGAGATGGCGGACGAGGTGGGGATCGAGAAGGTCTCGCTGTCCGCGCTGGCCCGGCGGTTCGGCGTCAAGGACGCGAGCCTGTACGCGCACGTGCGCAATCTGCGGGAGCTGCGGGTGCGGGTGGCGCTGCTGGCCGGTGAGGAGGTGACCGGGCGGATCGCGGTCGCCGTGGCCGGGCGGTCGGGCAAGGACGCGCTGGTCGCGTTCGCCGACGCCTACCGGGAGTACGCCCTGGAACACCCGGGCCGATACGCCGCCTCGCAGATGCGGTTCGAGCCGGAGGAGGTGGCCGGCTCGGCGGGGCTCCTGCGCAGCGTCGAGCTGACCTACGGGATGCTGCGCGCCTACGGGCTGGAGGACCCGGACCTGACGGACGCGGCCCGGCTGCTGCGGGCCACCTTCCACGGTTACGTCCACCTGGAGCTGAGCGGTGCCTTCGGCCATTCCCGCGAGGTCCGCACGTCCTGGGCGCGCGGGCTCGACGCACTCCACACGGCCCTGACGAACTGGCCGCCGAAGAACGAGGGGGACCCACGATGACCACGCCCACACCGACGCCTACGCCCACGCCCACACCGACGCCCGCGTCCGCACCCGTCACCGGGACGCTCGCCGTCCCGGGAGCCACCCTGTACCACGAGCGGCGCGGCAGCGGCCCCGTCCTGCTCCTGATCCCCGGCGGAGGCGCGGACGCCGGACTGTACGCGGGAATGGCCCCGGCCCTGGCCGCCGCCGGACGCACGGTGGTCTCGTTCGACCCCCGGGGCCAGTCCCGCAGCACCCTCGACGGCCCGGCCGGCGACCAGCGGGCGGAGGACTGGGCCGACGACGCCCGCCGGATCCTGGACCTGCTCTCCCCCGGCGCGCCGGCGGACGTCCTCGGGTGCAGCGCCGGCGCCGTCGCCGCGCTCGCCCTGCTGGCCCGCCACCCGGAGCGGGTGCGCCGGGTGGTGGCGCACGAGCCGCCGCTGGTGGAGGTGCTGGAGGACCCGGCGCCGTACCGGGCGCTCTTCGCCGAGGTGCGCGAACTGGCGCGGACGCAGGGGCCGGCGGCCGGAACGGCCCACCTGGCCCAGGGCCTGGGCGGGACCCCGGAACGGGACGGGGCGGACGGGGCGGACGGGCCGCCCGCCGAACTGCCGCCCGAGATCCTGGAGATGGCGCCGCGCATGTACGCGAACCAGCCGTTCTTCCTGGAGCACGTCCTGTACCCGTTCACGTCGAGCACCCCGGACCTGCCGGCCCTGAGGGCCTCCGCCGACCGCCTCGTCCTGGCGGCCGGCGAGGACTCCCGCGGCATCCCGGCCCTGCACGGCCCCGCGACCCGCCTGGCAGCCCTGACGGGCGGAGCCTTCACGGAATTCCCGGGCGGCCACGTCGGCTGCGCCGAACACCCGGCCCGCTTCGCCACCCGCCTCCTGGAGGCCCTCGGCGGAAGCTGACGCCGCGCGTCAGGAGCGGTCGAGCGAGGGCGGCATGATCCCGTCGAGCACGGTCTCGCAGGCGCGGACGAGGTCGGCCGACAGGTCCCTCTCGCCCTCCGGGCTGCGCACCCAGCGGAACACGGTGCCGAGGTAGACGTCCCGCAGGAGCAGGCCGGCGAGGGCCGGGTCCGTGTGCTCGGGGACCCGGCCGCGCCGGAACGCCTCGACGACGAACTCGCTCAGCATGTCGCTGAGGAAGGGCTCCTCCTGGAGGAGGTAGCCCGCCTTGACCCAGGCCGTGGTCAGGGCCCGGGTGAGGGCGCTGTCGCGCAGGCTGATGTCGGCGAGCAGCACCATGCACTCCAGGAGCGCGCGGCGGGGGTCCTCCTCGGTGGCGGTGGCGAGGCCCTCGCGCAGCACGGCGCGGCGCTTGACCCCCCATTCGGTGATGAGGTCCTCCTTCTTCTGGAAGTGGTTGAAGAAGGTCCCGCGCGCCACGTCGGCCTTGTGGGCGATCTCGTCCACCGTGGTCTGGTCGTAGCCCTGGCTCGCGAAGAGCTGGATGGCCGCGTAGTAGATGCTGTCCCGGACGCGCTGCTTGTTGCGCTCCCGGCGGCCCAGCGGGGCGAGGGGGGTTTTCGGCGCATCCTCGGTGATGCTCATGGTCATGTGATCTCCTGTCGCGCGACCGCCGGCGCGCGGGGCCGCCGGCCTCCTGACCAGCCAGCGGCGGGAGATGGCCCGCCGCACCGACACCAGACCTTTTGTATCACGATCAATTAATGAATCACAGTCCATTTTCCATGGTCATGCACACGTCATGCGGCTGCCTCCGCGGTGAGGGCCCGGATGCTCTGGCCGCCGAGCAGCCGGCGCGCCGGGACGTCCCAGTCCAGGGTGCTCCGCAGGTCACGGCTGAGCTGGGTGGCCGTCAGGGAGTCGATGCCGTAGTCGCGCAGCGGGCGCCGCACGTCGATGCGTTCGGGGGCCATGCCGAGCACCCGCGCCGCCCGGGCGACGAACTGGCCCGTGCGGTCCGCCGGCTGTCTCCCGTACGCGTCGTCCGCGCTCGCCCCCGTCTTCGCCCCCGCCTCCCCGCCCGGCTCCGCCCGCTCCGGCGCGCGCGCCGCCCGGTCCGCGGAACCGGGCACGTGCGGCGCGGGTTCCACGGCGCCGCGCAGCCGTCCGAGGGCCCCGGCGGGGCCGCGGAGCGCACCGGCGGCTGCCGAGGCGGTCCGCAACCGCACGGACAGGACGGCCTGGAGCCGGGTCGCCATGGGCGGGGCGGCGCCGACGCGGCGCAGCCGGATGCCGTGGAACTCGGCGAGCAGCCGGCCGTCCGCACCGATGACGTGGACGGACGCCCGGACGCGGTCGCCGCGCAGCAGGGGGGCCACGGCGGCGTGGACCCAGAACTCCTCGGTGAGGTCCGCGTGGAAGCGGACCTGTTCGAAGGCCTCGACGGTGTAGGCCCGGTGGTCGCCGGGGGTGCGGGGCAGGGCCGCGAGCACGGGGAGGAAGCAGGCCTCCCAGGCTCCGTGGGCGGGCATGCCCGGGCCCGGCCGGGACATCTGGGCGACGGCCTCGCCGCCGCGCAGCCACAGGTGGCGCAGGGTCCGTACGGCGGGCAGCACCTCGTAGCCGCGGCGGGCGGCGCCGGCCAGGAACTCCCGGGGCGTCAGGTGGCGGCGGCAGCGGGCGAGGGCGGCGTCGAGGTCGGAGCGGCCGTAGCGGGAGGGCAGGGCGGGGCCGGTGCGGACGTCGGCGCGCAGGCAGGCGACCGGGTCCGGGCCGACGGTGTCCGCGCGGGCGGTGAAGACGCCGGGCCGGGCGGCGTCCAGCCGGATGCGGACGGTGCGGGGGGCGCCGTCCTCGGCCGGGGCCTCCACGAACCCCTCGCCCACGAGGACCCGGCTGAGGGTGACGTCTTCGGCGCGGGCGGCGGTGGAGGCCAGGTCGTGCAGGTGGGCGAGGTGGGCGACCGGGGGGACGGGGGTGAGGCCGTGCAGCCGGACCCCGGCGATGCGGTGGTCGTACGGGATGTCCGCGGCATGGCTCTCGCCGCCGGGGGCGGGGGCGGCCGTCACCTCGCGGCGCAGCCGTTCGGTCTCCCAGGGGTAGGCGGGCAGCGGGGCGGGGCGCACCGCGTCACGGAACCAGCGGTCCCAGCGCACGGGGCCGCCGAGGGTGAAGTAGGCGCCGAGCGACCGGGCCAGGGACAGGTCCTCCTGCTGCGGCAGGCGGCGGTCGGTGGAGGCGACGACGGCCGCCGGGGCGCCGAGTTCCTCCAGGGTCTCCTCGACGGCCGGGGTGAGCAGGGGGTGGGGGCCGATCTCGACGAAGACGTGCTCGGCCTCCTTGGCCAGGTGCCGGACGGTGTCGGCGAAGCGGACCGGACGGCGGAGGTTGTCCGCCCAGTACCCGGCGTCGAGTTCGGTTCCGTCGAGGTGGGCGGTGCGGACCGTCGAGTGCATCGCGGTCCGGGCGCGGCGGGGGGTGAGGTGGGCGAGCAGGTCGAGCAGGTCGTCGCGCAGCGGGTCCATGGCCGGGCAGTGGGAGGCGACGTTGGTCCGTACGAGGCGGTGGAAGACGCCCTCCTGCTCCAGCCGGCGGCCGGTCCGGCGCAAGGCGGCCCGGTCCCCGGCCAGGACGGTGCTGCTGGGGCCGTTCTCGGCGGCCACGCAGACGCCGGGCTCGTCCGCGACGAGGTCCCGGGCCCGGTGCGCCGGGAGTTCCACGGCCATCATGGCGTTCTGGCCGGTGGTGCGCTGGAGCAGGGCGCTGCGGCGGCAGATGACGGCGGCGGCGTCGGCGAGGGAGAGCGCTCCGGTGGCGGCGGCGGCCGCGGCCTCGCCCATGCTGTGGCCCACGCACACCTCCGGGTCGACGCCCATGTCGCGCCAGTGCGCGGCGAGGGCCGTCTGCACGGACCACAGCAGGGGCTGGACGGTGTCGACCCGGTCGGGGAAGGAGTCGGCGTCGGCCCCGGCGAGCACCTCGCGCACGGACCGTCCGGTCTCGGCGAGGACGGCGGCGTCGCAGGCGTCGAGGGCGGCGCGGAAGGCGGGCGAGGAGGCCAGCAGGGAGCGGCCCATGCCGGCCCACTGGGCTCCCTGGCCGGGGAAGACGAAGACGGGGCGGCGCGGGCCGCCGAACCCGGCCTCGCCGGTGCCGCCGTCGGGGGTGGGGCGGTCCTGGGCCAGGGCGCGCAGGGTGCGGGCGAGTCCGTCGTGGTCGGCGCCGCTCGCCCAGAGGCGGTAGGGGTGGGCGTCGCGCTTGAGGGCGGCGGTGGCGCACAGGTCCCACAGCGGGTGGGCGCGGCCGGCTCCGCCGGGGGCGAGGTGCGCGGCGTGGGCGGCCGCGAGGCGGCGCAGGGCGGCGGGCGAGTGCGCGCTGAGGACCAGCAGGTGGGTGGGGCGGTCCGGGGGCAGTTCGGTGAGCCCGTGCGGGAGCGCCGCGGGCCGGGGGGCGGGCGAGGCGACGACGACGTGGGCGTTGGTGCCGGACAGCCCGAAGGAGCTGACGCCGGCCACGACCGGTCCGTCCGGACGGCCGGGGTCCACCGGCTCGTTGCGGGTGACGAGGCGGAGGGGGGCATCCGGCCCGTCGAGTAAGGGCTGCGGGCTCGTCGCGTGCAGCGAGGCGGGGATGAGGCGGTGCCGGGTGATCAGGACGGCCTTGAGGAGGCCGGCGATGCCCGCCGCCGCTTCGGCGTGGCCGATGTTGGTCTTCACGGAGCCGATCCGCAGCGGCCGGTCGGCGGGGCGGTGGCCCCGTACGGCCTCGGCGAGGGCGAGGAGTTCGACCTCGTCCCCCGTGGGGGTCCCCGTCCCGTGGGCCTCGACGTAGTCCAGCCGGCCGGGCTCCGCGCCGGCACTGCGCCAGGCACCCCGGATCATCGCCGTCTGGCCGTGGACGGCCGGGCGGATCAGGGAGCCGCTGGCGCGGCCGTCGTTGGTGACGGCGCTGCCGGGGAGCAGGGCCAGGACCGGGTCGCCGGCGGCGAGCGCGTCGCGCAGGCGCTTGAGGACGACGACGGCGACGCCCTCGCTGCGGACGAAGCCGTCGGCGGCGGTGTCCCCGAACCGGCAGCGTCCGCCGGGCGAGAGCATCGCGGCCTGGGAGTAGGCGACCGCCTCGTGGGGGGAGAGGATGACATTGGCCCCGCCGGCGACGGCGAGGTCGCTCTCGCCGGCCAGCAGGCTCTGGCGGGCCATGTGGACGGCGACCAGGGACGAGGAGCAGGCCGCGTCGAGGGTGACGCTGGGCCCGCGCAGGTCCAGGTCGTAGGAGATGCGCCCGGCGGCCATCGCCCGTACGCCGCTGCCCGCGACCTCCCGGAGGGTGTGGGCGTTCAGGTTCTCGCCCCGCGTGTACTCCGCGGTGGCCTGGCCGATGAAGACGCCGGCCTGGGTGCCCGCCAGGAACGAGGGCCGGATGCCGGCCTCGTCCAGCGCCTCGCGCAGGACGAGGAGCAGGAGCCGGTGCTGGGGGTCCATGGCGGTGGCGTCCGCGGGGGCGATCCCGAAGAACTCCGGGTCGAAACCGAAGGGATCGTCCAGGAAGCCCCCGTAGCGCGAGTCCGTCTTGCCGGGTACGCCCGGCCCGGGTGCGTAGTGCGCGTCGATGTCGAAGCGGTCCCGGGGCACTTCCGTCACCGAGTCGGTGTTGGCGACCAGGTTGTCCCAGAACTGCCCCACGCTGTTGGCCTGGGGGAACCTGCACCCCATGCCGACGACCGCGACGGTCGTTTCTTCCTTCCACGCTTCCACGAGAGCCCCCTCGTCCGATGTGAGTGCGCGGGAGCCACCTCCCCGCAGCTCCACCGCGCCTCGATCGTAGTTCAAGTCTGTACTTGAGAACAATGATGGATCGGAGGTCAGATCCGGATGGGCCCACTCCGCGAACTATCCCACTTCCCAAAGTTGTTGGCCTGTAGTAGAAAGTTAGACCCAAGCCCAAGAATGAACTCCAGTCAGACCCGAGAACCCGTGCACGAGAAGGGGTGAACTCCATTGGCTCCGCGCACGTCACAGCACACGGCGTTATCAGGCACCGGAGCGGAAGCGGGGGCAGGATCCGGGGAAGGGGCACCGGCCGACCCCGCCGCACTGGACGATCTGCTGCGCCGGGCCGTCCGGATCCCCTCGCTCCGGGCCAAGTACGCCGCCCTCCCGACCGCCGGCCCGGTGCGGCTGACGGACCTTCCGGTGCTGAGCCGGCGGGAACTGGCCCTGGCGACGGAGGAGGTCCTGGCCTCCGGGAGCCAGCCGGCCGGCTCGTTGATCTGGGCGGACGGCGGCACGGTCCGGACGCCCGCGCTGAGCCTGCTGCCGGCCGACATGTTCGCCGAACGGGTGCGCGGCGCGTGGAGCCCGCTCGGCCCCTCCGACGTCCTGACGAACCTGCACTCCTGCGAACGCCTGCGTCCGGACCACCAGTTCTTCAACCGCTTCGCCGCCGCGTCGGGCGCCTCCTGTCTGCCGCTCGGCCCGCTGCCGGACGGCGCGCAGGACGCGTGGCTGGACTTCTTCGCCCGGACGGGGGTGACCGCCCTGAGCGCCCCGCCCGAGACCGTCGCGAGGCTCGCGGGCGCCGCCGCCGCCGGACGGCCGCTGCCCTGGCTGCGCACGCTGCTGCTGGGCGGCACCCTGCACGACACGACCTCGGACGCGCTGCTCTCCGACCGCTTCCCCTACACCCAGGTCTGGCGCCTGTACGGGTCGCCGGCCACCGGGGTCGCCGCCCAGCACGGGCCGCACTGCCTCTCCGGGCTCTACCACCCGCTGCCGCACCAGCACCTCGAAGTCGTCGACGGCCGGGTCCTCGTGACCACCCTCGACCCGCGCCGCGACCCGCCGCTGCTGCGGTACGCGACGGAGGAGCGCGCCGAGTACGCCACCTGCGTCTGCGGCGCCGCGGGGCCGGCCGTCCGGCTGCTGGGCCCCGCCGCACCGCACTTCCGGCTCCACGGGCGCGGCGTCTCGGCCCGGGAGCTGGTCGATTCCGCCCTGGCCACCGGGGAGGTGACGGCGGCGCAGGTGGCCGTGGGCCGGGAGCAGCGGGTGCAGCTGCGGGTCCTCCTCGCCCCGGGGGTGCCCGACGACCACTACACGCACGACTGGATCCGCTACCAGGTGCTGGAGAGCCGGCTCAGCCTGCCGGCCTTCGTCCTGGATCAGCCCGAGTCCTTCGACGTGGTCTCCGTGGACCGCATCGACGGCGCGTCCGTGCTGGCCGCCGATGAGTTCTGACGCCCGCCGTCCGCCCGGGCGAAGGCCCGGCCGGACGCCGTACCACCCGCCCCACCGAACGCCGGATCACGAGCCGTACGAGGAAACACCACCAGGTACGAGAGGAATTTCCATGTCCTACCAGTCCCACACCCTCCCTTCCCCCCGGGGCGCCGCCGACCAGGCCGAGGACGAGATCCTGATCGCGGTGCGCGCGGTGGCCCCCGAAATCGACGAGATGATCCGGGCCGAGCCGCTTCCCGAGGGCTGGCTGCCGGGCTGGGACGTCGCCGGGGTCGTCCTCAAGGCCGCTCCGGAGGGGTTCAGCCCGCAGCCCGGCGACCGGGTGGTGGGTGTGGCCACGGGTACCGAGTGGGGGTCGTGCATGACCCTCCCCTCCGAGTACGCCGTGGTCCTGCCCGACCACGTGAGCTTCGAGCAGGCCGCCGCCCTGCGGGTGGCGGTGCTGACCGCGCTGCGCCTGATGCGCGGTGCCGGCTCGGTGACCGGTCGCCGGGTCCTGGTCACCGGGGCCGGCCGGGGCATCGGCCGGCTGCTGGTGGAGCTGGCGTCCGCGCTGGGCGCCGAGGTCACCGCCGTGGTGCGGGACGCCGGCGAGGCCGCGGCGACGGCCCGGCTGGGGGCCCGCCGGGTGGTCACGGCGGACGCGGTGGCGGAGGACGTCGAAGGCTCCTTCGACGTCGTGTACGAGGCCGCCGCGGGCGATCTGGTCGCCGCCGGGCTGGGGCTGACCGCCGCCGGCGGGACGGTGTTCCTCTACGAGAGCTTCGCCCCGCAGGGCGCGGACATCGGCTTCTTCCGGTTCTTCGGCGGGCCCGAGCAGGCGGGGCTGCGGCACTTCGTCTTCCGTACCGCGACGCCCCAGGACCGTGAACTGGCGCAGCTGCTGGACCTGCTGACCACGGGTGAGCTCTCCCTCGGGCGCGCGGCGGCCCGCGACGGGGAGCGGGCCGCGGTCTGATCCGGCCCGGGCGTGCGGGCCCGGGCACCGTACGAAGGGGGCGGCCCCGCGGCCGCCCCCTTCGGGCGTCCCCCGGGCGGTACGCACGGCGCGGCGCGGCGGTACGCACGGCGCGGCGCCGCCCCCGGCACCGGAACTCGGTGTCGGGGGCGGCGCCGCGGCGTGCGTACCGGGCTTCAGGCGGCCGTGGCCGGCCCGAGCCAGGCGGCGAGCTCCTCCAGCAGGCGGCCGGTGTCGCGTTCGTGGCCGTGCGCCGCGATGTGCCCGTCGGGCCGGATCAGGTAGTAGCCGGCCCGGCCGCAGCCCGTGCGGCGGCGGACGGATCCGGCGGCCAGGTCCACGGCGCGCACCTGCGGCCAGGGTGCCGCGAGCGAGCGGAGCTGGGTGCGCCAGGCGACGGAGCCCTCGCCCCGGCAGACCACGGCGAGGGTCCAGGAGGGGGCTCCCGCCGCGGGGCCGGCGATCCCGTGCGGGAGGGCCAGCTCCCTCGGGAAGACCCCGCCCACCTCCAGGGCTCCGGGCAGCTTCGCGCGCAGGGCGCAGCCGGTCCGGCCGGACGGCAGCTGGGTGGCCCGCCGCGCCGGGTAGGACAGGCGCCGGCCCGCCATGACGGGGGCGTAGAGCCGGAAGGCGCCCGTACGTTCGGCGGTGCGGAACGCCGCGTCCCGGGCGGCGACGGCCAGCGGGCCGCGCACCATCCAGCCCCGGGTCTGGACGTCGGTGTCGCGCACCACCCGGCGGACGACGGCGGAGCGCTCGTTCCCGTAGCCGAGGAGCAGGTCGGCGGGGGCCTCGCCGTGCACGACCGCGGCGATCTTCCAGGCGAGGTTGTGCGCGTCCTGCATGCCGGTGTTCATGCCCTGGCCGCCCGCGGGGCTGTGCACGTGGGCGGCGTCCCCGGCGATGAAGACCCGGCCCAGCTGGTAGGCGCTCGCGTGCCGGGCGTGGATGCGGAAGACGGTCTCCCACAGGGGTTCGACGAGGCGGACGCCGCGCGGGCCGCGTTCGTCGACGATCTGCTGCATCCGCTCCAGTCCGGCGCTCTCGCCGGGGGCGAGGCTGGAGAAGAACCGGTAGACCCCGCCGGGGAGCGCCACGATGACGAGGGCTCCGCTCGGCGACTGGTAGTACAGGGCCTGGTCGGGCGGCAGGGCGCCCTCGATCCGGGCGTCGACGAGGGCGAAGGCGCTCTCGTACGTGCTGCCGTCGAAGCCGCTGCCCAGCTGGGCGCGGACCGCGCTGGAGGCCCCGTCGGTGCCGATGACGAAGGGGGCCCGGGTGCGCTCGATCCGGCCGTCGGAGTGTTCCAGCACGGCGGTGACGGGGCCCGTGCCCTCGATGCGGCCGGCGAAGTCGAGGCCCTCCAGGGTGAGCAGGCGTACGCCGTGCTCGACCTTGCCGCCGAGGGAGAGCAGCCGGCGGCGCAGGACCGCCTCGGTCTCGTTCTGCGGCAGGCAGAGCGGGGCGAGGTCCTGGGGGAAGTCGAAGGTGGCGAGCCGCCGGCGCTCGGAGAAGTAGCTGAAGGCGTTGATCTGCAGGCCCTCCGCGCGCAGTTCGTCCAGGATGCCCAGGTCCTCGAAGAGGTCGAGGCTGCGCGGCCACACCAGCAGGGCCTTGGGCAGGGGCGAGGGCTCGGGGGCACGGTCGACGACGCGCACGCGCACGCCGCGGCGCAGCAGTTCGCAGGAGGCCATCATGCCGGCCGGGCCGGCGCCGACGACGAGGACGTCGTAGGGCTCGGGCTCCGGGGGCGGTGTGGTGGTCATGCGCTTCTCCATCTCATTGACGACTACTATCAGATGTCTTATGGTTCATCGCAATCTTATACACCGAGAGCAGGAGAAGAGAAGATGCGCTACCGCTACCTGGGCGACACCGGCCTGTCCGTCTCCGAACTGTGCTTCGGCGCGATGACGTTCGGCGGCGCGGCGAGCTTCCTGGGGGCCGAGGACCGCAACTGGTCCGAGTTCGGCACCGTCGACGACTCCAACGTGCTGCGGATGATGGACCAGGCCCTGGACGCCGGCATCAACTTCTTCGACACCGCCGACGTCTACAAGAACGGCATGGGCGAGGAGTTCTTCGGCCGCACCCTGGGCAAGGTCCGCGACCGCGTCGTCATCGGGACCAAGGGCCGCTGGCGCATCACGGACGACCCGAACGACGTCGGCGCCACCCGGCACCACCTGTTCGCCGCGGTCGAGGCCAGCCTGCGGCGGCTGAACACCGACTACATCGACCTGTACCACATCCACGGCTTCGACCCGCGGACCTCGCTGGACGAGACGCTGCGCGCCCTGGACGACCTGATCCGCTCGGGCAAGGTGCGCTACATCGGCGTCTCCAACTTCGCGGGCTGGCAGCTGATGAAGGCGCTGTCCGTCTCCGAGCGCCGCAACCTCAACCGGTTCGTCTGCTACCAGGGCTACTACAACATCGCCGCCCGCGACCTGGAGCGCGAGATCATCCCGCTCGCCGTCGACCAGAACGTCGGCATCACCGCCTGGTCCCCGCTGGCCGGCGGCTTCCTCACCGGCAAGTACCGCCGGGGCGAGGGCCGTCCCGAGGGCAGCCGGCTCTCGCAGCGCACCGCCGCCGAGTCGGCGCCGCTGACCGACCCCGACCAGGCGTACGACATCGTCGACACGATGGCGCAGATCGCCGAGGACCGCGGGGCCACCGTCGCGCAGGTCGCGCTCAACTGGGTGCTGGCCAAGCCGGCCATCGCCTCGGCCGTGGTCGGCGCGACCAAGCCGCACCAGCTGGCGGACAACCTCCAGGCCATGGAGTGGACGCTCACCGAGGACGAGCTGGCCCGCCTCGACAAGGTCAGCGAGACCCCGGCGCCCTACCCGTACTGGCACATCGGGACCGTGGGCGCCGACCGCAAGCTGCCGGGCGACGTCTACCCGGCCTGATCCCGCCGCCCCCGCCGCCTTCCCCCGCCGGCGGGGGGCCGGCGCGGGGGGGGGGGGGGGGGGGGGGGGGGGGGGGGGGGGGGGGGGAGAAGGGGGGGGAAGAGAAAGGAGGGGGAGGAAGAGAGGAGGGAAAGGGGCCGGGAAAAGG
>NZ_JBVILR010000025.1:71828-105619 GCF_055580265.1 Streptomyces sp. NPDC032091 | reverse complement strand
AACAAAGAATGGCGGGGGAGCTCCCCTCGGTCCTGCCCCCCCCCCCCCCTCCTCCTCCCCTCTTGGGGGGGGGCCCGTTGTGTCTTTGTTTTTCCGGCCCCTGGCCCCCCGCGGCCACCTCCCCGCACGCGCACGCGCACCCGCACCCGCACCCGCACCCGCACCCACCGACCACAGGAACCACCACAACCGCGACAGGAAGCCAGGCCCATGATCACTGCACCAGCCGCCGCGCCCGTGGCCGCACCCGCGCCGCCCGCGCCGCCCGCCGCGCTCCCCGCCCTGGACTACTCCCGTACCGTGGACCGGCTGCTGGTCCACCGGGACGCCCTGGGGGAGGTCTTCCTGACGGACCTCCAGCCGATCGACGACCAGCGCTACGCCGCGGGGGCCCAGCTGCCCCGCTCGCACGCCTACTACGGGGACCACCTGCTGCGCCCCGGCTGCCACGACCCGCTCCTGCTGCTGGAGGCCTGCCGGCAGGCCGCCCTCGCCGGCGCCCACCGCTTCTACGGGGTCGCGTCCGACAACAAGTTCATCCTGACCCACCTGCGGCTGCGCCTGGACCGGCCGCAGATGGTCGTGGTCGGGGCGGCGCCGATCAACCTGGCCCTGCGGATCACCATCGCGGACCGCAAGGAGCGCGACGGCCGGGTGACCGGGCTGGACTACGAGGTCGACCTCACCGTCGGCGGCATCGTCATCGGCCAGGCGGCGGTCGGCCTGCGCTTCAAGACGCCCACCGGGTACCTCACGCTGCGGCTGAACAACCGCGACGGCGTGGCGCTGCCCTCCTCCGCCGCGTACCCGGCCAGCACGCCGGGCACTCCGTCGGCCCCGCACCTGGTGGGGCGGTCCAACCCCGACAACGTGGTCCTGGTGGACACGGTGGTCGCCGGCGACACCGCGCAGGCCCTGCTGCGGATACCCGCGCAGCACGCGAGCCTGTTCGACCACCCGCAGGACCACCTGCCGGGGATGGTCATCGCCGAGGGCGCCCGCCAGCTCGCCCTGTTCGCCGCGCTGGACATCCGCGGGCTGGCCGGGGCGAAGACCCTCGTCACCGAGCTCGACGTGGTCTTCACCCGGTTCGGCGAGCTGGAGGTCGAGACGGTGCTCAGCGCCCGGGCGGGCGGCGGAGGGGACTCCGGACCCTCCGCCCCGCTCTACACCCAGGGCGGCGTCCTGGAACCGCAGGACGCGGACGAGCCGGACCCGCGGCGGGCCGCGGCGCCCGACCAGGTCCCCGTACGGGTGGAGGCGACCCAGCGGGGCGAGTCGCTGTGCGTCTTCTCCTTCGTCCTGACGCGGCTGACGTCCTGAGCACCCGGAAAGGTCCGGCAGACATGACAGTGATGACGCCAGTGCAGGCGGCGGCCGGGGCGACGGCGGGCAGGAGCACGGCACGGGCGGCGGAGCCGCCCGCCGGCACCGCGGCGGGGGCGGTGAACGGAGCGGCGTTCAGCGACGTGGACGAGACGTTGATCCGCATGAAGAGCATGTTCCGTTTCCTCGCGTTCCACCTGCGCCGGCGCGGCGAACCGCCGGCCACCTACGAACGGCTGACGGACGGACTGCGCGAGGCGGCCCGGCGCGGCGAACCCCGGGAGCAGGTCAACCGGCGCTACTACCGGCTGCTGGCGGGCGAGTCCGTCGAGGCCCTGGAGCGCAGCGGACGCTCCTGGTTCGCGCACGAGCAGGCGCGGCCGGGCGGCCCGTACCTCCCGGAGGTGGCGCGGGAGCTGCGCGTCCACCGGGCCGCGGGGCGCCCGGTGGTGCTGCTCTCGGGTTCCTTCTTCGCCTGTCTCGGCCCCATCGCCGAGGACATCGGCGCCGACCACGCGGTGGGCTCCCGCCCGGTGGTCCGGCGCGGGCTGCTCACCGGTGAGGTGCTCGTCCCGATGATCGGCGCGGCCAAGGGGCGGGCGGTGCACCTCAGCGCGGCCCTGCGCGGCTTCGACCTCGCGCAGTGCTCGGGGTACGGGGACCACAGCAGCGACCTGCCGCTGCTGAGTGCGGTGGGCCGCCCCGTGGCCGTGGGCGACGATCCCGAACTGGCCGCCCACGCCCGCCGGCACGGCTGGAGGAGGCTGGAGGCCGGCGGGCATGCCTGACCTCCCGGCGGGCCGCGTCCGGCGGCCCGCCACACCACTGGAGAGACCATGAATCGCATCGGAATCCTGGCCACCGGCTCCTATCTGCCCGCCACGGTCGTCGGCAACGAGGAGATCGCCCGCAGCTCGGGGGTGACGGACGAGTGGATCGTGCGCAAGACCGGCATCCGCGAGCGGCGCCGGGCCGACGACCGCGACGCCACGTCCGACCTGGCCGCGCGGGCGGCCCGGGCGGCCCTCGAACAGGCCGGCGTGGCCGCGCGGGAGGTGGCGTACATCGTCCTGGCCACGTCCACGCCCGACCACCCGCAGCCGGCGACCGCCAGCATCGTGCAGCACCTGATCGGGGCGGAGAACGCCGCCGCCTTCGACATCAACGCCGTGTGCAGCGGCTTCGTCTACGCCACCACGGTGGCCGAGAGACTGCTGCGCGCGGCCGAGCCGGGGCGCTACGCCCTGGTCATCGGCGCCGACATCTACTCGCGGATCCTCGACTACTCCGACCCGAAGACGTCCATCCTGTTCGGCGACGGGGCGGGCGCCGTGCTGCTGGGCACGGTCGCCGAGGACCGCGGCATACGGGAGACGAGCCTGCTCACCCGCGGGGACCAGTACCGGCTGATCAGCGTGCCGGCGGGCGGCAGCCGGATGCCGGCGAACGACCGCACCCTGAGCGAGGGCGCGCACTTCTTCCGCATGGACGGACGCGGGGTGCGCAGCTTCGTCCAGGACAACCTGCCGGGGGCCCTGCACGAGCTGCTGGCCAAGGCCGGCACCCGCCCCGAGCACGTCCGGCACTTCGTCCCGCACCAGGCCAACGCGGTGATGCTGGGCGAGGTCTGGCCGGCCCTGGGCCTGACCGGGGCCACCATGCACCTGGCGATGGAGCGGTACGGCAACACGGGCTCGGCCTCCGTCCCGGTCACCCTCGACCTCGCCCACCGCCGGGGGCTGTTCGCCGACGGGGACGGCGTCCTGCTGGCCGGCTTCGGCGGCGGGATGACCGTGGGGGCCGTGCTGGCCGACTGGGCCCCCACCGCGTACGCCCGGCCCCGTACGCAGGAGCTGGCCGCCGTCCGCTGACCCCTGCGCCACCCCCCGTTCCGTTCAGTTCCGTTCCGTTCCGTTCCGGAAAGGCATCGCCATGGACACCCACACCTTCGACGGCGGGCGCGGCTTCGGCTCCGCCGCGGTGGACGACGAGGCGGACGTCCGGGCGCTGCTGCGCGCCCGGACGGTCCGCCGCCAGCGGACCGTACTCCGGCACGCCGTGGAACACTCGCTGCACGCACGGCTGTTCGGGGAGGTGTCGACCGCGGCCGGCACCTCCCCGAGCTAACAGCCTTCTGACGACCATCGATTGACATCGCGTCATAAGACATCTTATGGTTGCCAGGCATCATCTATTTCATCGAAACCGTACCCTTGTTCCCGGTTAGGAGGAGCTCCGTGTCCGACCACCGATCCGGCAATCGCGCGAGCACCGTGGCCACGACCGTGGGGCTGAGCCTGCTGGCGCTCAACCTGCGCCCCGCCATCGGCAGCGTCTCGCCCGTCCTCGACGACTTACAGCAGTCCCTCGCGCTCAGCGACTCGGCCATCAGTCTGCTCACCACCCTGCCCGTGCTGTGCCTGGGCATCTTCGCGGCGGTCTCACCCGCCCTCTCCCGCCGCATGGGCACCCCGGGCGCCCTGGTGCTCGGCTTCGTCCTGCTGATCGCGGGCATCCTGCTGCGGCTCGACCAGTCCGTCTGGGCGATGTTCGCCGGAACCGCCCTGGCCGGGGCGGGCCTGGCGATCGGCAACGTCCTGATGCCGGCGGTCATCAAGAGCGCGTTCCCCGACCGGGTCCGCCTCTTCACGGGCATCGGCACGGGCATCCTCAGCGCCGGCGCCGCCCTCTCGGCCGGCTTCGCCGTACCGCTGAGGGACGCCACCGACAGCTGGAGCGGCTCGCTCGCCCTCTGGGCCGTCCCCGCCGCGCTCGGCCTCGTCGCCTGGCTGCCGCTGCTCAAGGGCTCCAAGCCCGCCGCGGCCTCCGGCCCCGTCCCCAGCCAGGGCTCGCTGCTCGGCGACGCCATGGCCTGGCAGGTCACCGGCTACCTGGCACTGCGCGCCCTGGTGTACTTCACCGCCCTGGGCTGGCTGCCCACGATCCTCGCCGACCTCGGCTACAGCAACTCCTCCTCCGGCGCACTGCTCTCGGTCGCGATGCTGGTCAGCGTGCCGGGCGCGCTGTTCGCCCCGATCCTCGTCGGTCGCAAGGGCACCACTCCGATGGTCGTCGCCATCGCGGTGGCCGGCGCGGTCAGCCTGCTGGGCCTGCTGTGGGCTCCGGCCGCCGCCGCCCTGTGGGTCGCCGTCCTGGGTGTGACCCTGGGCGCCGGGCACGCCATGGCCCTCACCTTCATCGGCATGCGCTCGCCCAACCCGCAGACCGCCGCCCAGCTTTCGGGCATGGTGCAGACCATCGGCTACCTCGCCGGCGGCATCGCGGGCCCGCTCCTGCTCGGCCTGCTGCACGGCGCGACCGGCGGCTGGACCGTCTCCCTGCTCCTGCTGGCCGCCTTCACCCTCCCCGAGCTGGTGCTCGGCCTGCGCTCCGGCCGCAACCGGGCCGTGCGTCCGCGCCTGCGCGGCGAGTCCGCCGCCACCCCGGTGCCGGCCGCCGCCGCGGCCGCCGCGCCGGCGGCGAAGACGCCCGCCCTGCGCGACTGACTCCCCCGCACTCCCCCTTCCCGCGTCCCCACCCCCAGGAGTAATCCCATGTACCACGTCGCCGTCGCCTTCGACGTCCAGCCCGAGCACCGCGAGGCGTTCATCGCCGCCGCCCACGCGGACGCCCGTGACTCGGCTGTGGACGAGCCGTTCACCCAGCGGTTCGAACTCGTCGAGGACGAGGTGGACCCCAACCGCTTCTACCTGGACGAGGTCTACGACGACGCCGTCTCGTTCGACAAGCACATGGCGGGCCCGCACTTCGCCAAGTTCTTCGAGCGCATCAACGGCCTCGCCCAGGGTCCCACCTGGCTGATCCGCGGCCACCGCGTCGTCGACACCGCCGCCGCCTGACCCTCCACCCCGCCCCCTCCGCATGCCCGGCGGCCGGTCCCCCACCCGGCCGCCGTCCTCCCCCTCCCCCTCCCCCGCCCCAGACCCCCGACCCACGAGCCCGATCCAAGGAGATCCCTCCCATGTGCAGCCCCCAGGTGATGGAGCTGGTCCACGGCGAGCCCGGACACAGCTGCGCCGACCACGCGACGGACGCGACCGCCCCGGCGGACGCCGCGCTCGGCCAGGACGGCCCCCGGCCCGCCGAACGCCCCCGGACCCCCGCCCCGCTCATCCGGGGCAGCCGGGTCAGCGACCTCACCCACGCGTTCGGCAACGACTTCCCCGTGCTCGAACCCATCGTCCTCAAGCCGAACATCGAGCACTTCGCCGACATAGCCTCCGAGGGCTTCAACGCCAACAAGCTGGAGATCGACGAGCACACCGGCACCCATGTCGACGGCCCGGCCCACCTCGTCGACGGCCCGGTCTACACGGACGAGATCCCGGTCGACCGGCTCATCGCCCCGCTGTGCGTCATCCGCATCGGCGAGCGGGCCGCGAAGGACCCCGACACCACCCTGACCGCCGACGACATCCTCGCCTGGGAGCGCCGCCACGGCCGGATCCCCGATGGGGCCCTGGTCGTCATGGACTCCGGCTGGTGCTCCCGCATCGACACCCCCGGCGCCTACATCAACCGCGACGCCGACGGGATCCCCCACTTCCCCGGCCTCGGCTTCGACGCGGCCGAACTCCTGGTCCGCGAGCGCTCCATCGTGGCCGCCGGCACCGACACCCCCAGCCTCGACGCGTCGAAGAACCTCCAGATCGACGACCCGGGCGCGCACCGCATCGTGCTGGGCGACCTGCGCTACGGCGTGGAGAACATCGCGAACCTGCACACCGTCCCCGATGTCGGCGCCACCGCCATCATCGGCATGATCCGCCACCGCAAGGGCTTCGCGGGCCCCTGCCGCATGTTCGGCATCCACTGAGGCGCCGATCCGCACGCTCGACCGTCGAAGTCCGGCACCGGCGCGTCCGGTGCCGGACTTCGCACGTCACCGCACAGGAAGAAGGACCACCGCATGACACGACACCCCCGCCCGGTCGCCCTCGTGACGGGCGCCAACAAGGGCATCGGCAGGGAGACCGCCCGGCAGCTGGGTCTGCGCGGCATGACCGTGCTCATCGGCGCACGCGACACCGCCCGGGGCGAGCGCACGGCGGCCGCCCTGCGCAACACCGGGATCGACGCCCACGCCGTCACCCTCGACGTCACCCGGGAGGAGACCGTCAAGGCCGCCGCCGCCGTCGTCGAGGACACCTACGGCAGGCTCGACGTCCTGGTCAACAACGCGGGCATCGTCGAGGAGGACCTCCCGCCGAGCGGGACCACCGCGGAGCTGGCGGCCCGGATCTACGCCACCAACGTCTTCGGCGTCATCGCCACCACCCATGCCCTGCTGCCCCTGCTGCGCGAGGCGCCGGCCGGGCGGGTGGTCAACCTCTCCAGCCGCCTGGGTTCCCTCGCCAAGGCCGCCGACTTCGCCGCCCCGCACCGGATGCTGCTCGCCTACAACTCCTCCAAGGCCGCGCTGAACTCGCTGACCGTGCACTACGCCCGCGAGTTCGCCGGCACCGCCCTGAAGGTCAACTCGGCCACGCCCGGCTACGTGGCCACCGACCTCAACGGGCACCAGGGCACCCGTACCGTCGAGGAGGGCGCCCGGATCGTCGTCACGCTGGCCACCCTCGACGCGGACGGCCCCACGGGCGGCTTCTTCGACGACGCCGGACCGGTCGACTGGTAGCCGCGGGAGCACGCACGGACGTACGGACGTACGGGACGAGGCGGCGGCCGGCCCCCTGGGGGGCGGCCGCCGCCTCGTCGGCGTGGCGGGGGGCGTCAGCCCTTCGGGCTCCAGGCGGAGACCGCCTTCTCACAGCGGTCCAGCTGGTCCAGGAAGGACCGGGCCTCGCCGGGCGCGAAGCTGGCGTCGAGCAGCTTCTCGATCTCCTCCACGACCACGTCGGCCTCGCGGAACAGGGCCTTCCCCGCACTGGTGAGCCGGACTTCGAGGATCTGGAGGTGGATCGGGTGCGGCGTCCGCTCCACCAGCCCCCGGCCCTCCAGGGTCGACAGGACCGACGACATGGTCTGCGGGGTGACCATGCAGCGGCGCGCGAGGGCCGCGCCGGAGAGCCCGGACTGCCGCGACAGTTCGAACAGGACGCCGTACTGCGGAACGTTGATCTTGAACGGGCGCAGCGCCGCGTGCTTGGCGGCCGTCAGTTCCTGCTCCAGCCGCTTGATGCGCTGTCCCACGCGCTCTTGTTCCGAAGTCACCATGGACACAAGCCTACCCTCATACTCCTTATTGTTGTATGCCCTCTGTGGAGTATCCAAGTCCGTATGCGGCGGGACTCCGGTCGGGGCTCCGGCCCGGTGGGTCAGCGGGCGACCGTCCAGGTGTCGTTGCCGGTGAGGAGGGCCCCAAGGTCGGCCTTGCCGTAGCGCTCCACGGCGGTCTCCAGCTGGTCGGCCATGAGGGTGTCGTAGACGGGGCGCTCGATGCTGCGGAAGACGCCGATGGGTGTTTGGTGGAGGGTGTCGGGGTCGGCGAGGCGGGAGAGGGCGAAGGCGGTGGTGGGGGTGGCGGCGTGGGCGTCGTGGACGAGGACGCGGGCTTCGTTGTCCGGGGTGACGGTGACGACTTCCAGGTCCCCGGTGCGTTCGTTGCGGATCACGCCCTTGGCCAGGTCTGTCCCGAAGCGGATCTGCTGCCCGTGCTCCAGGCGGATGACGGCTTCTTGGGCCTGGTCTTTGTCCTTGAGGGCTTCGAAGGCGCCGTCGTTGAAGATGTTGCAGTTCTGGTAGATCTCGACGAGGGCGGTGCCGGGGTGGTCGGCGGCCTGGCGCAGGACCTCGGTGAGGTGTTTGCGGTCGGAGTCGACGGTCCGGGCGACGAAGGAGGCCTCGGCGCCCAGAGCGAGCGACACCGGGTTGAAGGGGGCGTCGAGGGAGCCCATGGGTGTCGACTTGGTGATCTTGCCGAGTTCGGAGGTGGGGGAGTACTGGCCTTTGGTGAGGCCGTAGATCCGGTTGTTGAAGAGGAGGATCTTGAGGTTGACGTTGCGGCGCAGGGCGTGGATGAGGTGGTTGCCGCCGATGGAGAGGGCGTCGCCGTCGCCGGTGACGACCCAGACGGAGAGGTCGCGGCGGGAGGTGGCGAGGCCGGTGGCGATGGCGGGGGCGCGGCCGTGGATGGAGTGCATCCCGTAGGTGTTCATGTAGTACGGGAAGCGGGAGGAGCAGCCGATGCCGGAGACGAAGACGATGTTCTCGCGGGCGAGGCCGAGCTCGGGCATGAAGCCCTGGACGGCGGCGAGGACGGCGTAGTCACCGCAGCCCGGACACCAGCGGACCTCCTGGTCCGACTTGAAGTCCTTGGCGGCGAGCGGGGCCTCCGCCCTGGGGACCAGGGACAGTGCCTCAGCCATCGACGGTCTCCTTCAGGGCCGTGGCGAGCTGCTCGGCCTTGAACGGCATGCCGTTGACCTGGGTGTGGGAACGGACGTCCACCAGATACCGGGCGCGGACGAGGGTGGCGAGCTGGCCCAGGTTCATTTCCGGGACGACCACCCGTTCGTAGCGTTTCAGGACCTCGCCGAGGTTGCTCGGGAAGGGGTTGAGGTGGCGCAGGTGGGCTTGGGCGATGGGGGTGGCGGCGAGGCGCAGGCGGCGGACGGCGGCGGTGATGGGGCCGTAGGTGGAGCCCCAGCCCAGGACGAGGGTGCGGGCGCCGTCGGGGTCGTCGACCTCCAGGTCGGGGACGGTGATTCCGTCGATTTTGGCCTGGCGGGTGCGGACCATGAAGTCGTGGTTGGCCGGGTCGTAGGAGATGTTGCCCGTGCCGTCCTGCTTCTCGATCCCGCCGATCCGGTGTTCCAGGCCGGGTGTGCCCGGGACCGCCCAGGGGCGGGCCAGGGTCCGCGGGTCGCGCTTGTAGGGCCAGAAGACCTCGGTGCCGTCGGGCAGGGTGTGGTTGGGGCCGGTGGCGAACTGGACGCTCAGGTCGGGAAGGTCGGCCACGTCGGGGATCCGCCAGGGCTCGGAACCGTTGGCGAGGTAGCCGTCGGAGAGCAGGAAGACCGGGGTGCGGTAGGTCAGGGCGATGCGGGCCGCCTCCAGCGCGGCGTCGAAGCAGTCCGCCGGGGTGCGCGGGGCGACGACGGGCACGGGGGCCTCGCCGTTGCGGCCGTACATGGCCTGCAGGAGGTCGGCCTGCTCGGTCTTGGTCGGCAGGCCGGTCGAGGGCCCGCCGCGCTGGATGTCCACGATCAGCAGCGGCAGCTCCAGCGAGACGGCCAAACCGATGGTCTCCGACTTCAGCGCCACCCCCGGACCCGAGGTGGTGGTCACCCCCAGCGCCCCGCCGAAGGCGGCACCCAGCGCCGCGCCGATGCCGGCGATCTCGTCCTCGGCCTGGAAGGTCCGCACACCGAAGTTCTTGTGCTTCGACAGCTCGTGCAGGATGTCCGAGGCCGGCGTGATCGGATAGGAGCCCAGGTAGAGCGGCAGGTCGGCCTGGCGGGCCGCCGCGATCAGCCCGTAGGACAGGGCCAGGTTCCCCGAGATGTTGCGGTAGGTGCCCGTGGGGAACGCGGCCGTCGCCGGCGCGACCTCGTAGGAGACGGCGAAGTCCTCGGTGGTCTCCCCGAAGTTCCAGCCCGCCCGGAACGCCGCCACGTTCGCCTCGGCGATCTGCGGCTTCTTCGCGAACTTGTGCCGCAGGAAACTCTCCGTGCCCTCCGTGGGACGGTGGTACATCCACGACAGCAGACCCAGCGCGAACATGTTCTTGCTGCGCTCGGCCTCCTTGCGGGTCAGCCCGAAGTCCTTGAGCGCCTCCACCGTCAACGTCGTCAGCGGCACCCGGTGGAGGTGGTAGGCGTCCAGGGAGCCGTCCTCCAGCGGGGAGGTCGCGTAGCCGACCTTGGCCATCGGGCGCTTGGTGAACTCGTCGGTGTTGACGATGATCTCCGCCCCGCGCGGGACGTCGGCGATGTTCGCCTTCAGGGCGGCGGGGTTCATCGCGACCAGCACGTTCGGCGCGTCACCCGGAGTGAGGATGTCGTGGTCCGCGAAATGCAGCTGGAACGAGGACACCCCGGGCAGGGTCCCGGCAGGGGCACGGATCTCGGCGGGAAAGTTCGGCAGCGTCGAAAGGTCGTTGCCGAAGGACGCCGTCTCCGAGGTGAAACGGTCACCCGTCAGCTGCATACCGTCACCCGAGTCACCCGCGAAACGGATGACCACCCGCTCGACACGGCGGATCCCGGTGGTCGTCGTCATGTCAGGCGGTCTTCTCTTTACGCTCTTCGCGCTCTTCGCGCCGCAGCTCCGGGGCGTGCTTGTAGCCCATGATCAGTACGTCCCGGACCGCCGCCTTCGTCGGGTCCACGGGGTGGATGGGGCGGACGGCGTGCAGGATCTGCCCGTCGGACCAGAACATCGTGTCCATCTGCTCGGTCAGGCAGAACTCGGCGACGAGCTCCCGCTCCAGGCTGTAGACCTGGGACTCCCCGCCGTCGGCGTTGAAGCGGCCCATCAGGTGGATCGCGCCGAAGTCGACCTCGTCGCGGTGCGGGCCCTCCGGGGTGGGCTCGCCCGTCTCGTCCGGGGTGCTGACGATCCGGAACTGGTGGCACTGGACGTCCCAGGGGTCGTCCAGCCAGGACTCCTCGGGGACGGGGAAGTTCTCGAAGTTGGCGCGCAGCAGCCGCGTCAGGAGCGGGTTGTCCAGGGTGGTGCGGCTCAGCGGGGCCACGTCCCGGTCGATGCCGCCGGCGTAGTCGTTGGCGTTCATCGACTGGAAGTACGGGCGGTGGGGGCGCAGCCGGACCTCCCCGGTGCGGGGGACGAAGAAGAAGCGGTCGTACGCGCGCTCGCGGAAACGGGAGCCGCCCTTCAGGTACCGGTCCGTCTCCAGGTTCTCCCATTCGGCGGCCAGTTCCTTGACGTGCTGCCGCAATTCGGCGTCGATGACGAGCCGGTCGGCCGGCAGCAACGAATATCCGTTGGCCCGCAGTTCTTCCCGTGCCTCGGTCTGCATGATTTGGCTCCTCCACGCCGGATCTCACACTGCGCTTCCGAGGTTCCCACGGCGCTGCTGACGCTGAACTGACAGCGTGCGCGCGTCAGATGGACGTCAGCCGGTGGTCACGCGGCCTCTGCTTCACTCGGCCGGTATGACAGAACTTCTCATGTCCTCGCCCCGGACGGAACGCCGGACGGTCCTTGAGGAAATCGTCGTCGCGGAATTCAAGAAGGCGCTGCTCATGCCCGACGACGAGGAGCTGCCCCTGGACGACAGCTTCTTCGAGCTCGGCATGACGTCCCTGCTGCTCACCATGGTCAAGCAGCGGCTGGAGGAGCGGCTGGGGCGGGGCATCAGCAGTACGGCCCTGTTCAACCAGCCCACCGTCGAGCGGCTGACCGACCATCTGGCCTCCGACGTGCTGGCCGACATCTTCGACGCGAACTGAGAGAGGGACGGCGGCCATGCCGGGACAGCCGGAATTGCAGGAAAGGCTCGACGCCGCGGAGGAGACCGTCCGCCGGCAGGAGGAGGAACTCGGGCGGCTCCTTTCGGAAAAGCACGAGCCGATCGCCGTGGTCGGTATCGGAATGCGTCTGCCCGGGGGGAACCATTCGATCCCGGATCTCGACGCGTTCCTCCGCGAGGGGCGTTCCGGAATCGGTCCGCTGCCGCGCGACCGCTGGGTTCCGGAGGTTGCCGAAGGCGACATCACCGCCGTCGCGGGCGGTTTTCTCGACCGTATCGACGAGTTCGACGCGCAGTTCTTCAACATTCCGCCCAAGGACGCGCCCTTCATCGATCCCGCGCAGCGGCTGCTGATGGAGACCGTGTGGCAGGCCCTGGAGGACGCCGGCATCGACCCGGCGGGTCTGCGGCACGGTGACGGCGGCGTCTACGTGGGGGCCTCGCCGCTGGACTTCGCGCTGGAGCTGGAGGGGCTGTCCGACGAGCAGCTCGACGGGAGCCTGACGACCGGACTCGGCGCGTACTCCCTGTCGGGGCGGCTGTCGTACTTCCTGGGCTGGCGCGGCCCGAGCCTGACGACGGACACCGCGTGCGCGGCGTCGCTGACGGCCCTGCACCTGGCGGTGGAGGGGCTGCGGCGCCGGGAGTGCGGGATCGCGTTGTGCGCCGGGGTGAACACCCTGCACAACCCGCGCTCGTACGTGATCCTCTCGCACGCCCAGATGCTGGCCCCGGACGGGCACTGCAAGACCTTCGACGAGAGCGCCGACGGCTACGCGCGCGCCGAGGGCTGCGGGGCGCTGGTCCTCAAGCGGCTGTCGGACGCGCTGGCGGACGGGGACCGGGTCCTGGCGCTGGTGCGCGGGACCGCGATCGGCCAGGACGGGGAGAGCGCGGGCCTGAGCGCGCCCAACGGCACGGCGCAGGAGGCCGTGATGCGGGCGGCGCTGGCGAACGCGCGGCTGGAGCCGGGCGACATCCAGTACGTGGAGGCGCACGGAACGGGCACCCCGCTGGGCGATCCGATCGAGATGGGCTCGGTCAACGGGGTGTTCGGCGCCGCGCACGACCATGAGGACCCGCTGGTCATCGGCTCGCTGAAGGCCAACCTCGGGCACATGGAGCCGGCGGCCGGGCTGGGCGCGGTGATCAAGGTGATCACACAGATGCGTGCGGGCACCTTCTTCCCGCACGTGTGGCGGAACCTGTCGGGGCGGATCCCGTGGGACACGTACCCGATCACGGTGGCGACCGAGGAGCGGCCGTGGAAGGCGCCGGTGCGCCGGGCCACGGTCAACGGCTTCGGGGTCGCCGGGGCCATCGCGGTGGCGGTGCTGGAGGAGCCGCCGGCGTCCGAGCCGCCCGCGTCCGAGCCGCCCGCGTCCGAGTCGGCCGAGGAGGGCCCCGCGCGGGAGGACGTACGCGAGGACGTACGGGCGGAGGGCGGGCAGGTCTTCACGCTGTCCGCCAAGTCGCGCCCCGCCCTGCGGCTCCAGGCCGAGCGGTACGCGCGCTTCCTCGCCGAGCACCCGGACACCTCCCTCGCCGACCTGTGCCGCACCCGGGCCACGGGCCGCTCGCACTTCCGCTACCGGGCGGCGGCCGCCGTCGCGGGGACCGGGGAGCTGGCCGGGCACCTGGAGCGGTGGAGCGCGCCGCCGCGCGGGGACGGCAAGCCCGACGCGTTCCGCAAGACGGCGTTCCTGTTCACCGGCTCCGGTTCGCAGTACGTCGGCATGGGCCGCGCCCTGTACGGGCGCTTCCCCGTCTTCACCGCCTGCGTCGACGAGTGCGACGCGCTCTTCGCCCCGCTGCTGGGGCGGTCCGTGGCGGCGGTGATGTTCGGGGACGCGCCGGACGCCGAGGAGACCCTGGCCCGTACGTCGTTCACCCATGCGGCGCTGTTCACGCTGGAGTACGCCCTCGCGAAGCTGTGGCTGTCGTGGGGGGTGCGGCCGAGCGTGCTGATCGGGCACAGCGTCGGCGAGATCGTCGCGGCGACGGTGGCGGGGCTGTTCGCCCTCCCCGACGGGGTCGCCTTCCTCGCCGCCCGCTCCCGGCTGATCGAGTCGGTGTCGGAGCCGGGCGGCATGGCGGCGGTGTCGGCGCCGGCGGACGAGGTCCGCGAGCGGCTGGCGCGGTGGCCCCGGCTGGCGGTCGCGGCGGTCAACGCGCCCCAGCAGGTGGTGGTCTCGGGGGCGGCGGACGCCCTGGCCGAGGCGGTGGAGGCGCTGCGCGAGCCGGGCTGGACGGTGACCGAGCTGCACGTGACGGCGGCGTTCCATTCGCCGCTGATGGCCGAGGTGTCGGAGCCGCTGGCCGAGGTGCTGCGCGGGATCGCGTTCCGGGAGCCGCAGCTGCCCCTCGTGTCGAACCTGACCGGCCGGATCGCCGACCCGCGGGAGCTGGCGACGCCCGAGTACTGGGTGCGGCACGTCAACGAGACGGTGGAGTTCGCGGCCGGGGTGCGCACCATCGCCGAGCGCGGCCGGCACGTGTTCCTGGAGGTCGGCCCGTCCTCGGCGCTGACCTCGCTGGCGCGGCGCGGCGTACCGCAGGAGCAGCACCGCTGGCTGAGCAGCCTGCGCTCGAAGGACACCACCGGCGCGGCCCTGGACGCGGCGCTGGCGGGGGCGTACACGGCGGGGCTGAACATCGCGTGGGGCGAGGTGTACGCGGGCCGGCCCGGCCGGCGGATCGCGCTGCCGGGCTACGCCTTCGACCGGCGCGACTACCGGCTGCCGTCCCGGCCCGCCGGGCGGGGCGGGGCGGCCGGCGACGGGCACCCGCTGCTGGGCCGGGAGAGCGGACGGGACGGCGCGACGCGGGAGTTCACGGCGCGGATCAGCGCCCGGCAGCCGGCGTACCTGGCCGACCACACCATCGGCGGCCAGGTGTTCCTGCCCGCGGCGGCCTACCTGGAGCTGCTGCTGGCGGTGCAGGACGAGGTCCACGGCGACACCGGCCGGGCGGTGGAGGACGTCCGCTTCCACGAGGCGCTGTTCCTGTCGGACCGACCGGCGCTGCTGCTGACCCGGGTCCGGCCGGGGGCGGACGGACGGCTGGAGGTGGAGGTCCGCAGCCGGGGCGGTGACGAGCCGGAGGGCGCCGAGCGGCTGCACGCGACGGCCCGTATCGCGGCCGAGCCCGACTACGCGGGCAGCGGGCTGGGCGGCCCGGCCCGGACCCTGCTGGCGCTGACGGGCGCCCTCGACGGCGACGAGCCGTCACGGGTGATGGACGGCGGGGAGGTGAAGGCGGCCTACGCGGAGGCCGGTCTGGAGTACGGGCCGCAGTTCCTGCGGGCCCGCTCGGTGACGGCGTACGGCCCGGACTTCGCGGTGACCGAGCTGTCGGGCGGGGACGTCTCCCGGGCCGAGCTGCTGCCGCCGCCGCTGCTGGACGGGTCGACGCACGGCCTGGCGGCGCTCACCGACGACGGCCGCCGGTACGTGGCCACCAGCGTGGGCCGGCTGCGCGCCTTCAAGAAGCCGCGCGGGGAGGTGCTGCGCTCGGCGGCCCGGGTGACGCGCGCCGAGGACCCGGAGCAGGCGGACCCGGCGTTCACCCTGGACGTGCTGCTGCTGGAGGAGGACGGCCGGCCGGTGATGGAGCTGTCCGGGATGGGCTTCACCCGCCTCCCGGACCGCCCCGTGGAGGCGGCGGCGGCGGAGCGGACCGCACAGGCGGCGGCCGCGGCGGCGCCGGTGGACGTGGAGGCGCTGGCGGCGGCCGGGCCCGAGGAGCGGCAGACGGCGCTGGTCTCCCTGATCCGCGCCACCGTCGCGGCGCTGCTCGCGATCGACGACCCGGAGTACATCGACACCCGGGCGAGCTTCCTGGAGCTCGGCGTGGACTCCCTGACGGCGATCGTGCTGAAGAACCAGCTCCAGACGCGGCTGCGGATCCCGCTGCTGTCGTCGGTGGTGTTCGACCACCCGTCGGTGGAGGAGCTGGCCGAGCTGCTGTCCGTACGGGTGGCGGCCGGTCCGGCCCAGGCTCCGGCTCCCGCTCCGGCGGCCGCGGCCTGAGGACGCCCCTCCCCCGAAACCGGGGCCACGGCGGACGCCTCGGCCGCCGTGGCCCCTTTCAACCGTCCGAGCGACGACCGACAAGGGAAACAGACCCATGGACAACCGTACGGAGGACCGGACCCTCGCCGCCCGCGCGGCGCTGCACGCCCGGACCCGGCCCGACCAGCCCGCGGTGGTGTGCGAGGACCGCGCGCTCACCTACGGGGAGCTGCACCGGGAGAGCAACCGCACCGCGCACGCGCTGCTGGCCGCGGGGCTCGCGGCCGGGTCGCGGGTGGGCTATCTGGGCCGGGAGTCCGAGCGCTACTACGACCTGGCGCTGGGCTGCGCGAAGAGCGGCGCGGTGCTGGTGCCGGTGAACTCCCGGCTGACGGTCGGCGAGGTCGAGCACGTCCTGCGCGACTCGGAGGCCGAACTGCTCTTCGTCGAGCGTGAGTTCAGACCTCTGGTGGACAAGCTGCGGCCGGCGCTGCCGGGGCTGCGCGAGGTGGTGGAGATGGACTCGGACCGCCATGTGGCGGGCGGGTTCCTCGACTGGAAGGCGGGAGCGCCGGACACCGAGCCGCCCACGGCCGGCGCGGCCGGCTTCGACGACCCGGTCGCGCAGCTGTACACGAGCGGGACGACCGGGCTGCCGAAGGGGGTGGTGCTGGCGCAGCGGACCTTCTTCACCTTCATCGCCGACACCCGGGCGGCCGGGGTGGACTGGATCGACTGGCGGCCCGAGGACCGGGCGCTGAGCTGCTTCCCGGGTCTGCACACGGCCGGCTTCGGCTGGTTCATGCACGCGTTCAACGCCGGCGCGACGACGGTGGTGATGCGCCAGTTCGTCGCGGACGAGGCGACCCGGCTGATCGAGCGGCACCGGATCACCACCCTGTGGGCGGCGCCCGCGATGCTGCGGATGATGCTGGCCGAGCGGGGCACGACCCGCGCGACCTTCCGCTCCCTGCGCAAGGTGGTCTACAGCGGCTCGCCCATCGACCGCGAGCTCCTGCTGACCTGCATCGACGTGCTGGGCTGTGAGCTGGCGCAGGGCTACTCCTCGGCGGAGGCGGGCAGTTTCCTGACCGTTCTGGCGCCGGAGGACCACACGCCGGACAGCCGGGTGCTGGGTTCGGCGGGCCGGGCCGTGCCGGGGGTCACGCTGCGGATCCTGGACGGGGAGGGCCGGCCGCTGCCGGCGGGCGAGGTCGGCCGGGTGGTGGTGCACAGCCCGGCGCGGTTCCTCGGGTACTGGCGGCTGCCGGAGGTCACCGCGCAGGCGCTGTCCGGGGAGTCCGGGGAGTGGCTGTCGATGGGCGACATGGGCCGGTTGGACGAGAACGGCTACCTGTTCCTCGCCGACCGGGTCAACGACACCGTCATCGTCGCGGGTCAGAACATCTATCCCACGGAGGTCGAGAATGCCCTGCGGGCCCATCCGGCGGTCGCGGAGGTCTCCGTGTACGGGGTTCCGCACCCGGAGTGGGGCGAGGCCGTACGCGCCGCGGTGGTGCTGCGCCCGGAGGCGGCCGGGACCGCACCGCGGGAGTTCCTGCGGTTCCTGAACGGCCGGATCGCCGGGTTCAAGATCCCCACGGGGTACGACCTCGTCGCCGAACTCCCCCGCAACCCCACCGGGAAGGTGCTGCGCCGGGTGCTGCGGGAGCGGTTCGAGGCGGCCGCGGGCCCGGCCCCCGCGCCCGCGGGGTAGCCGCCGTGGACGGAGTGCGCGCCGTGGACACCGGGGAGGCACCCGTGCGCACGGGCCCGCTGCCCGAGGTCCAGGGCGCCCAGCGCTGGCTGCACCCGGCCGAGGCCGATCCGGACGCGGAGGTGCGGCTGTTCCTGCTGCACCACAGCGGGGGCGGCGCCCCGATGTACCGGGAGTGGCCGGGGCAACTGCCCGGGTCGGTGGCCTGCCAGGCGGTGCAGCTGCCGGGTCGTCAGGAGCGGCGGCGCGAGGCCCCGTACACCCGGCTCGGCGCGCTGGCGCAGGCCCTCGCCCGGGTGGTGTCGGACGAGCTGGACGAGCGCCCGTACGCGGTGTTCGGGCACTCGATGGGGGCGCTGCTCGGCTACCGGCTGACGGTGGAGCTGGAGCGGCGGGGCCTGCCGGCTCCGGCGCTGCTCGCCGTGTCGGGGTGGGCGCCGCTGGGGTTCACCGCTCCGCCGGACCTGGTCGCGTGCCCGCTGGAGGCGCTGCGCCTGCTGGGCGGGCTGCCGCCGGAGGTCGAGGAGGATCCGGAGCTGCTGGCGGCGGCGGTCCGCGCGATGGGCGCGGACGGGGCGGTGTGCGCGGACTTCTCGGACGACGGGGCGGCCGTGGGCTGTCCCGTCGTCGCCTACTCCGGGCGCGGGGACCCGCTCCTCGCGCCCGAGGCCATGCGGTCGTGGGCCGGGCGGACGCCGGAGTTCCTGGGGTGCCGGACCTTCCCCGGGGACCACTTCTACCTGCGGACCCACGCCCGCGCCATCACGGCCGACCTGGCCCAGCTGCTGCCGCGGTACGCCGCGGTCGGCTGAGCGGGCGGCGTCCCTGGAAAGAACCCGGAGGTACCCCTTCATGCTGCCCCGACCCAACGAACTCCTCGCGCGCTACGTCGCGTTGTGGAACGAGAAGGACCCGCGGCGCAGGCGCGACATGGTGCACGCGATGTACGCGCCGGACTGCGTCTACGTCTTCTACCGCAAGGACCCGATCCGGGGGCACGCGGCCCTGCTGGACCAGCTGGCCTACACGCACGAGGTGTACGGCCCGATGGGGTACGAGTTCCGGTCCTCGCACAACGCGACCGGCCACCACGACGTCGTCCGGTTCAACTGGGTGATGGTCACGGCGGCCACGGGCGAGATGGAGATGTCCGGCCAGGACATCGTCGTGCTCGCCGAGGACGGTCGAATTCAAGCCGACTACCAGTTCCACGACCGGATGCCCCAGTCGTTCGTCTACAACGACGGGTACGAGGAGCACGGCGTGGCGGTGCGGCACGCCCAGCCCACACGCACCGGTGTCACCGGTCCCTGAGCGGGGCCGGCGCCGGGCGCACGACGGCCCCGCGGCACGCAGGTGCCGCGGGGCCGTCCGCGCGGGGGGCCGCCGGTCAGATCGTGGCGGCCGTCAGGGCGTTGGGGCAGTGCTGGCGCAGGACGAGTTCGGTGGTGGCCAGGGCCATGCGGGCGGGGCCGGCGGCGCCGAGCACCTCGCCGTTGGCCAGGGTGCCGCCGACGATCAGCATCAGGGTGTCGGCCAGGGCGTCGGGGTCCTCGGCGCCGGCCTGGGCGCCCTTGTCGCGCCACCAGTTGCGCAGGCCCTTGAGGTGCAGTTTCGCCTCTTCGCGGCCCGGGTGGGCGGGGTCGCGGAACTCGCTGGAGGTGTTGTAGTAGATGCAGCCGTGGAAGTCCGGGTCCCGGACGCTGTCCTGGAAGAACTCCATCAGCGCGAGGATCTGGCGGGCCGGGTCGCCGCTGTGGGGGGCGGTGACCTGCTCGGCCTGCTCCCACCACTGCGCGTCGCTGTCGCGCAGCCAGGCGGCGATGAGTTCGTCCTTGCTGGCGAACTCGCGGTAGAGCAGGCTCTTGCCGACGCCGGTCGCGTCGATCACCTGCTGCATGCCGACCGCACGGACCCCCTGCTCACCGAAGAGTTTGGCCGAGGCTTCCAGGATCCGCCGCCTCGTACCTGGTGCCGGTGTGCGCGCCATGTCTCAACTCCTTCGCCTCTCCCCCGCGGATCCCAGCATACGTTTGACACAGGGGTTTGGGAGCGCTAGAAATGGACCGATCAGTCCAGGACTGATCGGTCCGTCATTTTTCGCATAGCCCGTCACAGCCCGCTCCCGCTCACTGCTTCCGACGACACTCCGATCGGAGTCCGATCATGACCGAGGCATCCCCTACCTCTCCTCCCATCGCACGGGTGGCGGCACCTCCCGCCCCCGCGGTCAAGAGCCTGCCGCTGCTGCTCCTGGTCGTGTGCGCGGTGCAGTTCCTCGACGCGATGGACATCGCGAGCATGGGACCCGCCCTCCCCCTGGTCCAGGCGGACCTGGGCATGACCACCTCCGCCCTCCAGTGGGTCGTCTCGGCGTACGCGCTGGGCTTCGGCGGGTTCCTGCTGCTGGGCGGCCGGCTGGCCGACCTCTACAACCGCAAGAAGCTGCTGATCGGCTGGCTGGCCGTGTTCGTCGTCGCCAGCGTGCTCGGCGGCATCGCCGACGACGGCGTGCTCCTGGTCGTGGCCCGTCTGCTCAAGGGCGTCAGCGCCGGCATCACCGCGCCCGCCGCCATGGCGATCCTGCTCGACGCCTTCCGTGACGAGCAGTCGCGCAACCGCGCACTGGGCACCTTCCTCGCCGTGGCCTCCGCCGGTTACTCGCTCGGCCTCATCCTCGGCGGCCTGATGGCCGGCGTCTCCTGGCGGCTCGTCCTCTTCGCCCCGGCCGTGGCCGGTCTGCTGGTCGCGCTGCTCGCCGCCTCCGTGGTCCCCTCGCAGCAGGAGAAGGGCAAGAGCGGCAGCCTCGACATCCTCGGCGCCGTCACGGTGACGGCCGGCGCGGTGGCCCTCGTGTACGGACTCAGCCGGGCCGCCAGTGACGGCTGGAGCGACGCGCAGACCATCGGCTCACTGGTCGCCGCCGCCGTCCTCTTCCCCCTGTTCGCGCTGGTCGAGAGCCGCCACCCGGCCCCGCTGGTCCCGCTCGCCGTCTTCCGCAAGGGCCAGCTGACCCGCGCGCTGGTCGCCATGCTCTTCTTCGGCGCCTACGTCTCCTTCCAGTTCGTCCTGACCCTCTACTACCAGGAGCAGCTGCACTGGTCGCCGCTGGAGGCCGGCCTCGCCTTCCTCCTCGGCGGCGTGCTGACCGCGGGCACCGCCCGCTACGGCGCCGCGCTGGTCACCAAGTACGGCGCCTGGCCGGTCGCGACCGGCGGCCTGGTCCTGCTGAGCATCGGCTACCTCGGCTGGGTCCTGCTGATGGGTCAGGTCGACCCGCTGATCACCCTGTTCGCCCAGCAGCTGCTCGGCGGCCTCGGCTTCGCCGCGGTCTACCCGGCGCTGAACATCGCCGCCGTCGGCACCGCCTCGCCGGACGAGCAGGGCCTGGTCTCGGGCCTGTTCAACGCCGGCGCGCAGATCGGCAACGGTGTGGTCATCGCCCTCACCGCGACCGTCTTCTCGCTCAGCACCGGCGGGATCGCCCCCTACCGGGCCGGCCTGTGGACCGTCACCGCCATCACCCTGGCCGTGACCCTCGTGGCCCTGGCGGGCGCCGCCCGCTACCGGCAGAAGGCCTCCGCCTGACCCGTCCGACCCCGAGGGGGTGCCGCCGCGGCGGCACCCCCTCCCCCGATCGGCCGTGCAGCACGTCCGGCGCACCCATTGGATCCCCCGCATCCGGCGCCGGCGTGCTGCACGGCCTTTTTCGCATGTCCGGAAGGGGTCGCGGGGGGCTTCATTGACACGCTCCGGCCCGACCAAGTACGGTCGGGACCGATCGGTCCATTAAAGTTCCAGAGCATGTCGAGTGGGGTTCTGGCACCGAAATCGACCGTCCGACGCCAGTGCACACGACACCGTTCTCTTTCCATCTCGCGGGGAGATGTTTGTGTTGCTGTTCTCAGTCCTAGGCTCCATAGAAATCGTCAAACAGCGGGTCGCCGTACGGCTCGGCGGCGCCATGCAGCAGACGCTCCTGGCGGCCCTGCTCGCGTCCGGCGGATCGCTCGTCACGGTGGACTCCCTCATCCTCGAACTCTGGGGGACCACACCCCCCAACAAGGTCGAGAACGCCCTCCAGGCGCAGATCAGCCGGGTCCGCAGGACCCTGGCCGCCGTCGAGCCGGAGCGCGAGGGCTCCCGGGTGGTGACGAGCACCTCCGGCTACATGTTCCTCTTCGACCGGTGGGAACTCGACGCCTATCTCTTCCTCGACACCGTGGACGCCATCCACGCGCGGACGGGAACCGACGGCCTGCCCGAACTCCGCCGGAACATCGCCGACCTCCGCGAGGGGCTCTCGCGCTGGCGCGGCCCGGTATTCGGCGGACTGACCGGCGGACCGATCTGCCAGACCGCCTCGACGAGATATCAGGAGGCGAGGAATTCGGCGCTCATCTTGCTCTACGACCTCGAACTGCGCACCGGCGGCCACGAGCGGATCCTCCCGGAACTGACCGAGCTCTACTCGCGCAACCCCAACCACGAACAGTTCTGCATGCTGCTGATGCGGGCCCTGTACCGCTGCGGCCGCCAGCTCGACGCGCTGACGGTCTACCGCCAGTGCCGGCACAACATGATCGAGTCCCAGGGCATCGAGCCCTCCCCCGTCCTGAGCCAGTACGAGCGGGCGATCCTCACCCACGACCCGATGCTCCTCCAGGACGAGCCCTACTGGCCGGTTCCCGCCCTCGTCGCGAGCTAGGGACGGGCCCGGGACATGGACGGGCACCCGCTGCTCGCCGCGCACGGCAGCCGTGACCCCCGGCACGCGGCGACGGTGCGCGCACTCACCCGGCGGATCCGGTCGACGAGGCCCGGACTGCGGGTGGGCACGGCCCCCCTCCTCGTCCGGCAGGCCCGCGTACCGTCAGGATGGTGCCGTCGGGTGCCGGTCCTCGCGGGTCATCAGCCGTGCGGTCCGCACCCGGTCTTGCCGCGTCCGGCCCGGCGCCCGGCCCGTACGTCCTCGCCCTCGGCGACCCGGCGGGTGCAGGGGGCGCAGCCGACCGAGGTGTAGCCGTCCAGCAGCAGCGGGTTGGTCGGCACGCCGTGCTCGGCGACGTACGCGTCCACGTCGTCCCGTGTCCAGCGGGCGATCGGGGAGACCTTGACCTTGCCCCGTTTCGCGTCCCAGCCGACGACGGGCGTGTGGGCCCGGGTCCGGGACTCGTCGCGGCGCAGGCCCGTCGCCCAGGCCTCGTAGCCGGCGAGGCCCGCTTCGAAGGGGGCGACCTTGCGCAGGGCGCAGCACAGGTCCGGGTCCCGGTCGTACAGCCTCGGCCCGTACACGGCGTCCTGTTGGGCGACCGACCGGCAGGGCAGCAGCGTGAGGAGGTTGACGTCCATCACGGCCTCGACCGCGTCGCGGGTGCCGATGGTCTCCTCGAAGTGGTAGCCGGTGTCCAGGAACACCACGTCCACCCCCGGCATGACCCGGGAGGCGAGGTGGGCGACCACCGCGTCCTCCATCGAGGAGGTCACGCAGAACCTGGCGCCGAAGGTGCCGACGGCCCAGGCGAGGATCTCCGGCGCGGAGGCGTCCTCCAGCTCCCGGCCCGCCCGCCCGGCCAGCTCTTCTCTGTCTCCGTGTGCCTGGATCGTCGTCACCCTGCGGCTCCTTCGGGAGGGGAACGCGGCGAACCGGTCAGGAATTTTCTGAGCCGAGATTAGCAATGCCGACACATAAGGCACTGACGGTCCGCTGATCGTGGGCATTTTCCGGACGAACCAGCCATCGTACCTCTCCGACCAGCCTGTTTCCATTATTTCAGGGGTTTTGCGGAGTGCGGTCAGAGTGCGGTAAGCGCCCTGTCAGCGGACCGCCAGCGACCTTGTGCGACAGTGACCGGAATAGCGCCGTAAATTCCCCCCACATTCTGTCCGATATCCCCGGAGAGGGCACGCGGAGAAATGAGCCTGCAAGGACCGCGACGAGGAAGGCTCCTGCGCCGCCTCGCACTCTGTCTGTCGGCGGTGGGACTCACCGCCTCCATGCTCACCGCGGCGGATCCCGCCGTCGCGGGCACGCCGGAGACCTGGACCTCCACCTTCCGGGGCTCGGACGGCGTCACCTACTCGGCGACCAACCACCTGGTGGCCCCCGCGGGCGGCCCGGGCCGGCAGTGGATGCTCGTCTGGGCCGGCCCGGCCGAGCAGCCCGCCCCGGACTTCCTCACCGTCATCGACGCGACCCCGGACTCCCCCACGTACGGCAAGGTCGCCAACACCGTCACCGTCGGCCCGAACAACGGCAACGAGCCGCACCACATGCAGTACGCGTGGCACAAGGGCGACCGGATCTACGCCGGCGGCATCATGGGCGACACCACCTTCGTCTTCGACGCGAAGGCCCTGCCCGCGCTCACCATCGCCGGGGTCAACACCGCCGCCGACACCCCCTGCGGCACCCTCCCCGACGCCTACCAGGTGCTGAGCGACGGCACCGCGTACGGCACGTACATGGGCGGCCCGAACGTCACCGGCCCCTGCACGTACACCAACGGCCAGGTGCGGGTCGGCAACGGCGCCGCGGGCTCCCCCGGCGAGATCGTCCGCATCGGCCGGGACGGCAGGACCCTCGCCGAGATCCCGGCCGCCACCGAGGCGGGCGAGGACCCGGCCCAGTGCGGCAACGTCCCGGCGCTGCCGGCCGCGACCTGCGCCAACCCGCACGGCATCGCGGTGCGCGAGGACCTGAACGTCATGGTGGCGAGCGACTTCGCCGAGGCCCGCAACTTCATGACGCCGGACTCGGCGCTGAAGGAGAACCTGGCCCGCCAGACCGTCCGCGTCTTCGACATCACCCGGCGCGACGACCCCGTGCTGAAGTCGGTGTCCAAGGTCGCCGACGGGCCGCGCGGGGCGCAGGAGCCGCGGGCCTTCTTCCGCGAGTCCCGGGTGGTCATGGAGACCGCGCTGACCAACCGGCCCGGCCACAAGGGGGCGTTCGTCTCCTCCATGGCGGGCGGAGCCGTCTTCTACACCCCGGACGTCACCGCGCCCGCCCCCCAGTGGAAGGAGGTCTTCGACGACACGACCGCCTACCGGACCTTCCAGGGCGACCGGCAGATCACCGGCGGCGGCGACAACGGCAGCTGGCTGGCCGTCAGCCCCGACGACCGGTTCCTCTTCCACACAGTGATGGGCCAGTCGGTGCCCTACGGCAAGCCCCTCGACCAGACGACGGGCATGGTCTACGTCCTGGACATCCAGAAGCTCCTCGCGGCGGGCGACGGCGCGAAGTGCTCCGTCGACGAGCTCGCCGAGGCCAGCCGCGGCGGCCGGGAACGGGACTGCCCGGAGCTGGTGAGCACCGTCCCGATCCGCGACGTCAGCTCCGGCGGCCCGCACTGGGGTGCCATGGACAACTTCAGGCGCGGCGCCGACGGCGTCTACCGGGAGACCACCGAGGTCAGCCGGATCGCGGTGGCCAACTACTTCGTCGCCGGCTCGTTCGGCGGCGGCGGCGACCACCGGGTGTGCATGTTCGACGTCGACCGGCGCGGCCGGGTGAGCCTCGACCGGTCCTTCCGCGACGAGCACACCGGCAAGCCGTGCGTCGGCTTCAACCGGGCGTCCTGGCCGCACGGCGACCACGGTGACGCGCAGCCGCACGGCGTGCTGTTCGTGGTCAGCGACGGCGTCGTCCGCCGGTGAACGCGGTCGTCCCGGCGGCGGTCGTCCTGACCGCCGCCCTGGCGCTGGGCGTGCTGCTGCTCCTGCGCACCCGGCTGCTCGCCCGCCGCACCACCGCCATGGCGTATTTCGCCGGGGCGGTGGCGTGCGCGGCCCTGGCCGGGAGCCTGGCCGCGCCGGGGCCGGGGGCCGCGGTCCGGATGGCCGGGGGGCCGGTACTGGGCTCGGTCGGGCTCGGCGGCAGGCAGGTTCCGGTGCTGGTGGTGCCGAACCGGCCCGGGTACAACCTGGTGGCCGTCGCCGCCCCCGACGCCTCCGCCGGAACCGTCCGGGACCGCCTCGCCAAGGGCGCACCCCGGCCCGGTTCGGCGCTGACCTGGGTCCCGGTCGAACTGCCGGCCGGGCCCGGGCAGGTGTGGGTCTCCGCCGGCGGGGCCGTCGCCCCGCTGGCCGTCGACACCGGCCGCGCGGGCGCCGGCCCGGCGCCGGCCGGGCTGCGGGGCTCCGACGGGCCCGAGTGCGCGAGCGCCGCCGCCGGAGCGGTGCTGGGCGGCCGCGCGAAGGCCCCGGCCGGTTGCCCGTCCGACGCCCTGACGGAGGCGGACGCGGCCGCGCTGCGCGAGACGGTCTCGTTCCTCGCCGGGCGCGGCACGCGGGCCGTCTCCCTGGTCGAGGACGACTCCCCGCGCGGCCGGGCCGCGGCCGCCGGGCTGCGTACCGCCGCGGCCCGCGCGGGGATCTCCGTATCCGCTCCCGACGCCTCCGCCCGCCGGCCGCTGGTCGTCACGTCCGGCTGGGCGGGCGCCGACGCCGCCGTCCACGACGTCGAGGCCGGCCGCACCGCCGCCGAGGGCACGTACCTCGCGCCCTGGCTGCTGACCGCGCCGCTGCTCTCGCCGAGCGCCGGCCAGCTCATCCCGCTGCGCTACGCCCCGAACGGCCCGGCCGCCGTCGAGTACGCCGCCGCGCTGGGCGAGCGGCTGCCCGGCGAGGTGCCCAGCGCCGCCGGGTACGACGCCTGGCGCGCGGCCCGCGGTACGGCCGGCCCGGCGCCGGCGAAGCTCTACGCCGCGGCGGTCCTGTACGTACCGGGCAGCGGGGGCCCCGCCGCGGACGGCTCCGCCGGAGGCGGCCACCACCACTCCGGATCCGCGAACTGGCTGCCCAGCGGAATGATCGTCCCGGTAGCGGCCCTGGGCACCACCTGACGACCCGACAGCGGCGGCGGCGCGCCTCTTCCGGGACCCGGCTCGCGGCCCCGGCCGATCTGGCCGAGACCCACGGCGTAGGGATGGTCAGGATCCGAGAAGCCCCGGCGGCGGTGGCGCCCGTAGCGTGAGGTCCATGGCAACCACCACCTCCACCACGTCCCTCGCCTCCGTCACCCTCGAGGTGGCCGACGTCGAAGCCGCCCGCCGCTTCCACACCGCCTTCGGCGTGGACGCGCACGTCCGCCTGCGGGCGTCCGAGGCCCCCACCACCGGATTCCGCGGCTTCACCCTGGGCCTCACGGTGTCCGGGCCGGCCACCGTCGACGGCTTCCTCCGCGCGGCCGTCGACGCCGGCGCCACCGTCCTCAAGCCCGCCGCGAAGTCCCTGTGGGGCTACGGCGGCGTCGTCCGGGCCCCGGACGGCACGATCTGGAAGATCGCCACCTCGGCGAAGAAGGACACCGGCCCGGACACCCGCGCGATCGACGACCTCGTCCTGCTCCTCGGCGTCGAGGACGTGAAGGCGACGAAGCAGTTCTACACGGACCGGGGCCTGACGGTCGCCAAGAGCTTCGGCGGCAAGTACGTGGAGTTCGCCGCCACCCCCTCCAGCCCCGTCAAACTGGCCCTCTACAAGCGCCGCGCCCTGGCCAAGGAGGTCGGCGTCCCCGCCGACGGCACGGGCTCACACCGCCTGGTCCTCGGCAGCACGACCGTTCCCTTCACCGACCCGGACGGCTTCACCTGGGAAGCGGCCGCCGCGTAGCCGCCCTCCTCCGGCGGCCCCGGTCGTACGTCACCCCGTGTCTCGCGGCGGCCGAGGACACGACCAGGCGGGTTCGACGTTGGCGACGGCGGTCGTGAACTCACGGCCGGACGGCCCGCGGATGTACGCGAGCTCCGCCCACCGCTCGACGCCGGTGTCGGAGACGTTCTCGTTGACCACGGCCATCAGCACGCCCTCCACCCCGGAAGCGATGTCCCGCACCCGCTGCCGAAGCAGCCGATGCGGCAGCGGGGCCGTGCCGGTGCCCGGGCTGCCGGGGGTGTCCACGCCCAGTACGTCGCGCGGACCGTGCCGGACACAGGACGGGGGCTCGGGACCCAGGATTCGGGCGATACCGTTCACGAGTCGACCTGCTTCCTTCAGGTTGGCCACGCCCCGGGACCGTTCGCGCGGCCCCGGGGGTCTTGCGGGCGGCTGCCCTCCGTCAAGGAAAGCGTGCCGACCAGCACCCTGGAGGGGCCTGCCAACGGGCCGTTCAGGGGGCGCACGGCTGGACACAGCAACAGGTGGCCGACGAGTACTGCCGGATCTCCGGCACCGTCACGAAGGACGCACGCGAGGTCGGACGCTGGGAGCGCGACAAGCGCCTCCCGACCCCGGAGACGCGCCGTCACCTCGCGATGCTCTTCAACGTGCCGCCGCCGGCACTCGACCGGGCCGCCGCCGTGACCCGGCAAACCTTCGTCGGCACTGAGACAGCTGCTGCGCTGACCACCGCGATGCCCGTCCCCCGGCATTCGATCCGGCACTGAAGAGCCCACACGACAACGTATGGCCCGGGTCGGAGTGCACTACGCGGCCTTCGCCGCGTGGCTCTACCTGGACGCCGGTGACCCGGGCGCGGCATTGCGCTGCCACGACATCGCGCAGGAGATGGCTCACCGGTCCCGGGACCGGGAAGCGGTCGCCTGCGCCCTCGTAGACCGGGCCATGGCACGTACCGATCAAGGAAGGGGAACCGCCGTGGTGGACCTCTGCGAGGGCGCGCTCATGGACGCTTCACGCCTTTCGCCGGAGGTCCGGGTCTTCGCGCTGCAACAGCAGGCGCACGGTGTCTCACTCCTCGGCGACCGGCGCCGGGTGGACGAGCTTCTCGACCGGGCCGGGCGGCTGCTCGACGCGGTCGACGTCGAGGCGTGGGGTACGGCTTGTCTGCGGACCCCGCACTACGTCGAGGTACAGCGAGCCACCTGCTACGGGCGGCTCGGCCTGGCGGAGGAGGCCGACCGGATGTGGCGGCAGATCATCCCCACGGCTCCACCCACGTCACGTCGGGACGTCGGCGTGTGGACGGGCCGGCAGGCGGTTGCCGCCGCCTCACTGCGGCAGCCGGAACGGGCCGTGGAGCTCGCACGCCACGCAGCCGGGATCGTGGTGGAGACGGGGTCGGAACGGGCCCGGCGCGAGCTGGCCGCCGTGAATGCGGCCATGGCGCCATGGCAAGCTGAGCCGATCGGCCAGGCCTTGGCAGAGGCGCTGGCACCCATCGGCAAGGGGGTTTGACCGTGGCCGAGGCTCTGTCGGCGGAGCAGATCGAGCAGCTCATCGGAGGCCTGAACGGCTGGTCCACGGACGGCCGGAAGATCACGCGTTCCTACTCCGTCCCGCACATCCAGGGCGCGGCGTTCATCGTGCACATCGCGGCCATCCAGAACGACCTCGGTCACCACTCGGAAGCGACGCTCGGCTACAAGACCGTGCACGTCTCGATCAGTTCGAGCGACCTCGGCGGGTACGTGGCCGAGCACGACATCGAGCTGGCACGGCGCATCGAAGCCGCGGCACCGGCGCACGGGGCGATCTGACCCGTCCATCGAGACCGCCTCCGGCCGGGCCCGTGGGGTCGGGGCCGGCCGGAGGGGTGGGGGGTGGTCGGGGGGTCAGGGGGTCGTTTCCGCCGCCAGGGATTCCAGGATGACGTCCGCGCTGCGGTTCACGTCCTCGCGGGTCGTGCGCCAGTTCACCACCGAGACGCGCATGGCCGCGCGGCCCTCCCACAGGGTGCCGCCGAACCAGCAGACGCCGCTGCGCTGGATGCGGGCGATGACGCGGCGGGTCGTCTCGTCGTCGTCGCCGAAGCGGACCAGGAGCTGGTTGAGGACGACGTCGTTGAGGAGTTCGACTCCGGGGACGCCCGAGAGGCGTTCGGCGAAGTGGCGGACGTGGTCGCAGCACCGTTCCACCAGTTCCGCCACGCCCTCGCGGCCCAGCGTGCGCAGGGCCGCCCAGACGGGGAGGCTGCGGGCGCGGCGGGAGAAGTCGGGGACCCATTCGATGGCGTCGCGTTCGCCGTCGGTGCCCGGCGGGAGGTAGCCGGCGCGTTCGTTGAGCATGGCCGCGCGGTGGGCCTCGGGGTGGGCGATGACGACGATGCCGCAATCGTAGGGGACGTTGAGCCACTTGTGGGCGTCCAGGGCCCAGGAGTCGGCCCGTTCCACGCCGTCGACGAGCGGGCGGAGCTTCGGGCTGGCCGCGGCCCACAGGCCGAAGGCGCCGTCGACGTGGACCCAGGCGCCGTGGCGGTGGGCGATGTCGCAGATCTCCCCGACGGGGTCGATGGCGCCGGAGTTGACGTCGCCGATCTGGGCGCAGACGATGACCGGCCCGCTGAGCTCGGAGAGGGTGGCCTCCAGTTCGGCGGGGATCATGCGGCCCTTGTCGTCCACCGGGACGTTGCGGATGCGGGCGGTGCCGAAGCCGAGGTAGCGGGCGGCGAGGTCGATGGTCATGTGGTGCTGGGCGCCCGCGACGATGGCCACGTCGGGCGCGCCGCCCAGCCCGTCGCGTTCGACGTCCCAGCCGGCCTCCGCGAGGAGCTTGTGGCGGGCGGCCGCGAGGGAGGTCAGGTGGGCCATGGTGCAGCCGGTGGGGAAGCCGACCGAGGCGTGCGCGGGCAGGCCCAGCAGTTCCAGGACCCACTGGGCGGCGACGTCCTCGGCCACGGCGACGGCCGGGGAGAGGTTGTAGAGGCTGGCGGTCTGGTCGTAGGCGGCGACGAGCCAGTCGGTGGCGATGGCGACGGGCAGGGTACCGCCGGTGACGTAGCCGAAGTAGCGGGGGCCGTTGGCCGTGGGGATGCCGCCCTCGGCCACCGCGCGGCCGATGACCTCGATGGTCTCGGCCGGGTCGGCCGGGCCGGCGGGCAGCGGGCCACCGAACATTTTCAGCAATTGTTCGGAGCCGGCAGTGGCACCGACCGGCCGATCGGCGAGACCCGCCAGATATTCGGTGGCCTGCTGATAGGCCAATGCGAGAGGTGCACCGTCTGCTGTGGTCATAGTACGAAGCTAGGCGGCTGGTACTGACGTGCGACTGACTCAAATGGCCGGAAGTTCCAAAGGCTTGGACAGGACGCCGTTGGACTGTATTACTTTCTCCTGTGGCCCCGGCCGGTCCTGTCCGTCCCGCCCGGTCCGGCCGACGTTCCACCACCCCGTGCAGAGTCATGAGACGTGAGGAGTCCCGATGTCCGACGAGCAGACGCGCAAGGTTATCGAACAGTTCAACCAGGCATTCCAGCTGCACGACCCCGGCCTGCTGAAGGACATCCTCGCCGAGAACTGCCTGCTGGAGAACTCCGGGCCCGCCCCGGACGGCACGAAGCACGTCGGTTATGACGAATGTCTGCAGTTCTGGAGCGCTATCGCCGGCAACGAGCACATGACGTTCGAGGTGGAGGACGTCTGGGTGGCCGGAGAGCGTTCCGTCTGCCGCTGGACGCTGCGCTGGGGCGGCGGCCCGAAGGACTTCGTGCGCGGGGTGAACGTGCACCGTCTGGAGGGCGGCAAGCTCGCCGAGAGCTTCGGATACGTCAAGGGCTGACCGGAAGAAGAACGGGAAGGGCCCGGGCCTTGAAGGCCCGGGCCCTTCCCGTGTGGTGACGCGGCGTCAGTCGGCGAGCTGGGACACGATCATCACGCAGTCCTCCAGGGCCTTCGTCGCGTGGCCCTTGCCCACCGTGTCCTCGACCAGCTGCGTGTTGCCCGGCACGAAGGTGCGCCAGGTGCCGTCGCTGACGCCGCACTCCATCCGGCCGCTGACCAGCGTCATGATCTGGCGGCGCGGCGCGGGGTGGAAGTCGCCGAACCAGCCGGCCGGGATGTACAGGTACACGGCCTGCTTGGCCGGTATGCCCTCGGAGACGAAGAGCGACGGCGCGGGCGGCGCGAAATTGAGGGCCGTCACCTCCAGCGTCTCATCGATGAAATGCGATTCGCCGTTCTCGTCGTTGTAGAGGCGGGAAACGGCGATTTTGGCGGTCTCGGCGGTCACGGGAACTCCCTGTGTACGTCGTGAAGAAGTCGGGATCGGTACGGGACCGATCGCCCTTCACTATCCCAGCGGGCGCTGATGGGCCCCTGACCGAACCCGTCCGCCGGCACCATTCCCGTCTCAGATATCCATCAGCCCGGTGTCAGCCGCCGCGTGCCAAGCTGAGGGCACGAGAAAGGCCGATGGAGAGGTACCCAAAGCGGCCGAATGGGGTCCGGCTCTTCGCCGGACGGGCTCTGCCCACGCAGGTTCGAATCCTGCCCTCTCCGCAGGTGCTCATCCCAGGCACGCGCATCCCGATCCGAGACCAGGGATGCGCGTGTCTTTGGCATGCGGCGCCCGGACCGCCCGACAGGGCCTCCGCCCCGGCGCCCGTCCCGTCCTCCCGGACCCGCGGAGCGAACGAATCCAGCCCTTCCGGGCCTCGCGGCCCTTCGTCCGGGGGCGCCGTCGACGGATCCGCCCCTTCCCTTCCCTTCCCCAGCCCGGCGCGACCCCGACAGGCGTCGCCCTCCCGAGCGACCCCGACAGACATGGAGACGCAGTTGCCCAGCAGCGACCACCACACCGTTCCCGTGCTCCGCAGGACGGACGCCGCGGCGCTCGTGGACGAGATCTCGTCCTGGCTGACCGTCGACGCCGACGAGATCGACGCCAAGTTCCTGGGCGAGCGCGCCCGTATCGTCGAGGCCGTCACCGACCTGAACGCCGCGGCCGTGGCCGGCCCCGGCCGTGAGGACGCCCACTACCACCAGCAGCTCCTGCTCTCGCGCATCTACCAGACCGTGATGCAGATCCCCGACCGGCCGAGCGCCGAGGGTTCGGTGCTGCTCCACGAGGTGACCCGGCTGCTGGAGAACGCCACCCTGGCCGCCGAGGACGCCCACCTGGAGCCCGGGCTGCTGGAGTCCGCGCCCACCGAGCCCAAGGCGTTCCTGTCGTGGCTCAAGGGCCTGGTGCGCAAGCACCGCGCGTTCAAGCACCCCTACTACACCGAGTTCATCAACCGCGAGGCGCGGGAGGAGGACCTGCGCACGTACGTCATCCAGGAGTCCCTGATCGACGGCCGTTTCGACGACTTCCTCGCGATGATGCAGATCGGCACGGCCGGCGCCAGCAAGATGGAGATCGCCGCCAACTACTGGGACGAGATGGGCAACGGCGACCCCCAGGCCGTCCACACCCACCTCTTCAACAAGATCTACGAGGTCTTCGACGTCCGCAGCGAGGACCTCGAAGCCGCCATGACCACCACCGACCTGCACTCCGGCAACCTCGCGGTGCTGCTGTGCCGCTACCGGCACCTGTACCCGGAGGCGGTCGGCTTCCTCGGCATGACCGAGTGGCTGGCCCCCGACCGGTTCCGCAACGTCGTCCGCGCCTGGGAGCGGCTGGGCCTGCCCGAGGTCGGCATCACGTACCACCGGCTGCACATCACCATCGACTCCCAGCACGCCGCCGGCTGGTTCCACAACGTGGTCATCCCGAGCGCCGACACCGCCTACATGCGCCGGGGCATCGCCCGCGGCGCGCTGTGGCGGGCCAACTCCTCCGCCCGCCACCTCGACGAGCGCCTGGACCTGGCCCGGCTCTCCGCCGAGCGCACGCCCGTCGCCGCGGGCTGAGCCGTGTCCCTGCGGGAGCACGGCTTCGCGCTGATCGGGCTGGACCCCGTGCCGGGGGTGGTCGCGGCGGGCTTCGCCGGCCCTCCGCAGCCGCCGCTGCGGCTGCTGATGTCGTGGACGGCGGACGACGACTGGCTGTTCCGGCCCGTTCCCCCGTTCGGCGCCCCGGAGGCGGGCACCGACCCGCGGCTCGCGGCCGGGCTCTCCGCCCTGCTGCGGCCGGCCCTGTGCGGGTCCTGGCTGGACGTGCACGCGGACCGGCTGATCGAGCTGCACCGGGTGCGGACCGTGGCGCCGGCCGGGCGGACCGTCCCGGTGCGGCTGCCCGGACCGGTGCCGGACGCCTGCGAGTTCGCCCTCGTGGCGGTGGTCGGGCGGACCGGGGACGGGGCGGGCCGGTCCCGGCTGTACGGCACCGGCCCGCGCGTGCCCCTGCTGGAGGCGGACCCGGGGCCGGGCCGGGGGCTGCTGTTCGACCGGCGCGTGGTCGCGTACGACGGCCACGAGCTGGCGGCCGGTCCCGCCGGGCCGGCCGTGCAGGACCTGCTGGTCGCCCACGTCTTCCGCCCGGTCGGCCCCCAGCCGGCGCTCCGCCGCCGCCCGATGCTGGTCCGCGGCCCGGCGGGAACCCTGATCAGCACCCGCCCGGCGCTGCGCTGACGGCGCCCGAGGGGGTGGTGGGGGGGGGGGCCGGGAGCCCCCCCCCCCCCCCCCCCCCCCCCTCCCCCCCCCCCCCCCCCCCGAAAAGAACCAACAAAAGCACCAGCGAGGAAATCCCCGCGTAC